>CAYSAC010000262.1:0-4952 GCA_964428815.1 uncultured Acidimicrobiaceae bacterium | reverse complement strand
AGGTGCTCGTGCCGGCGCCGTACTGGACCACCTACCCCGAGCCGATCATGCTCGCGGGGGGCATTCCGGTCGTGCTGCCGACCGATGAGACGACCGGTTTTCGCGTCACCGTCGACCAGCTCGAGGCGGCGCGCACGCCCCGCACCAAGGCAATGCTCTTCGTATCGCCGTCCAACCCGACCGGCGCGGTGTACCCGCCCGATGAGGTGCGCGCCATCGGCGAGTGGGCGCTCGAGCACGGCATCTGGGTCGTCACCGACGAGATCTACGAGCACCTCACCTACGGCGACCACCGGTTCACGTCGATCCTCGCCGAGGTCCCCGAGCTCGCGGACACCTGCGTCGTTGTCAACGGCGTGGCCAAGACCTACGCCATGACCGGCTGGCGCGTCGGTTGGATGATCGGCCCGAAGGACGTCATCACAGCGGCCACCAACCTGCAGTCGCACTCGACGTCGAACGTCGCCAACGTCAGCCAGCGCGCCGCGTTCGCAGCCGTGAGCGGCGACCTGGCGGCCGTCGCCATGATGCGCGAGGCGTTCGACCGCCGGGGGCGCACCATGCACAAGCTCCTCAATGCCATCGACGGCATCACCTGCATCGAGCCGCAGGGCGCCTTCTACGCGTTCCCGAACCTGACCGGCGTGCTCGGGCGCACCATCGGCGGCTGGACGCCGCAGACCTCACTCGAGCTGTGCGAGGTGATCCTCGACCAGGCGAAGGTCGCGGTCGTGCCGGGCGAGGCGTTCGGCGCGCCGGGCTACGCGCGCCTGTCCTTCGCGCTTGGCGACGACGACCTCGGCGAGGGCATCGGTCGCATCGCTGACCTGCTCGCGTGACCCGCAAGGAAGTGACGCCCTTCGGGTCGTGGCCGACGCCGATCACGTCCGAGCTCGTGGTGCGCGCTGCCGCGGGCATCGGGGGCACGTGGGTGGACGGCGACGACGTGTGGTGGAGCGAGCTGCGGCCGGAGGAGGCGGGCCGGGTCGTGCTCGTCCGCCGCCACGCCGACGGCACGACCGAGGACGTGCTGCCGCCGCCGTGGTCGGCACGCACGCGCGCGCACGAGTACGGCGGTGGAGCGTGGTGGGTGCACGACGGCGTCGTGTGGTTCACCGAGTGGAGCGACCAGCGCCTGTACCGGCTCGTGCCGGGCGAGCAGCCGGTCGTGGTCACCGCCGAGCCCGAGCAGCCGCACGCCGATCGGTGGGCCGACGGTCGAGTCGAGCGCGGCGGGTCCATCGTCTGCGTCCGCGAGCACCACCCGGTCAGCGGAGGCGAGGCCGTCAACGAGATCGTGCGGATGGACGCACGGTCAGGCGCCGTGACCGTCGTCGCCTCAGGCGCCGACTTCGTGTCCGACCCCCGGCCGTCGCCCGACGGAAGCGCCCTCTGCTGGCTCGAATGGGACCACCCGAACATGCCATGGGACGGCACCCGCCTGATGGTCGACGGCCGCCAGGTCGCGGGCGGCCCTGACGAGTCCATCAACCAACCGGCGTGGTCGCCCGACGGCGTGCTCCACCTCATCTCCGACCGGACCGGGTGGTGGAACCTGTACCGCCTCGTCGACGGTGAGGTGCGGCCTGTCGTCCTCAAGGAGGCGGAGATCGGCGGCCCGCAGTGGGTCTTCAACCAGTCGCGCTACGCGTTCCTCGACGACGGTCGCATCGCCTTCGCCTTCAGCTCTGGCGGTCTGCAGCGGCTCGCGGTCCTCGAGCCGGACGGGGAGGTGCGCGAGCTCGCCCTCCCTTACACCGCGATCTCCGAGGTTCGCGCGCACGGCACGCGCGTGGTGTTCGTCGGCGCGTCCCCGACCGCGGAGCCCGGCGTCGTGCGCGTCGACGTCGACACCGTCGAGGTGGAGGTCTTGCGCCCGCCACGCGACCTCGGGCTCGATCCGGGCTTCATCTCCGAGCCCCGTGGCATCAGCTTCCCGAGCGCAGGCGGCCGGACGGCGCACGCGCTGCACTACCCGCCGGCCAACCCGTCCTTCGAGGGACCGCCCGGCGAGGCGCCCCCGCTCATCGTCGAGATCCACGGTGGGCCGACGTCGGCGGCGCGGCCGATGCTGCAGCTCGGCATCCAGTACTGGACGAGCCGCGGGTTCGCGGTCGTTGACGTGAACTACGGCGGCTCGACCGGCTATGGGCGTCCCTACCGCGACCTCCTCAAGGACAGCTGGGGGATCGTCGACGTCGAGGACTGCGAGGCCGCGGCCCGCTGGCTCGCCGACCAGGGCCTCGCCGACTCGAAGCGGCTCGCCATCACGGGCGGCAGCGCCGGTGGCTACACGACGCTCGCCGCGCTGTGCGCGAGCGACACGTTCTCGGCCGGCGCCAGCCACTTCGGCGTGGCCGACCTCGAGGCGCTCGCGACCGAAACCCACAAGTTCGAGAGCCGCTACCTCGACGGACTTGTCGGCCCGTACCCCGAGCGCCGTGACCTCTACGTCGAGCGCTCGCCGATCCACCACACCGATCAGCTGACCGCCCCACTCATCGTGTTCCAAGGGCTCGATGACGTGGTCGTCCCGCCCAACCAGGCGGAGATGATCGTCTCGGCGGTCCGGGACAAGGGCGTGCCCGTCGCCTACGTGGCCTTCGAGGGCGAGGAGCACGGCTTCCGGCAGGCGCCGAACATCCGGCGCGCCCTCGACGGCGAACTCTCGTTCTACGCCCAGGTCTGGGGGTTCGAGCTGTCGCCCGACGAGGGCATCGAGCCGGTCGAGGTGGACAACCTGAGCGTGCGACGTAGAACCTGAGCCGATGGCCCGCATCCTGGTCACCGAGAAGATCGCCGACGGAGGGCTCCAGCGCCTGCGCGACGCCGGCCACGACGTCGACGTCCAGCTGGGCACGACGCCGGACGAGCTCCTTGGCCTCATGCCGGGCGCCCACGCCCTCATCATCCGCTCGGCCACGACGGTGACGCGCGAGGTGCTCGTCGCTGGCGCCGACCTCGTCGTCGTCGGACGGGCCGGCATCGGGCTCGACAATGTCGACGTCGAAGCCGCGACCGAGCGTGGCGTGATGGTCGTCAACGCGCCGCAGTCCAACGTGCTCTCGGCGGCCGAGCACACGATGGCGCTGTTGCTCGCGCAGGCCCGCAACATCCCGCAGGCGCACGCCGCGCTCACCGCCGGCCGCTGGGAGCGCAGCCGGTGGGAGGGAGTCGAGCTGGCCGACAAGGTCCTCGGCATCATCGGGCTTGGGCGCATCGGCCGGCTGGTGGCTCAGCGGGCTTCGGGCTTCGCGATGCGGCTCGTCGCCTACGACCCGTTCATCTCCGCGGAGCGCGCTCGCCAGATCAACGTCGAGCTGGTCGACCTCGACCGGTTGGTCGAGGTCTCCGACTTCCTGACGATCCACGCGGTGAAGACGCCGGAGACGATCGGCCTCGTCGGCAAGGAGCTGCTGGCCAAGGCCAAGCCCGGCATCCGCATCATCAACGTGGGCCGCGGTGGCATCGTCGACGAGGACGCGCTGGCCGAGGCGATCCGCGACGGGCGCGTCGGTGGTGCCGCCCTGGATGTGTTCGCCACCGAGCCCACGACCAAGTCGCCGCTGTTCGAGCTCGAGCAGGTCGTGGTGACGCCGCACCTCGGGGCTAGCACCGCGGAGGCGCAGGACAAGGCGGGCGACACGATCGCCGAGCAGGTCGGCCTCGCGCTCGCAGGTGAGTTCGTGCCGTTCGCGGTCAACGTCAGCGCGGCGGAGGCGTCGGAGACCGTGCGCCCGTTCCTCCCGCTCGCCGAGCGGCTCGGCCGGTTGTACGTGTCGCTCAACGGCGGCGTGCCCGAGGTGCTCGAGCTCGGCTACCAGGGCCAGCTGGCCGACTACGACACGCGCATCCTCACCCTGTCTGTGCTGAAGGGCGTCTTCGGTGGCGTCACCGAGGAGCCGGTCTCCTACGTGAACGCGCCGCGGCTCGCGGCGGACGCGGGCGTCGAGGTGCGCGACACCTCGAGCGCCACCGCCCACGACTACGTCAACCTGGTCACGATCCGGGGTGGCGACCACGCGCTGGCGGGCACGCTCGTCGGCCTGCGCGGCGATCCCCGCATCGTCATGCTCGACGACCACACCGTCGACCTGCCGCCGGCGCGACACATGCTCGTCGTTCGCAACGAGGACAAGCCGGGGATGATCGCGTTCGTCACTCGTGCGCTCGGCGACGCTGGCGTGAACATCGACGACATGCACCTCGGGCGGTCACCGGAGGGCGCCGCCGCGCTGATGGTCCTCGCCACCGACTCGGTCGTGCCGGACGACGTGCAGCAGCTGATCGCCGAGGGTGACGGCATCGTGAGCGTCGCCGCGCTGAATACTTAGCGCTTAGCGGCGCGGAGCCCGTCCGCCTCTGCGACCTCGGCCGTGTGGTAGCAGCGGTCCGGAGCGGTGCGCTCGTAGTTGAGCATGCCGGGCAGGTGGAAGATCTTGCTGGCGAGCTTGGCCTTCACCGGGTGCGAGGTCGGGCACACGCCCGCCGTCGGCTCGACCCACGCCGCGATCGCGGCCTTCTTCGCGGCCGCCTTCTTCGCGGCCTTCTTGATCGGCGGCTTCGCTGCGGCGGGCGTGACAGGGGCGGGCTCTGGTTGGGGCTCGAGCCAGCCGCGCTCCTCGACCTTGGGCGCCGGTTCGGGCTTCGGCGTGGCGACCGCGGGTTCGTGGTGGGGCGTTGGGTCAAGCGGCGGCCAGGACGCGGCGCCCGTCGCGGGCAGGTCTTCCGGCGGTCGACGGCTCTGCAGCGTCTTCACCAAAGCGAAGGCGATCCCGGCGAGCAAGCCCAGCTTGAGCCCGATGCGGAACGATCGGCGAATCATCGCGAGCACCCTAACGCCCTTGACGCGCAGGGGACCGTCCGCGAGCATGGCGATCGCATGACCCGTGTTCTTCTGACCTCCGGACTCCTGCTTACGTAGGGCGAGCAGCCCACATAGCTGCTCGCCG
>CAYSAC010000261.1:0-4957 GCA_964428815.1 uncultured Acidimicrobiaceae bacterium | reverse complement strand
TCGAGGCAATAGCAGTCGCATGCGAACGTCATTGCCTCGAGAGCTGGATCCGACAGGTATTGCCTCGGGTGTGCTGGTCGTCCTGCTGGTGCTCGCCGCGTGCGGGGGCGGTGACGAGCGCGCGACTGATCGGGCCGAGACGACGCGCACCAACGCGAGCTCGACCACCGCCACGACCGCCGCGACCACGTCGACGCCTGCCGACGCCACGCTCACTTGGCGCGGCTGCGGGTCGGGGACCGAGTGCGCGACCTTGAGCGTCCCGCTCGACCACACCGACCCGAACGGGCCCGCGATCGAGCTCGCCGTGGCCCGTCGCCCAGCGCGAGATCCGGCACGCCGGATCGGCTCGCTGGTGGTCAACCCTGGCGGACCAGGGGCGCCAGCCGTCGCCTCGCTCCCCTACCTCGCCGGCACGCTCGGCGCCGAGGTGAGCCGCCGCTTCGACATCGTCACGTTCGACCCTCGCGGCGTCGGTGAGAGCACCCAGCTCGGGTGTGGCGGATCGGTCGGAGCGTTCCGCGCCGTCGACAGCGAGCCGGACGACGCCGCTGAGCGGCAGCAGCTCGCGGCCGGCGCCCACCGGGTTGCCGAGGAGTGCGCTGCTTCCGCCGGCGGGCTGCTGAGCAAGCTCGGGACGGACCAGACCATCCGCGACCTCGAACGGCTGCGGGTCGCGCTCGGTGAGCGACAGCTCACCTACGTCGGCTTCTCCTACGGCACCTTCATCGGGCTGCTGTGGGCGGAGGCGTTCCCGGGTTCGGTGCGCGCGCTGGTCCTCGACGGCGTCGTCAACCCTGCGCTCGACTTCCACGAGGTCGGCAAGCGGGTGACCGCCAGCATCGAGGCGACGTTCGCCGCCATCGACGCCGCGACCCCCGACGACCTTGGCCGCGCGTATGACGAGGTGGAGGCGAGCGTCGAGCAGCTGCCGCTCGGTCGGGTCGGTCCGACCCAGCTCGCGCACGCCGCGCTCTACGCGACCTACGACCCCTCACTATGGGATCCGCTCACCGACGCGCTCGCTGCGGCCCGCGCCGGTGACGGCACGCTCCTCGCCCGCCTCGCCGACGGCTACACCGGCCTCGTGGACTACACCGCGTACATCGGTACGTCTTGCCTCGACGTCCCTCATCCGGTCGGCGACGCGGGCTGGGCGCAATATGAGGCCGAGCTGGCGGCGATCTCACCGCGGCTCGGTGCCCCGATCGCGAACGACGGCCTCCCCTGCGCGTTCTGGCCGCAGTCTCCGCTCTCACCGCACGCCGTTCGCGCCGACGGCACGCCCCCGGTGCTGGTTATCGGCGCAACCGGTGACGCGGCGACGCCCTACGTCGACGCGGTGGCGGTCGCCGACGCGCTCGCCGACGGCCACCTCCTGACCGTCGAGCGCCAGGGGCACACGTCCCTCGGGGACTCGGCCTGCGCGTCGCGCCACGCGGCCAGCTACGTCATCGACCTGACGGTCCCGGCGAACGGAGCGCGCTGCTGATTGCTGCCCGCTGAGTCCCTGCGCGTAAGGTCCGAGCCGTTCGGCTCGAAGGGGGATCAGGCCCGCATGGAGTACAACCTCGCCCAGGTCCACGAGGCCGTCAGCGCTGCTATCAGCGACCGGGAATGCATCGTCTGGCGGGACCGTCGGCTCACCTACGCCGACGTCACCGACCGCACCCGCCGGCTGGCCTCCTACCTCCGCGGGCGGGGCCTGGGCGTGAGCACCGAGCGAGGCCAGCTCGCCGGCCACGAGTCCGGGCAGGACCACCTCGCCGTCTACCTTCACAACGGCAACGAATACCTCGAGGCCATGCTCGGCTCGTACAAGGCGCGCGTCGCGCCGTTCAACGTGAACTACCGCTACGTCGAGGAGGAGCTCCGCTACCTGCTGACCGACAGCAGCGCCCGCGCGCTCATCTACCACAGCGTGTTCGTGCCGACCCTCGAGAAGGTGCTCCCCGACCTGCCCGCGCTCGAGGTGCTGATCCAGGTAGACGACGACTCGGGTCACGGCCTGCTGCCCGGCGCGGTCGCGTACGAGGAGGCGCTGGCGTCGTCGCCCCCCGACGCGCCACAGGACCTCAGCCCGGATGACCTCTACATCCTCTACACGGGCGGTACCACGGGCATGCCGAAGGGCGTCCTGTGGCGGCAGGCTGACATCTTCGTCGGCGCGATGGGCGGTCGGAACCTCGCGACCGGCAACGAGTTCGAGACGCTCGACGAGATCGTCGAGACCGCCATCAACGGCGGGGCGCGGCTGCTGCCGGCGCCGCCGTTCATGCACGGCGCCGGCCACTGGCTCGCCTTCAACGCCTTCAACGGCGGCAACAGCGTCTGCATCCAGGAGGACACCGTCGGCTTCAGCGCTGACGACGTGTGGTCGACCATCGAGCGCGAGCGCTGCAACATCCTGCTCATCGTCGGTGATGCGTTCGGCCGCCCTCTCGCCGACCAGCTCGAGGCCAAGGACTACGACCTGTCCTCCATGCTGCTGATCGTGTCCGGCGGCGCGCCGCTCAACTCGACGCTGAAGGACCAGCTGCTCGCGAAGCTTCCGTCGGTGATGATCATGGACGCGGTCGGGGCGTCCGAGACCGGCAGCCAGATGTCGCAGATGAGCGCAGCCGGCCAAGCGGCGAGCACGGGCACGTTCAACCCTGGTCCGGGCGCGTGCATTGTGAGCGACGACCTCCGGCAGGTGCTTGCGGCCGGGCATGAGGAGATCGGTTGGCTCGCGCAGCAGGGCCGCGTGCCGCTCGGCTACCTGGGTGACGCCGACAAGACGGCGCGCACCTTCCCCGTCATCGAGGGCACCCGCTACTCGGTCCCCGGCGATCGCGCCCGGCTGCGCGCCGACGGCGTCATCGAGCTGTACGGGCGCGACTCGGTGACGATCAACTCGGGCGGCGAGAAGATCTTCGCCGAAGAGGTCGAGCAGGCCATCGGGCACCACCCCGACGTGTACGACGTCGTCGTCGCCGGCCGCACGAGTGAGCGGTGGGGCCAAGAGGTCGTCGCGGTCGTGCAGCTCCGCGAGGGCTCGACCACCACGGAGGCCGATCTGCTCGAGGAGTGTGCGAAGCACGTCGCGCGCTACAAGCTGCCCAAGGCGTTCGTGTTCCGCGAGCAGATCGTGCGCAGCCCGTCGGGGAAGGCCGACTACCGCTGGGCCAAGGCGCAGGTCGCCGCGGTCTGAGCAAATGCGTTGACGCCGCGTGCGATCCGTTGTTGGATGACCGGCGCTCACCGGCACGCGGCCGGTGCGAGATCGACGAAGGGAGGCCCCCGATGCTCTTGCGACACAACGACGTGACGACCGGTCGCGGCCTCCTCGCTGGCGATCAGCTGGCGCGCTAGCGCCTCCGCCAACCGTCTCCGTCTCCTGCTCCTGGCGCGCCGCGTCGCGGCGCGGCCGTGCACCACCTCGAAGGGAGGTGACCACCGTGCGAACCCCCATCCGCCGTTCGCGGCATCAGACCGCAGCCCGCTCCGAGTACCAGCGGGACCTGCGCACCAACCGGGAGCTGGCCCGAGCAAAGGCCTGGGCCCAGGCTCGAGCCCGGCACCCGCACCTCTTCCGGTGATCACCACCTGGGACGGGCGGACGCAGCGAACCCGTCCATCGCACGGTGGACGGGTTCGCGCGCGTCACTCCGCATAAGGCGGCGCGAGCGGTTCGTCGTGACGTGCTGCCGCCTCGATCTCCTCGGGGAGCGGCCAGGCGTTGGGCAGACAGGCGCCGAGCTCGGTCGATTGCTGCGCCATCACGAGCGCGGGCTGGCCAGGCGTGGGGCACAGCGGCGCGGGCGGGTGGTGCCGGCCGAGCAGGTGGCCGACCTCGTGGTTGACGAGCATCTGCTTGTAGGTCGCGAGGTCGCCGGTCCACTCCGGCGTCGCGGTCCGCCACCGGTCGGCGTTGAGCGCGACGACCGGCCCGTTCTGGCACGAGTAGAGGCCATAGGTCTCGTACGGGAGGCAGAGCGCGTCGACCGCGTCCGCTTCGGCGAGTGCGATGACGTAGGTGGCGGCAGGGTCGATGCGGATGTCGAACCCGGCGCGCTCCCAGCCCCGGGGGTCGGCCAGCGTCTCCTCCACAACGGCGACGAAGTCGTCGGTGGCGGCGTCGCTCGTCCTGCGGTCGAGCCGCACCGAGACGACGACCGGTGTCGCGGTCGTCGAGGTCGTGGTCGTGATCGACGTGATGGTGGTGCTCGACGTGATGGTGGTGCTCGACGACGGCGCGACCGCCTCGTCGCCGCCGCAGGCGAGTGCCAAGGCGAGGGTGCAGATGCCGCACAACCGGACGATCACGGCACAAGTTTTGCTTGCGCGGCGCCGCAATAGGCGCGAGGACAGGAGGACCAATCACAGCGGAGGTGGACGATGAAGTTCCTGACGGCGTTTACGTTGCACGAGGGGGGCACCCCAAACGACCGGATCGAGGGGGCCAAGCGGCTGACCGAGGTCTTCTCGAAGTGGTCGCCGCCGGCGAGCCAGACGTTCCTCGCGTTCGTCAACCGGCTCGACGGGACCGGCGGCTACGCGCTGATCGAGACCGACGATCCGGAGGGGCTGCTGCAGAGCGCCGACGAGTTCGGCCCCTGGTTCAAGTTCGAGGTCATCCCGGTGATCGACGTGGGCGAGGCCGTCGCCGTCGGCCAGAAGGCAATCGACTTCCTCGACTCGATCCCCTGATCTAGGGCTGGCGCGCTAGCAGCGCGGCGCCGCTCGCCGCGCCGCCAAGGCTCGCGACGAGCATCAGCGCGCGGCGACGCGGTGGCAGCGCGCGCCACGCCAGGACGACAGCCAGCGCGTCCAACCCGTCGCTCGCGATCCCGGCCGTGATCCAGCGCTTCACCGTCGGGTCGTCGAGCGATGAGACGAGGCCGGCGCCGATCATCACGTCGCGCCCACCGAGGCCCCGCAGTGCCGCCTCGCCGGCGCCCCTGGGCTCGGCGCC
>CAYSAC010000260.1:0-4982 GCA_964428815.1 uncultured Acidimicrobiaceae bacterium | reverse complement strand
TCATCGACCAGTCGACGAAGAAGATCGTCGAGACGGTCCTGCGCACCCAGGCCACGGTCCGCGGTCCGATCCCGCTGCCGACCGAGAAGCACCGCTACACGGTCATCCGGTCACCGCACAAGGACAAGGACTCGCGCGAGCACTTCGAGATGCGGATCCACAAGCGTCTGCTCGACATCCTCGAGCCCTCGCCCAAGACCGTCGACTCGCTCCAGCGGATCGAGCTCCCCGCCGGCGTCGACATCGAGATCAAGATCCAACAGGTCTAGCCCTCGCGCTCTCGAACTGGCAATGGAATTCGACCACTCGTGGTCGAATTCCACCGCCAGTTCGTGGGTTTTGAGCCTCAGGTGTAACCGTGACGGACCGTGATGCTCACGCGCGCTCCTGCGCTGGCGACCTTGGGGACGCTGTGTTCCCAGTCGCGCTGGCACGAGCCGCCCATCACGATGAGGTCGCCGGGCCCGGGCTCGATGCGCACCGACTGTCCGCCGCCCTTGGGCCGAAGCAGGAACCGGCGCTGCGAGCCGAGCGATACCGTCGCGACGATCGCCTCTGGCAGGTCGCGGGCAACACGGTCACCGTGCCATGCGACGCTGTCGCGGCCGTCCCGGTAGAGGTTCAGCGCGATCTTTTCGAGCGGCCGGTCGTAGCGCTCGGTCAGCAACCGGGCGATGCCGTCGCGGATCTCCGGGTGCAGGCTCGTCGGCCAACGGCCGTGCATGCGGGGCTCGGGGACGAGCTGGCCGTACATGGGCCGGTCGCGGTGGGACCACCGCACCTGCGCGAGCAGGCGGTCGAAGAGCGCGGTCGCTCCGTGCAACCAGTCCGGCGCGTGGTCGACCCACGCGCGACCGTCGAGCCGGACGCGCCGCAACGTCGTGAAGCCATCGTCGAGCGACGGCCCGTCGCCGTCGAGCAGCGAGGCCTGCCACGAGACCGTGGGCGAACGCACGTTCGATAGGCTAGCTCACGGCGCAGTGAGCTCCTCGGGGGTGAGCGCTCGCAGGATGCAGAACTCGTTGCCCTCCGGGTCGGCCAGCACCACCCAGGTCGGGTCGCCCTGACCGATGTCGACCCGCTTCGCGCCGAGCGCCTCGGCCCTCGCCTTTGCCCAAGGGGGCTCCGCCCCCTTCGCATAACCCCCGTCGGCTTCGCCGCGCCATGAGCTGTGCGCGTCGGTCAGGTGTCTTCGGCCAGCTATTCGGCTGTCAGCGCGCGTTTCTCTGGGGGGTATGCAAGGGGGGCGGAGCCCCCTTGGCGCACGTCGTGTCGACGCAGATGCACTGCCAGCGGAGCATCGACACATCGTGGCAGGCTCGAACCATGATCCGCATCGGGCTCCAGATCCCCAACTTCACCTATCCGGGCGTCGCGCCCGACCAGCTGTTCGAGAAGGTCGCCGCGGTTGCAGTCGCCGCCGAGCAGAGCGGCTTCGACACCGTCATGGTGATGGACCACTTCTACCAGCTGCCCATGCTCGGCCCGCCCGAGCACGAGATGTTCGAGGCCTACACGCTCCTGGGCGCGATCGCCGCCCGCACCGAGCGGGTGAACCTGGGCACGCTCGTCACTGGCGTCACCTACCGCAACCCCGCGGTGCTGGCCAAGATCGTCACGACGCTCGACGTCGTCTCCAAGGGTCGTGCGTTCCTCGGGATCGGCGCGGCGTGGTTCGACCAGGAGCACGAGGCGCTCGGCGTGACGTTCCCGCCGGTGAAGGAGCGGTTCGAGCGGCTGGAGGAGGCGCTGCAGATCTGCCGCGCCATGTTCCGCAGCGAGCGGCCGACGTTCGAGGGCGAGCACTACTCGACGAAGGACGCGATCAACTCGCCCGCGCCGATCCGCGGCGACATCCCGATCATGATCGGCGGCCAGGGCGAGAAGAAGACGCTGCGGCTGATGGCGCAGTACGCGGAGATGGCCAACTTCACCTCCGGCTTCGACGAGCTGCCGCGCAAGCTCGAGGTCCTCGCCGGGCACTGCGCGGATCAGGGCCGTGACATCGCCACGATCAACAAGACATCGCTCGCTTCGGTCGTCGTGGGCGAGACGATGGAGGCGGCCGCGCAGACCCGCAACGACTTCCTCCGGGCCCGCGGCCTCGACTGGGACGCGCTCGACGAGGCCACCCGCGCCATGCTCACCGCGCGGATCGTCGTCGGTGACGCCGACGGCGTGGGCGAGCACGTGCAGCAGCTCATCGGGTTGGGCCTCGACGGCGTGACCTTCAACATGCCCGCCAACGGCTGGGACCCCGAGGCGGTCGCGAGGACCGGAGAGGTGCTGACCAAGGCTCTCGGCTGACTCGATCTGGCGTGCGTTAGCGCGCGCCGAGCGCGCTAACGCACGCCAGAAGCAGATGGTCAGCCGTCGGGGAACGGCCAGGGGTTGGGGCTGCAGGCGCTGATGCCCTTGGTCTGCTGCATCATCACCGGCGCGGGGGCGCCGGGAGCGGGGGCAACCGGCGTGACCGTGGCCGAGCGCGTGGCCGACCTCGTGGCTCATGACGTACTCGCGGTACCGGGGAAGGGCTAGGCCTGACTGGGCCTCGGCGCCGGGCGTCCAGCGGTCGAGGTTGATGACCGACCGGCCGTCCTGGAAGCAGGAGTACCGGCTGTTCGTCTCGAGCGGCGCGCACAGGATGTCGGCCGTGGGCGGCGTCGCCAGCACGACGCGGAAGTCGACGGGGCCTGCGTCGACGCGCTGAAAGCTCAGCGTGTCCCTGGCCGTCCAGCCGCAGGGATCGGCGAGGATGCGGTCGACCTCGGCCGCGAACCCGGTCGGGTCGACGAGGTGCTGGGGCCGGCGTCCTCGCCATTCGAGCAGGCGGCGACGAGCACCAGGACCGCCAGCAGCGCCTCATGGCCGCCGATCTTGCCAGGGCAGGTGGCTTGGACGCACCCGCCAGGACGCCGCTATGCTGACCGATCCGTGCGCAAGGCCCCTTGCCTTGCGCCGCCCGTTCCGTCCGCCAATCGACGTCTGCGCAGGCCTGCCCGCGGCAGGAACCTTGCAGCACAACCCAACATGCGCTCCGCCGGGTCTGCCCGAGCGGAGCGCTCGCGTGAAAGAGAAAGACGCAGCCGCAATGGCGAAGAAGGCAATCGTCGGCGAGAAGGTCGGCATGACCCAGGTGTGGGACGACGACAACAACGTCGTCCCCGTCACCGTGCTCCGGGTCAGGCCGTGCCGCGTCGTCTCGGTGAAGACCACAGAGCGCGACGGCTACAGCGCCCTCCAGGTCACCTTTGGCACCAAGAAGGCGACCAAGCTCACCAAGCCGGTCGCGGGCCAGTACAGCAAGGCCGGGGTCGACCCCGGCGTGCAGCTCGTCGAGCTCCGCATCGACGACGTCACCGGCTACGAGGTCGGCCAGGAGCTGAAGGCCGACGTCCTCTTTGGCGGCGAGCTCGTCGACGTGACCGCCGTGAGCAAGGGCAAGGGCTTCGCCGGTGTCATGAAGCGCCACGGCTTCAAGGGCCAGCGGGCCTCCCACGGTGCGCACCGGGTCCACCGTGCGCCCGGCTCCATCGGCGCCTGCGCCACACCGTCCCGCGTCTTCAAGGGCACGAAGATGGCCGGCCGCATGGGTGGCGAGAAGGTCACCACCCTCAACCTCCAAGTCGTCGAGGCCGACGCCGAGCGCGACCTCGTGCTGGTCCGGGGAGCCGTGCCGGGGCCGAAGGGCGGGCTCGTCCTCATCCGTGACGCCGTGAAGGCCGGAAAGCCAGGCTCGTGATGGCTTCGATCGACCTCAAGGACGCCGCCGGCAAGAAGACCGGCACCGCGGAGCTCGACGACGCCATCTTCGGCGTCCAGCCCAACGTGCCCCTCATGCACCAGGTGGTCACCGCCCAGCTCGCCGCCCGCAGGGCCGGCACCCAGAGCACCAAGACCCGGGCCGAGGTCCGGGGCGGCGGCGCCAAGCCGTGGAAGCAGAAGGGGACCGGTCGCGCTCGCGCCGGCTCCAGCCGCGCCCCGCACTGGGTCGGCGGTGGCGTCACCCACGCCCCCAAGCCGCGCAGCTACAAGCAGAAGACGCCGAAGAAGATGATCCGCGCCGCGCTGTGCTGCGCGCTGTCGGATCGTGCGAGCGACGGCAAGGTCATCGTGCTCGACAGCTGGGGCATCAGCGAGCCGAGCACCAAGGGCGCGCTCAAGGTGATCGACGCCCTCGGCATCGACGGCCGCCTCCTCGTGGTGCTCGACCGCGACAGCGAGGCCACGTGGAAGAGCCTCCGCAACGTGCCGGCGATCCACATCCTCACGACCGGAGAGCTCAACGCCTACGACGTGCTCGTGAGCGATTGGGTCGTGTTCACCGTCGCCAGCCTGCCGAGCGACGCAGCCGTGAAGGCGCCAGCCGAGTCATGAAGGACCCCCGCGACGTCATCCTCGCCCCCGTCGTGAGCGAGAAGTCCTACGGCCTGCTCGAGCAGGGCGTCTACACCTTCGTCGTCCACCCCGACGCGTCGAAGCCTGAGATCCACGACGCGATCGAGTCGATCTTCCCCCAGGTGAAGGTCGTCAAGGTCAACACCATCAACCGCAAGGGCAAGCGCAAGCGGAACCGCCGCACCGGCGTGTTCGGCAAGCGGCCCGACACCAGGCGAGCGCTCGTCACCCTGCGCCAGGGCGACTCCATCCCGCTCTTCGAGGCATAGAGACATGGCCCTTCGCAAGCGCAAGCCCACCAGTCCCGGTCGTCGGTTCCAGACGGTCTCGGACTTCAAGGAGATCACCAAGACCACGCCCGAGAAGTCGCTGCTGGCGCCCAAGTCCGGCACCGGCGGCCGCAACAGCTACGGGCGCAAGACGTCGCGCCACAAGGGCGGTGGTCACAAGCAGCAGTACCGCATCATCGACTTCAAGCGGACCAAGGACCGCGTGCCGGCCAAGGTGGCCGCGGTCGAGTACGACCCCAACCGCAACTGCCGCATCCTGCTGCTGCACTACCTCGACGGCGAGAAGCGCTACAT
>CAYSAC010000259.1:0-4984 GCA_964428815.1 uncultured Acidimicrobiaceae bacterium | reverse complement strand
GTGATCGCACGTGCGGCAGCAAGCCCATCGAGGCCCGGCATCTTGATGTCGAGGATGGCGAGATCAGGGGCGAGGTCGCGCACGAGCTGCACGGCTTCGTCGCCCCGCCCGGTCTCCCCCACGACCTCGTAGCCCTCCTCCTCGAGGGTCTCCTTCAGGTCGAGGCGGATGATGGCCTCGTCCTCGGCGATCACGACGCGTGTGGGCACGGCGGGTTCCCTTCGATCCTCAGCGGGTCTCGGCCACGAGACGGTCGAGCAGCTCGTCCTGCGACCGTTCGAGGCGATCGATGCTGTCCTGCACCTCGACGCGGTGGCGCTGCATCGCGTCGGCGTGACGCTGCGCCTCGTGGTGCTCACGGTCCGCGAGCGGGGTCTCGGACATCAGCGCTCGCAGGCGCGCGTCGTCGGCCGCGTCGGCGAGGTGCGCGAGCTGCTCGTCGGCGACGCCGAGCTCCTCCTGCAGATGCTTGAGCCGATCGGCGCCTTCAGTGAGGCGTCGCTCCAGCAACGACCTGGACATGGGCGGGAGTGTAGGGCTCGTCCGTTGTCCTGGTTGAATGCCCCAGTGGACTGTCGCCGGATTGCCGAGACGGCTCGCCGACCAGTGACGTCGCTGGCTCGACGGATCCGCCTCGTCAACTCGACGACAGGCCACTAGGCATGCGCCGCCTCTTCCTGCTCGCCTTCATCTGGGGCTGGTCGTTCCTGTTCATCAAGGTCGCGGTCGAGGGGCTGAGCCCGAGCACGGTGGCCTGGGCGCGGATCGCTCTCGGCGCCGGCGCGCTGCACCTCTACCTCCGCCACCGTGGCCTCGCGCTGCCCCGCGACCGAACGTCGTGGCGGCACTTCGCCGTCGCCGGGATCGTCGGGAGCGCCATCCCGTTCACGATGCTCGCCTGGGGCGAGGAGCGGATCACCTCTGCGCTGACGGCGGTGCTCAACGGCTCCACGCCCCTGTTCACCGCAGTCGCTGCCGCGGTCCTGCTGCGCGACCACCTGCGGTTGGGCCAGGTCGGCGGCCTCTTCCTCGGGTTCGCGGGCGTCGCCCTCGCCGCCGGCCTCGGGGGGAGCGATCTCGCGGGCTCATCTGTCGCCGGTTCCCTGGCCTCGGTCGGTGCCGGCGCGTGCTACGGCCTCGCGTTCGCCTACATGCGCAAGCACCTCGTCGGCATCCCTCCGGAGGTCGCGGCCACGGGTCAGCTGACGGTCGCAGCAGCCGCGCTGGCGCCCATCGCGCTGGTCACATCGATCATCGACGGCGTCGAGATCTCCGCCGTCCGTGCACTTTGCGTGGCGCTGCTCGGCATCATCGGCACGGGCGTCGCCTACGTCCTCAGCTACCGGACGATCGCCGACCTCGGCGCGACCAAGGCATCGCTCGTGACTTACCTGATCCCCGTCGTCGCGGTGCTCGTCGGCGTGCTCGTCCTCGACGAGCGGTTCGAGCTGCGCATGCTCGCAGGCGGGCTGATGATCGTGTTCGCGATCGCTCTGGTGCACAAGCTCGGGCTGCCTCGCCCGCTGCCGGCGATGGCGGGACCAGCGGCGCTGATCCCCCTCCTCGCGCTGCTCGCGGCGTGCAGCGACGGGTCGTCAAGCTCGGGGGGGTGCGGCCTGATCGCCCGCGAGGCGCTCGACCCGCAGCACCTCGTGCACGTCCTGCCGTCGGCGCCCGAGCCCACCTACATCTCGGACCCGCCGACGTCCGGTCCCCACCAGCCCACACCCGAGCTGCCCGACGTGGCGGACCAACCGATCGCCCGCCCGATCCAGGTTGGCGTGCTCGAGGGCGGCGACGTGCTCGTGCAGTACCGACCCGACATCCCCGCCGCCGATCAGGAGGCACTGGTCGAGCTGGCCGGCGACGGCGTCGTCGTCGCCCCGCAGCCCGACCTGCCCGAGCCCATCGTCGCGACCGCGTGGCTCCACAAGCTCAGCTGCGAGGCCGCCGACCTCGCCGAGCTGCGCGCGTTCATCGAGGCGCGGCTTGGCAAGGGGCCGGCGGGATGACCGACCCCTGGGGCATCGACGAGGGCTACCACGACGTCAACGGTCGGTGGCACGAGGCCTCACCCGAGGTGATCGGCGCGCTGCGTACCGCGATGGGCGCGACTCCCGGGCAGGACGCGCCGCCGGCGCGACGGCCGATCTGGTTCGTCACCGAGGGCGACGCGCCGGACGTGCGCGACCCGGCCACGCTGCTGCTCGAGGACGGCACCGAGCGGCGAGCGGCAGCCTCGCTGCCGCCGGATCTGCCGATCGGCTACCACGACCTGCACCCGGCCGACGGCGGACCGACGACCCGGCTGATCGTCGTCCCCCGGCGCGCGCACGTGCCGCCGGACCTCCGCGGCTGGCTCTGGGCGGTCCAGCTCTACGCGACCCGCTCAGCCCGGAGCTGGGGAGTGGGTGACCTCGCCGACCTCCGCACCTTGGCGCGCTGGACCGCGGAGACCGGTGGCCACGGCGTGCTCATCAACCCGCTGCACGCGGTCTTGCCGATACCGGAGCAGCAGCCGAGCCCGTACTACCCGAGTAGCCGGCGGTTCAGGAACCCGCTGTACCTCAGCATCGAGGACGTGCCCGGCGCGCACGCCGACCCCGAGGTGGTCGCGCTCGCGGCGCGTGGGCGTGCGCTGAACGCGGCTCGCACGATCGACCGCGACATCGTGTGGGCGCTCAAGCGCCGCGCCCTCGAGCGCCTGTGGTCCGGCTTCCACGGCGACGCGCGGTTCGAGCGCTACATCGCCGCCCACGGCGAGTCGTTGCAGCGGTACGCGACGTTCTGCGCGCTGGCGGACGAACACGGCAGCGGGTGGCGCGACTGGCCGGAGGAGCACCGTCGCCCCGACGAGCCAGCTGTGTCCGCGTTCGCGGCAGAGCACCCCGACCTCGTCGCGTTCCACAGCTGGCTGCAGTGGCTGGCGGAGGAGCAGCTCAACGCGGCGAAGGAGGAGGTCGCGATCATCCACGACCTCGCCATCGGGGTGGACCCAGCCGGCGCCGACGCGTGGATGCTCCAGGACGTCCTCGCGCTGGACGTCACGGTCGGAGCGCCACCTGATGTGTTCGCGGTCGAGGGGCAGGACTGGGGGTTGCCGCCGTTCGTCCCATGGAAGCTTCGCGAGGCGGCGTACGAACCGTTCATCGCCATCATGCGCGAGTCGCTTGCCGGTTCCGGCGGTCTGCGCGTCGACCACGTCATGGGCTTGTCGCGCCTGTACTGGATCCCGCGTGGCCATACGGCAGCCGAGGGCACCTACGTCCGCTTCCCTGGCACCGAGCTGCTCGACATCCTCGCCCTCGAGAGCGTGCGCGCCGGCGCCCTCGTCATCGGCGAGGACCTCGGCACCGTGGAGGACGCCTTCAGGGCGCAGCTCCACGACCGCGGGATCCTCTCCTACCGGCTCGTTTTGTTCGAGCACGGACCGCCAGAGCACTTCCCAGAGCAGGCGCTCGCCGCGGTCACGACTCACGACCTGCCGACGATCGCCGGGCTCTGGACCGGGGCCGACCAGGCCGAGCTGCGGGCGCTCGACCTCGACGTCAACGAAGAGGCGACCGAGGGCCTCCGCGCCGAGCTCGTCGACCTCTGCGGTGGCGACCCAGCCAAGCCGGTCGGCGAGGTCGTGCGCGAGGTGCACCGCAGGCTCGCGGCTGCGCCGTCGATGCTCGTCGCCGCGACGCTCGACGACGCGCTCTGCGTGCGTGAGCGGCCGAACGTGCCAGGGACGACGTCGCAGCGAGCCAACTGGAGCCTGGCGCTGCCGCGTCCTCTTGAGGAGATCACCGTCGACCCGGCCGTCGCGGCCCTGGTCAGCGCCCTCGACCAGCGATGACTAGCCCGATCGAGCCATCCGAAAACCACCCGATCGGGCCATCGATGCCTGGCCATGGCCCGTTCATACTCCCAAGCAGCCACAAACCTCCCGAACCGGTCAGCAGGTCACGGCGGGGGCGGTCGGCGCAGCCCTAGGCTCGCCACGCGCTCCGGTCGGCCCACCTGCGAGCCGATCTCACGGGAGGGATGCCCACGCCGATGTCGATGACGCCAACCTCCCCCACCTTCGCTCCCGCAGGCCGTCGAGGCCGTGGCGATGAGGGGACCGCGCTCGTCGAGTTCGCGTTCGTGATGATCTTCTTCATCACGCTGATCTTCGGCATCATCGCGTTCGGCGTGCTGCTGTCGTTCCAGCAGACCCTCACGCAGACCGCCAACGAGGGCGCGCGCGCCGCGGCGGTGACCGCCGACAACCCCTTGACGCTCGGGGACGAGCGGATCGAGGCGACGAAGACCGCCGTAGGTCAGTACAACTCGTGGGGCCGGACGTGCGCCTCACCAGGCTTTGGCACGAGCTGCATCGCTGGGATCGTCGTCCAGAACTGCGGGGCCGCCGCGCTTCCGGACTGCATCACGGTCACGCTGACCTACGACTACGACAACTATCCGCTCCTGCCCGACTTTCCCTTCATCAGCGCGCTCCTGCCGGACGACATCGTGGGCAACGCGACCGCGCAGATCAGCGACGAGGGTTGATGCGAGCGCATCGCGACGACCGTGGCCTGGTGATCCCGCTCACCGCGCTCCTCCTCACGGTGCTCATCCTGATGGTGTCCCTCGCCGTGGACATCGGTTACGTGTCAGCCGAGATCCGCAAGGTGCAGAAGGCCGCTGACATCGCGTCGCTGGACGGCGTGCGGGCGCTCGACGGCCGCACCGACGCCGAGCTCATCGCCGACAACAGCGTGCGGGATGCGGTGAACGCCAGCGTGGTGCGCAACGGCTTCAGTGCCTCCGACGCGTCCTTCGAGCTCGGCAACATGGTCTCGCCGGGGGTTGGTTCGCCGACGATCGACCTGATCTTCGAGCCGAGCCTGGCCGACGAGATCCCCGATGCGGTCAAGGTCACCGTCGTCGACACGGTGAAGTACTTCTTCCAGCCGGGCGACCGCACCGTCACCAGGGACGCCGTCGGCCGCCG
>CAYSAC010000258.1:1902-4984 GCA_964428815.1 uncultured Acidimicrobiaceae bacterium | reverse complement strand
CGCCTGCACGGGCTGTCGCCGATGACGAGCACCTCGCTCGACCCGGTGCTGCGAAACCTCGGGGTCACGACGATCGTGGCCACCGGCGTCTCGGTCAACATCGCGATCATGGGCTTCGCCTTCGAAGCGGTGAACCTCGGCTACCAGTTCGTGCTGCCGCGCGACGCGGTGGCGGGCGTCGATGACGCCTACGTCGACGCCCTGTTCGACCACACGTTCTCGCTGCTCGCCACCGTCACCACCAGCGAGGCCCTTCTGAAGATCTGGGAGCAAACGTGAAGTTCGGCATCGCACTGGGACGCGTCAGCTCCAGGACCTTCGTCGACGTCACCGTCGAAGCCGATCGGCTCGGCTTCGAGTCGGTGTGGCTGCCAGAGCACCTCGTGATGCCGGTCGACATGACGAGCTCGCCGCACCCCGGTGAGGACATCCCGCCGGTGCCACCCAACGTCCACGTCTTCGACTGCTTCGCGTACCTGTCGTACCTGGCCGGCATCACCGAGCGGGTGCGGCTGGGCACCCACGTCTACAACCTGGCGCTGCGCCACCCGTTCGTGGCCGCTCGTGCGGTGCAGACCCTCGACATCGTGTCCGGCGGACGGGCGGAGGTGGGCATCGGAGCCAGCTGGCTGGCAGAGGAGTGGCAGGCGACCGGGCTCGACTTCCACACCCGCGGCCGCCGGCTCGACGAGGCCCTCGCCGTGTGCACCCGACTGTGGAGCGAGGAGGTCGTCGAGCACCACGGCGAGTTCTTCGACTTCGACCCGGTGATGTTCGAGCCGAAGCCGATCCAGAAGCCGTGGCCGCCGATCCACGTCGGCGGCGAGTCCGACGCCGCGCTGCGCCGCGCCGCGCGTCTGGGCGACGGCTGGATCGGCATCACCCACACGCTCGAGTCGGTTCGCCGCCCGGTCGAGCTTCTGGCCAAGCTTCGCGACGAGGCCGGTCGGAGTGACCGCCCGTTCGAGGTGACCCTCGGCGGGCCGGTCGAGTCGCGAGACGACGTCGCTCGGTGGGAGGAGGCGGGCGTCGATCGGCTGATGGTGGCCCCGTGGGCCAGCTCGCGCGAGGCGGTCGACGGCATGCGGCGCTTCGCCGACGTGATGTTCGACTAGTGACCTAGGCCATGGATCTCGGGTTGCAGGATCGGGTCGCGCTCGTCACCGGTGCCAGCCAGGGCATCGGGCGCTCGATCGCGCTGACCCTCGCCGCAGAAGGCGCCGACGTGGTGCTCGTGGCGCGGCGGCTCCCGGGACTCGAGGCGGTCGCCGCCGAAGTCGCCGCGCTCGGTCGGCGAGCGGAGGTGGTGCAGGCCGATGTTGCCGCACCAGAAGGCGCTGAAGCCGCGGTCGCCACTGCGCTCGAGCGGTTCGGCCACGTCGACATCCTCGTCAACAACGCCGGCAAGGGCGCACCGAAGGCGATGCTCGAGCTCACCGACGCCGACTGGCACGACAGCATCGAGCTCAACCTGATGAGCGCGGTCCGGCTCTCGCTCGCCTGCGTACCGCAAATGAAGGAACGCGGGTGGGGACGCATCGTCAACATCTCCTCGCGGGTGGGACGTGAGCCCGACCCCTACTTCGCTCCCTACTCGGCAGCCAAGGCGGCGCTGATCAACTTCTCGAAGAACCTCGCCAACGCCTTCTCCAAGCACGGTGTGCTCACCAACTGCGTGGTGCCGGGGCTCATCCGGAGCGTTGCCGTCGACGAGGCGGCGCGCAGGAGCGCCGAGGCGACCGGCCAGACGATCGAGGAGGTCTTCGAGGCCACGCTCAAGAAGCGTCCCATCCCCGCTGGCCGCCTCGGCGAGCCAGAGGACGTCGCCGGTTTGGTCGCACTGCTCGTCTCCGAGCAAGGGTCGTGGATCACCGGCAGCTGCTTCACCGTTGACGGTGGCATCGTGCGCGGCGACCGCTGATGGACTTCGCGTTCGCTCCTGAAGAAGTCGCCTTTCGCTCGGAGCTGCGGACCTTCCTCGCCGAGGAGCTCCCCCCGTGGTGGCGCGGGATGTTCGTCGACGACGAACGCGCGATCCCGACGACCCGGGAGATCTGTCGCAAGCTCGCAGCACGCGGGTGGCTCACGATGTCCTGGCCCCAGGAGTTCGGGGGCTCAGGCGCGAGCGTGTGGATGCAGACGATCGTGCGTGAGGAGATGTGGGCGCACGAGGAACCGCGCGGCCCGCAGTACATGAACCTCAACTACATCGGGCCACTCATCATGCGCTACGGCACGCCAGAGCAGCAGCAGCGCTTCCTACCGCCGATGGCGCGGGGCGAGGTGATCTGGTGCCAGGGGTTCTCCGAGCCCGATGCTGGGTCCGATCTCGCGTCGCTGAAGACCCGTGCCGCGGATCGGGGCGACCACTTCGTCGTCGATGGCCGGAAGCTGTGGACGAGCTACGCCGACGCGCCAGCCGACTGGTGTCTGTTGCTCGTCCGCACCGACCCTGACGCCCCGAAGCACCGCGGCATCTCCGTGCTCATGGTCGACATGACCACGCCAGGGATCACCGTGCGACCGATCGACACGTTGGCCGGGCCCCACGAATTCAATGAGGTCTTCTTCGACGACGTGGTCGTGCCGCGCACGTGTCTGCTCGGCGGTCAGGACACCGGGTGGGAGCTGATCATGACGGGCCTCACCTTCGAGCGGGCCGGGATCGCTCGCTATAGCCGCGCCGGGAAGATCATCGAGCTGCTCGTGGCGTGGGCCCGTGAGACGGGCCGAGCCGGCGAGCTCGACGTGCGCCGCAAGCTGGCCGATCTGCGCGTCCGCTACGAGGCTGCGCGCCTCCTCAACTACCGCGCCCTCTCCCTGCAGGCCGCCGGGGAGGTACCGAGCACCGAGGCGTCGATCGCGCGGATCCACAACGGCCAGCTCGAGCAGCTGGTGAGCCAGGTCGGCCTCGAGCTCCTCGGCCCAGCCGGACAGCTCGGGGCCAACGACCCCTGCGCTCCACTCGCCGGTCAGATCCGCCGCCACTGGGCGCGCAACGTCCCGACCACGATCGCGGCAGGCACGCTCGAGGTGCAGAAGAACGTCGTAGCCCAGCGCGGCCTCGGCCTCCCCCGGCCGA
>CAYSAC010000258.1:0-1802 GCA_964428815.1 uncultured Acidimicrobiaceae bacterium | reverse complement strand
GAGCAGCGGATGCTGGCGGAGTCGGCCCGCGCCTTCGTCGAGGACAAGTGCCCGCCAGCGCGCGTGCGGGAGATGGCCGATGACCCGGTCGGGCTCGATCGCGACCTGTGGCGGACCATGGCGTCGCTCGGCTGGGCCGGCCTCCCGATCGCTGAGGCCGACGGTGGCGCCGGGTGCGGGGTCCTCGAGCTAGTCGTGCTCTGCGAGGCCCTGGGACGGGGCCCGGTGCCATCGCCGATCGTCGTGTCGACCACGCTGGCCGCCCTCCCGATCGCGTGGGCCGGTAGCGACGAGCAGCGCGCCAGGTGGCTGCCCGCGCTGACCTCGGGCGAGGCGATCGGCACGTTGGCGGTCATCGAGCCAGCCGGGCGTGACGAGTGGGACGAGCCGAAGATCGTCGGAGGCGCGACGTTGCACGGCACCAAGATCCTGGTGCCGTGGGCGGGCGCGGCCGACGTGGTTCTGGTCGCCACCACCGAAGGCCTCTGTCTCGTCGAGCCGCACCGAGGCGGCATGGCGACCCACCGCCACGACGACCTCGGCGCCGATCCCCTCTCCGCGGTCGAGCTGCGCGATGCCCCAGCCGAACCGCTCGGGCTCGGTGGGCGCGACGAGCACGCGCGGGTGCTGCGCCGCGCGCTCGACTACACCGGTGTCGCGCAGCTCGCGTACGCCATCGGTACCGCGGAGCGGGCGCTCGAGCTCACGGTGCAGCACGCGTGCGACCGCCACCAGTTCGGCCGGCCCATCGGCTCATTCCAGGCGGTCGCCCACCGCTGCGTCGACATGCGCACCGACCTCGACGCGTGCCGCTACCTTGCGTACCAGGCGGCCTGGGCCCTCGACCGAGGCAACCCGTCCGAGATCGAGGTCGCGGCGGCGATGGCCTACGGCAACGACGCGCTGCGCCGCATCTTCGTGCACGCTCATCAGGTCCACGGCGCCATCGGCTTTTCCACCGAGCACGACCTCCACCTCTTCACCCGCCGAGCGAAGAGCTTCGAGCTCTCCTACGGTGCGACCACGCGACACCTCGACCGCATGGCAACGGCAATGGGCCTCGGCTGACCGATGGACGTGCGCGGAGCCACCGTCATCGTCACCGGCGCCTCGTCCGGCATCGGCGCCGCCCTCGCCCGTAACCTCGCGGCGCGGGGCGCCACGGTCGTCGGCATGGGTCGACGTCGCGACCGGCTCGAACAGGTCGTTGCCGACTGTCGCGATCACACGCCGGACTCCCGCCTCTCTGTCGTGGACCTCCACGATCCGGACGCCGCCGAGCGCGCTGTCCTCGCCGCGTGGGACGACCTCGGTGGCATCGACGTGCTCGTGAACAACGCCGCGATCCCCAAGCGCCGCCACGCCACCCGCCTCACCCACGACGAGGTCGATGAGACGATGCAGGTGAACTTCTTGTCGCCAGCACGGATGACCCTGGCCCTGCTGCCGAGGATGCTCGAGCGGGGTCGCGGTGTCATCGTGAACGTGTCGAGCTTGGGCGGCCGCTTGGGCATCGCCGACGAGGCCGCGTACTGCGCGAGCAAGTTCGCACTCTGCGGGTGGAGCGAGTCCCTCTTCATCGACCTGTGGGACACCCCCATCGAGGTGCGCCTCATCGTTCCTGGTCCCATCGACACCGAGATCTGGGACCAGCCGGGTAATGACGATCCCATCTACGACGGCGCGAAGGTGCCGCCCGAAGAGGTGGCCGAGGGCATCGTCGCGGCCATCGAGGGAGACCGCTTCGAGCACTACCTCCCGGACCTCAAGCCCGTCGCCGACATGAAGCAGGCCGACGTCCA
>CAYSAC010000257.1:0-4988 GCA_964428815.1 uncultured Acidimicrobiaceae bacterium | reverse complement strand
CGCGGATCTCGCGGTCGCGACCAGCTGCGGCCAGATCAAGACCGGCGCGCCTGCGCGCAGCGACCGGGTCGCAAAGTACAACCAGCTGCTGCGCATCGAGGAGCAGCTCGGTGAGGCAGCCGCGTTCTGGGGCCGGTCCGCGCTACGTGTCTCTGGATCAGCGCCATGAGGCGCGCCAAGCGCGTCGGGCGCGCGCTCGGTTTGCTCACCGGAACCGCGCTGGTCGTGGGCATGCTGCTGTTCGGCGTGTTCCCGACCCGCACCTACCTCGCCCAGCGGACCTCGACCGCGCGAGCGGAGGAGCGTCTGGCCGCGCTGTCCGAGCAGAACGAGGCGCTCGCGGCGCGAGCCAAGGCGCTCGACGACGACGCCGAGATCGAGCGGCTCGCCCGGCAGCAGTACAACCTCGTCATGCCGGGGGAGGAGGCGTACGCGGTGCTGCCGCCACCGCTCGCCCCCATCGACCTGCCCGCGGTGTGGCCCTATGGCGAGCTCGGCAACGGTCCCTCCGTCACCGACCCGGCGACGACCGCCGAGGGCTGACCGCGCCAACCGAATGTGGTCAAGAAGTTGGGTCGTAGAGGCCCACTTCTTCGGTGACTTCAAAGCCTTTGCGCCGCGCCTAGCCTGACCCGACGGTCAGGGTGACCGGAGGGGAGGCCAACGCGTGAGCATCTTCGGGAATCGGGTTCCCCGCCGCGAGGATCCGACGTTCCTCACCGTCGGTGGTACCTACGTGGCCGACCTGCGCGACCCCGCGCTCGATGGCGCAGGGCACGTCACCTACGTCCGTTCGACGATGGCCCACGCGCGTCTGTTGTCGATCAACGCCGACGACGCCCTCGCCGCCGAGGGGGTGCTCGCGGTCCTCACCGCCGACGACCTCGACCTCACCCCGATGCCCCCGCCGATCCCGATGCTGAACCAGGACATGGCCAGGCCGTGGCTCGCCACCGGCAAGGTCCGCTTCGTCGGCGAGCCCATCGCGGTCGTGGTCACCGCGCAGGCGTACCAGGGCCCCGACGCGGCCGAGCTGGTGTGGGCGGACTACGACCCGCTGCCGGTGGTCATCGACCCGACGGAGGCCGCGACCGACGAGGTCCTTCTGTACGAGGAGATCGGCACCAACACCGTCGTCGAGCTCGCGTTCGGGCGCACCGAGGACTTCTTCGACGGGTGCGAGGTCGTCGTGGCGCAGAGCGTCGTGAACCAGCGCGTCGCGGCCTGCCCGCTCGAGGTGCGCGGCGCGGCGGCCGCGTGGGTCGACGGCCGCATCAACCTGTGGGTCAGCACCCAAGGCGCCCACGCCGTCCGCGACAGCCTGGCGGCGGTCTACGCGCTCGAGCCCGACAAGGTGCGCGTGGTTGCTCCGGACGTGGGCGGCGGCTTCGGTCCCAAGATCGGGGCTGGCGTCGAGGAGCTGCTGTTGCCGTGGCTCGCCCGCCACCTCGCGCGGCCGGTCCGCTGGACCGAGACCCGCTCGGAGAACATGGTCGGGATGGGCCATGGCCGCGGCCAGGTCCAGACCCTCGAGATCGGCGGCACGCGCGCTGGCGACATCCAGGCCTACCGGCTGACCGTCCTGCAGGACAGCGGCGCCTACCCGTCGATGGGCGGCATCCTGCCGTTCCTCACCCGCATGATGGCGCCCGGCGTGTACGACATCCCCAAGGTCGAGTTCAACGCCCGCTCGGTCGTGACCAACACGACGAGCACGACCGCCTACCGCGGCGCGGGACGACCGGAGGCAACCGCCGCGATCGAGCGGGCCGTCGACCTCTTCGCCGCCGAGATCGGCATGGACGCGGTCGAGATTCGGCGCCGGAACCTGATCCGAGCCGACGCGTTCCCGTTCACCACATCAACGGGCACCACCTACGACTGCGGCGACTACGAGCGCGCCCTCGACCTTGTCCTTGACGCCGCCGGCTACGACCAGCTGCGCGCCGAGCAGGCCCGACGCCGGGAGACGGGCGAGACGGTGCAGCTCGGCATCGGCGTGTCCGTGTACGTCGAGGTCACCGCCGGTCCGGAGGCCGGTGGGGAGTACGGCAAGGTCGAGGTGCGGCCCGACGGGACCGCGGTCGTGTACACGGGCAGCTCGCCGCACGGACAAGGGCACCACACGTCGTTCGCGATGATCGCCAGCGAGGAGCTGGGCATCCCGATGGACGACATCGAGGTCGTCCACGGCGACACCGACCTCGTCGCGAAGGGTGAGGGGACGATGGGTTCGCGCTCGCTGCAGCTGGGCGGCTCGGCGGTGTTGCAGGCGTCGCGCAACGTCATCGACCGTGCGCGCGAGCTCGCCGCCGACCTGCTCGAGGCCAACCCCGATGATCTCGTCCTCGACAAGATCGACAGCCGCTTCCACGTCACCGGGTCACCGACGATCGGCCGCACGTGGGCCGAGCTGGCCGCGGCCGCGGGCGAACAGGAGGGGTTCGGCCCGCTCGCGGCCGAGACCGACTTCGCCGCCGCCAGCCCGACGTTCCCGTTCGGCGCGCACGTCGCGGTCGTTGACGTCGACACCGAGACCGGTCAGGTCAGGCTGCGCCGCATGATCACCGTCGACGACGCCGGCCGCGTGCTCAACCCCCTCATCGTCGAGGGCCAGCGCCACGGTGGCATCGCGCAGGGCGCGGCGCAGGCGCTCATGGAAGAGGTCCGCTACGACGAGGACGGCAACCCCGTCACCTCGAACCTGGCCGACTACGCCATGATCTCCGCGACCGAGCTGCCGTCCTTCGAGCTCGTGGGCATGGAGACGCCGACGTCGGTCAACCCGCTGGGAGCGAAGGGCATCGGCGAGTCCGGCACGATCGGCTCGACCCCCGCGGTGCAGAGCGCCGTCGTCGACGCAGTGAGCCACTTGGGCATCCGCCACATCGACATGCCAGCCAGCCCCGAACGGGTGTGGCGGGCCATCAACGACGCGAAGGAAGGCCGTTGACCGACGCAGCACCCATCGTCGCCGAAGGCCTCGGCCGCCGGTTCGGTGACCTCGTCGCCGTCGATGCCATCGACCTCACCGTCGCCGAGGGTGAGATCTTCGGATTCCTCGGACCGAACGGTGCCGGCAAGTCGACCACCGTGCGCATGCTGACAACGCTGCTGCGACCCACGGAAGGACGGGCAAGCGTCGCCGGCTACGACGTGGTGAGCCAGGCCGGTGCCGTCCGCCGCTCGATCGGTGTCGCGCTGCAGGACGCGGCTATCGACCCGCTGATGACCGGGCGCGAGCTCATGCACCTCCAAGCCGTGCTGCACGGCATCACGCGAGCGGAGGCCAACCGCCGCGGCGATGTCCTCCTCGCGCGCGTCGGCCTGAGCGCGGCAGCCGATCGACGAGTGGGCACGTACTCGGGCGGCATGCGGCGCCGGCTCGACCTCGCGCTGTCGCTGGTCCACGAGCCGACCGTGCTGTTCCTCGACGAGCCGACGACCGGACTCGACCCGACGAGCCGGGCCGCGCTGTGGGACGAGGTGCGCCGGCTCAACGGTGAGGGCACGACCGTCTTCCTCACGACGCAGTACCTGGAGGAGGCCGACGAGCTCGCTGGCCGCGTCGCCATCATCGACGGCGGCAAGATCGTGCGCGACGGCACACCGGCCAAGCTCAAGGAAGAGGTCGGCGCCCCGACGCTGCGCATCTCCGTCGCCGACGGCCAGGACGACAAGGCCAATGAGGTGCTGTGCCGGTTCGGCGGGGCGCGCCCCGGTCAAGGCGGCCTGCTCGCGATCGGACTCGACGGCGGGGCGGCGCAGATGTCTGCGGTCATCAGGGCCCTCGACGCGCAAGGCGTCGTGGTCGAGCACATGGAGCTCGACGCGCCGAGCCTCGACGACGTCTTCGCCGAGGCGACCGGACGGCGGCTGGAGGGCGCGGGTGCGGTGGAGGAGGCGGCGGTCGGGTGACGGCCATCGCGACCCGTCACGACGCGCCGGCCGACTGGCCGGTGCGCCAGAAGCTGGCGCAGGCGGCGATGCTGTCGCGGCGCTCGATCGTCGGGACGCTCCGCCAGCCTGGTGTCTGGATGCCCGGGATCATCTTCCCGATGTTCCTCGCCGCGGTGAACACGTCGTCGATGGGACGCGCCGTCGCGTTCTTCCCCGAGCCGAAGCCGGATTCGTTGCTCGACTTCCTGCTCGCCAGCTCGATCACCCAGGCCGTTCTCTTCGGCGGAGTCGCCGCGGGCGCGGACACGGCGCTCGACATCCAGACCGGCTTCTTCGACCGGCTGCTCGCCTCGCCGGTGTCGCGGACGTCGATCCTCATCGGCCGGCTCGCGGGCGGCGCCTTCACCGGAGTGTTCCAGGCGAGCGTGTTCATCGTCGTCTACTCGATCTTCGGGGTGCGGCTGGCCGGCGGCATCGGTGCCGTCGCGGTGATGCTCGTCTACGCGTTCGTGCTCGCGCTGGTGATCGGCGGGTTTGCGGCGATGCTCGCGTTGCGCACGGGCCAGGCGGAGGCCGTGCAGAACGCCTTCCCGCTCACCTTCATCCTGCTGTTCATCTCGTCGGCGTTCTTTCCTACCGAGCTGATGAAGGGCGTCTACCAGTCGATCGCCGAGCGCAACCCGATCACGTGGATGATCAACGGGATCCGCCATCAGGTCCTCGTCGGCTTCGACCTCAGCGAGGCCGCGATCTCGATCGGGACAGCTGCAGTCCTCGCGGTCCTCACGATCACCGCGGCGAACGCCGCGCTCCGAGCCCGATTGCGAGCCTCGTCATGACGGCCATGTCTTTGACACGCCTTCGGCGTCGTCGTTGCGGCTGCTCGCTGGCGCTCCCGACGCCGCGGTGCTCGACCGTGGTGGCGCTTCCATGACTGCGGCAACGCATGCGCCGACGAGCGCGGTGCCGCTGGCTCCGGTCTCATGGGCGCTCGCGAAGCGCAGCCTCGTCAACGTGCTCCGCATCCCCGCCGCGTTCATCCCGATCCTCGCGATGCCGATCTTCTTCGTCATCGCGTTCAGCGGATC
>CAYSAC010000256.1:0-4998 GCA_964428815.1 uncultured Acidimicrobiaceae bacterium | reverse complement strand
TCGTAGTCGACCGCGAGCACGCCGAACTCGTCCCCGCCGAGGCGGGCGACGAGGTCCGTGCCGCGGACCGCGGCGCTCAGCGCGTTGGCCGCGACCCGCAGCAAGATGTCGCCGGCCAGGTGGCCTTGGGTGTCGTTGACGACCTTGAGGTCGTCGAGGTCGATCATGGCGATCGCGGCGCGGCCTCCGGACCGTGCGCAGCGGCGCTCCTCGCGTCGCAGCGCCTGGCGCCAGGCCCGCACGTTGGGCAGACCGGTCATCTGGTCGGACATGGCCGCGGCGAGCGCCTCGGCGGCGTCGATGCCGGCGTGCACGGCGCGCAGCTCGGAGCCGAGCAGCGCCTCGAACAGCTCGACGACGGGACCAAGCGACGCGAGCGCATCCGTGTCGAGGCCGTCAGGCGCGATGAGGTGGGCCACCGTCCGCCCGCCGGGTTGCCGGATGGGCCAGCTCACGTCGCCGGCGTCGGGCTCGTCCACGATGCGCCAGCCGCCGGTCGCGCCGGCGGGCAGGGCGTCGAGGGCAGGGATCGCGGCGGCGCGCAGCCCGTCGAGCGCGAACCGGAGGGCTCGATACTCTCGCTCAGGATCCGACATGGTCACTTCCTTGCGCGTCCTTCTTTGCGCCCTTTGCGGCGATGGTACGGGATCCACCATGACTTCGCAACGTATAGGTGAAACTACGGAACGTGAGGTTTCGAGAGGTGGCGGTGCAGGAACGCGACGGTGCGGTCCCACGCCAGGGCGGCAGGATCCGGGGCGAATGCCAGCTCGCGATCCTCTTCGAAGAACCAGTGGCCGGTGCCCTCGTACCGGTGGAACTCGACCTCCCGTCCCAGGAGGCGGAGATCGGCCTCCATGAGCACGAGCTCGTCGTCGCTCACGTACTCGTCGACCTCGGCAAAGTGGCCGAGGTACGCGGAACGGCTCGCGGCGAAGTCGATGTCCTGGGCGCCGTAGAAGATCGTCGTGGCCGCGACGCCGTCAGGAACCCGCGCCGACAGCCACATCGCCCAGGACGCTCCCATGGAGAAGCCGAGCAGGCCGACCGGGCCATCGGGCGTCGCCGGCAGCGAGCGGAGCGTGTGGAGGCTCGAGCGCACCAGGTGCGCGACCTCGTTCGGGTCGACCTCGGCGAGGAGCGACTCGGCTGTGTCGGGCGTGTCGGCGGTGCGGCCTTGGTGCAGGTCGGGCGCGAGCGCCACGAAGCCCTCGCCGGCCAGCCGGTCGCAGACGTCGCGGAAGAACGGGGTCAGACCCCACCACGCGTGCAGGACCAGCACGGCCGGTCCCTCGCCGGCCTCTGGCAGTGCCAGGTAGCCGGTGCCGGCTCTGCTCGGATCCATGGCCGCCGACGGTACCTGGGGCCGCCCGGTACCTTGCTCGGGGTGAGCGAGCTGGCGAAGGCCGACGGGTGCGATCTGTGCGAGGCCGCGCGCATCACGCCGTGGTTCCACGAAGATGAGGTCTGCTGGATCGCCGAGTGCGAGATCTGCGCCACCCCCATGGTCGTCTGGCGCTATCACGGCCTCGAGGTGCCACCGGAGCACCACGAGCACATGATGCAGCACCTCGCGCGCGTCGCCGACACGGTGTTCGACGGGCACTACGTCGATGACAACATGCGCAACATCCCCGACCACTACCACGCGCACGCCCGCCCGAAGGGCGGCTTCTTCGGCCACGGCCACCGCAAGGACCGCTGAGAGGTTCGGGGCACCAGCAGGCTGTCGCAAAATCGATCTCGGTCGGACTGCGCGCGCTGTCGATGGTCCTCCCAGCGCTGGAGGAGAGCTCCAGCCGGGGAGAGCCACATGCAACGGTGGATGCGTGTCGACACGGCGGCCGGGCAGGCGTCGCTGCTGGTCCTCGTTGCCGGCACCCTGGGCGTGCTCGCCGCGGGCGTCCCTGGCTCCTCCCAGCCGATGAGTTCGGTGGTCATCAGCGCGTTGGCCATTCTGTGCGGTGCGGTGATCGGCGTGCTGCCGTGGGGCCGCTGGCGGCCCCGCACCACGCTTGTCCTCGCGCTGCTCGCGTTTGCCCGGGTCGTCGTCGGGGTCAGCTGAGGTCGGACGCCGCGCAGTAAGTTCGGCGCCATGCTCGAACCCGGAGACAAGGCACCCGCCTTCAGCCTCAGCGACCAGCGCGGCGAGACCGTGAAGCTGTCGAGCTTCAAGGGTCGCAAGGTGCTCGTCTACTTCTACCCGAAGGCCGACACGCCGGGCTGCACCACCCAGGCGTGCGGGCTGCGCGACATCCTCGGCGACGTCGGCGACACCGTCGTGATCGGCATCAGTCCGGATAAGCCGGCCAAGCTCGCCAAGTTCGACGACAAGTACTCGCTCGGGTTCCCGCTGCTGGCCGACGAGGACCACGCCGTCGCCGAGGCCTTCGACGTGTGGACACAGAAGTCGATGTACGGCAGGAAGTACATGGGCATCAACCGCTCGGCCTTCCTCATCGACGAGAAGGGCAAGATCGCCGAGGCCTGGTACAAGGTCAGCCCCAAGGACACGCCGGCCAACCTGCTCAAGGCCTTGGAGGGATGACGCTCGAACTGTGTGCGCGAACCCATCTGTGTGCGCCAACCCGTGCCCTCCACGGGTTCACGCACACGGTTCCATGATCCGGCCGGAGGACGTGCTGCCGCACCGGCCGCCGTTCCTCCTTCTCGACGAGGTGCTGCACGTCGAGGCCGGTGTCTCGGCGACTGGACGCTGGCACCTCACCGGCGACGAGGCGTTCTTCGCTGGCCACTTCCCGGGGCGGCCGACGTTGCCCGGCGTGCTGATGGTCGAGTCGCTCGCGCAGCTGGGCGCGGTCGCGGTGCTGGCTGACGAGCGCTTCGCGGGCAAGCTCCCGCTGTTCGGCGGCATCGACAGCGCGCGCTTCCGACGCCAGGTGCTGCCTGGCGACACGCTCGACCTCGAGGTCGAGCTGGGCCGGATGTCGGCGCGCATGGGCAAGGGTCACGGCCGGGCGAGCGTCGACGGCGAGACCGCGTGCGAGGCCGACCTCCTGTTCGTGATCGTCGACGGGTGAGCGCCGATCTCACGAACCGGGCCGGCCGGTCGTTCAACCTGCGGTGAACCCGCCGCCCTTCCAACGACTGCTCGACGACCACGCCGTCGGCCTGCACCGCTACCTTGCGGCCGCGGTCGGCCCGCACGACGCGGCCGACTGCTTCCAGGAGACGGTCATCGCCGCGCTCGGGTCCTACGCGTCGCTTCGTGACGCATCGAACCTGCGCGGGTGGCTGTTCACCATCGCCCACAACAAGGTGATCGACCACGTGCGATCGGCATCCCGGCGCGCGTCGTCGGTCGCCGAACCGTCGTCGGGAGGAGCCGAGGACGATCCGCTCGACCACGAGCTGTGGGAGGCGGTGCGGCGGCTGCCACCGAAGCAGCGGACCGCCATCGCCGCCCGCTACGTGCTCGACCTGCCCTACGCGGAGATCGGCGTGATCGCCGACTGCTCGGAGGCAGCCGCCCGCCAGAACGTGAGAGCCGGCCTCGCCGCGCTCCGAGAGGAGATGGACCGATGAACGATCTCGAGCACCGGCTCGCAGCCGGCACGGTGGCCGGCACCGCCGACCTCGTCGAGCGGGCCGCAGCGCGCGCTGCGGCTGACGGCCTGGTCGACGTGGCATGGGCGACGGCGGACTCGCCCATCGGGCCTCTGCTGATCGCCGCCACCGACGCGGGGTTGGTCCGGGTCGCGTTCGGGGGCGACGACGGCGTGCTGGACGAGCTCGCGGCCCGCGTCTCCCCGCGCGTCGTCTCTGTCCCGCAGCGGCTCGACGACGTGCGCCGCCAGCTGGACGAGTACTTCGAGGGCACGCGGCAGGCGTTCGACGTCCCCGTCGACTACCGGCTGTCGTCGGGCTTCCGTCGCACCGTGCTCGAGCACCTCGCCCTCGTGCCGTACGGCCACACCGTCAGCTACCGCGACCTCGCGGTGGAGGTCGGCAACGCGGGCGCGTCACGCGCGGTGGGCTCCGCGATGGCGACCAACCCGATCCCGATCGTGCTGCCGTGCCACCGTGTGCTGCGCACGGGTGGCGGCCTCGGCGGCTACGGCGGCGGGCTCGCGGTGAAGGAGTACCTGCTCCGCCTCGAGGGCGCCCTGCTCTGACTCGTCAGGCCGGGCCGATGACCAGGCAGCCGTTGTGGCCGCCGAAGCCGAAGCTGTTGGACAGCGCTGGCCCCGGCTCCCACGGACGAGGGTCGCCGAGGACGACGTCGATCGACGCGAGCTCAGGGTCGACCGCGGTCGTGCCCGCCGTGGGCGGGATGAGCCCGTGGTTGATCGACAGGACCACCGCGGCGGCCTCGAGCGCGCCGGCGGCGCCGAGCGCGTGGCCGGTGACGCCCTTGGTCGAGGTGACCGGCGGTCCCGGCGTGCCGAACAGCTTGGCGATGGCCTCGGCCTCGGCGGCGTCGTTGAGCGGGGTCGACGTGCCGTGCGCGTTGATGTGGCCGATCTTGCTCGGCGCTACGCCGGCGTCGGCGAGCGCCTGCTCCATGCACGACACCGCGCCCGCGCCACCAGGGGCTGGCGCGGTGATGTGGTGGGCGTCGGCCGTGCTCGCAGCCCCGAGCACCTCGGCGAGGATGGTCGCGCCGCGCGCGACGGCCGTGTCCCAGTCCTCCAGGACGAGCACTGCGGCGCCCTCTGCGATCACGAAGCCGTCGCGGCCCGCGCCGAACGGCTGGGAGACGCCACTCGTCGAGAGGGCCGTCATGTTGGTGAACCCGGCGATGCCCACCGGCGTCATCGCTGCCTCAGATCCGCCGGCCATGACCGCGTCGCAGCGCCCGATCGCGATGAGCCGGGCGCCGTGGCCGATGGAGTGAGTGCCCGCGGCGCACGCGGTGACGGTCGTTTCGCACGGGCCCTGCCACCCGTACTTCATCGACACGGAGGCAGCGGCGGCGTTGGCCATCATCATCGGCACGAGGAACGGCGAGACGCGCTTGGCGCCCTTCTCGTGGTG
>CAYSAC010000255.1:0-5023 GCA_964428815.1 uncultured Acidimicrobiaceae bacterium | reverse complement strand
GCGCTAGGGAGCTAAGGCGCTAGGGAGCTAAGGCGCTAGGGAGCTAAGGCGCTAGGGAGCTAAGGCGCTAGGGAGCTAAGGCGCTAGCACCCGGGATAGCCTCGGCCGCCATGAACGCTGAGCGATTGACGATCGAGGTCTCCCGCCCGGGAGAAGCGACCGTGGTGCGGCTCGTCGGCGAGCTCGACATCGTGACCGCGGACCAGGCCAAGCGGCGGCTGAGCGACCTCGTCGACCAGGGTGCCAGCACCGTCCAGCTCGATCTCACCGAGCTCGGCTTCGTCGACTCGAGCGGCCTCGGCGCGCTCGTCGCCATCCACCACCACGCGGTCGCCCGCGGCGCCGCCATCGAGCTCAAGGCGGTCCCCGCCCAGGTCAAGCGCCTGATGGAGATCACCAAGCTCGACGAGCTGTTCACCATCTCCTAGCGCCCCAGGGCGCCTCCCTTCCCCCCCACCGCAACCGCTTCTGGCGGCTGTTGAGCCCGCATAGCGGGCTGATCAGCCGCCAGTTCGAAGGGGGGAGGGGCAAATGCCCACACCCGACGCATTGGTGGCGCAGATCGCGTCTCGCCAGCACAGCCTCGTAACTCGGACGCAAGCACTGAAGTGCGGCTTGTCGGCATCGGGGATCGACCGTCGCGTTCGAAGCGGCCGATGGACGCTCGTTCACCGATGCGTCTACCGCATCGAGGGCGCACCCCAGACGTGGGAGAGTCGGGCGCTCTCCGCCGTGCTCGCCATCGATGGTGCCGTCCTCTCGCACCGGTCGGCGGCTCATCTCTGGAGTCTCGAGGGCTTCGGTCCGCCCGGCCTCATCGACGTGACCGTCGCCCGGCACCGAAAGGGCGATGGGCATCGTGGCGTCCGCATCCACGAGAGCAAGGCGTTCCACCTCCGCGCCGAGGTCACGCGCGCGTGCATCCCAGTCACCGGCGTCGCCCGCACGATCCTCGACGTCTGCGCGGTCGTCGATGACGACTTCGACGCGCTCCGGGCGCTCGACTGGGCGCTGCGACAGCGGCTTGTCACGTGGGACGAGCTGTGGCGCTGTCTCGTCCTCCATGCAGCCCGGGGACGCAATGGCGTAGCGCGCTACCGGCGCATCCTCACTAAGCGACAGGGCAAGCGCGTGCCGAACGAGCGCATCAACGCGCTGCTGCTCGACCTCATGCTCGACCACGGCCTTCCCGAACCGGTCGCCGAGCACCCCGTCCCCGGCACTCGTTACCGCGTCGACCTCGCGTACCCGCAGTGGAAGATCGCCATCGAGTGCCTCGGAAAGGACGGCCACCTCAACGACAAGGCGTTCGAGTACGACCCGATCCGCCGCAACAAGCTCGAGCTCAAGGGTTGGCTGATCATCGAGGTGACCTGGCAGCGCCTCCGCGACGAGCCGGCCGCAGCCATCCAGGAGATCCGCGAGGCCATCGCCCTTCGAACTGGCGGCTGTTGAGCCCGCATAGCGGGCCAAACAGCCGCCAGAAGCAAGCTCTCAGTCCTCTGGGGGGGATTCGTCGCCGAGGCGGCGGCGGAGGTCGAGCAGGCTGCGGCGGATGAGGCGGCTCACGTGCATCTGGCTGACGCCGACGCGATCGGCGATCTCGGACTGCGTGAGGTCCTCGTAAAACCGGAGCCGCAGGATCTCGGCCTCGCGCTCCGGCAGCGTCTCGAGCAGCTTGGAGATGAGGATGTGCGTCTCGGTGAGCTGGTAGCCGGTCTCGTGGTCGGCCAGCCGGTCGCCGAGCGTCGCGCCCTCGCCGTCAGCGGACGAGCGCGGCGCCTCGAGCGACGCGCCGCGATAGGCGGACGACGCCTCCATGCCCTCGAGCACCTGGTCCTCGGTGATCTCGAGCTCGGCGGCGAGCTCCTTGACCGAAGGCGGCCGCCCGTTGCGTTGGGTCAGCTCCTCGGTCGCCTTGCGCAGCCCGAGGTGGCGCTCTTGGGCGGACCGGGGCGGGCGGACGGTCCATGTGCGGTCCCGGAAGTAGCGCTTGATCTCACCGTTGACGGTGCGGCTCGCGAACGCGCTGAACGGGATGCCGCGCGCGGGATCGAACCGCTCGACCGCCTTGAGGATGCCGAGCAGCGCGATCTGCCGGAGGTCGTCATCATCGACGCCACGGCCGCGGTAGTCGTGCGCGATCGTCGCCGCGAGCCCGCGGTGCGCTTCGATGAGCTGGTTGCGGATCGGTCGGCGCTCGGTCCGCTTGTACTCCCAGAACATCTCGTCGATCTCAGCCGGTGTGGGCTGGCCGCTCATGCAGGCGGGACCGCCGCCCGCTTGACCACCGAGAACCGCCGCTGACCTCCATCGGTCTCGAACGCGTGCTCGTCGACGACGACGCGCAAGATCTCCAGCGCGAGGTCCTCGGGTCCGGCCGTCTGCGGAGCGCCATCCGAGACAGCGCGGACGCCCTCGACCGAGACGCCCCGGTCGACCTGCGTGTAGGTGACCTCGACGGTGCCGCTCGGGTCCTCTGAGTCGTCGACGAGCAGCGTGAAGAGCTCGTTGACGGCGACCCTCAAGTCTTCGACGTCGTCGACGTCGAAGCCGGCCTCGGTGGCGACGCCGGCGGCGGCCAGGCGGACGAGACGTACGTAGCGCGACTCAGCGGGGACGGTCAGACGGACGGGTTGGGGCGCTGGCATCGGGCTGAGGCTATCGAGCCGATCCCCGCGATCACAGCCGGCGCACGCCCACGATCGCCGTGTCATCGCTGTCATCACCCTGGTACGCGATCAGGAGATAGAGCTCGTCGCACAGGTCGTCGATCGTCATCGGGTCCTGCGGCAATCCCTCACTCAACCGCCGAAGACCGTCGTCGAGCGACTCGCCGCGCCGCTCGATGAGCCCGTCGGTGTACAGCAGCAGCAGGTCGCCCTCGCCGATCCGGTCGGCGACCGACGGCGCGTGGTGGTCGGTGATCGCGCCAAGCAGCGGCGCGCTCCGGATCGCGACGTAGCGATTGCCGCCGCCGGCCTCGGCGATGAGCGGCGGGAGGTGGCCGGCAGACCAGCACTCGAGCTGTCCGGTCGAGCCGTCGAGCTCGGCGTAGCAGACCGTCGCGATGATGCCCTCGTCCTCGAGCGCGATGCGGTTGAGCTCGGCCAGCGCCTCGCTGGGCGGACGGCCGGCGCCAAGCAGCGCACGGAACGCGTAGCGCAGCTGACCCATCGAGGCCGCGGCCTGAACGCCGTGGCCCATGACGTCACCAACCGCGAGCCCGACCTTGCTGCCGCCGCGCGCGATGACGTCGAACCAGTCGCCGCCGACCTGCATCCCTTCGGCGCCGGGGTGGTAGCGGGTGCAGATCTCGAGCCCCTCGATCTTCACGTCGGACGTCGGCAGCAGGCTGCGCTGGAAGATCGACGCGACGCGCTTCTCGCGCGCGTAGAGCTGCGCGCTCTCAAGGGCGATGCCGGCCTGCGCGGCGATGCCGACGATGATGCGCTGCGCGCGACTGTCGAGCGACTCGGGTGACGAGCCCGCGACGTAGAGCACGGCGATCGGCTCGTCGGAACGGTCGCGCAGCGGCACGACGCCGAGCGCGCTGGGCTCGAGCCCGCCCGGCGCGGAGAAGGGCTCGGGCAGCGATGGCATCGCGGCGTCCGACGTCTCCGGGACGAAGACCGGGAGCGGCGGCGCGATCTCCTCCGCCAGCAAGTCCGCCGCGGGGGGCTCCGGCAGAGCGAGGCGCGACCCGTCCTTCATGCGGCCGGCGTAGCGCAGGACCGGATCGCCGGACGGACTGGTCGTCCGGTACAGCAGCACGGTGGCGTCGGCCTGTACGAGGCCGAGCACGCCGTCGAGCACCGAGCGGACGAGCCGCTCCGGCCGGAGCTGGGTCGTGAAGATCGACCCGACCGCGCCGACCAGCCTTGCGATCTCGGCATCCTCGGCGAGGCGTCGCTCGCGCTGGCGCTGGCGGGTCACGTCCGTCTGGATCGCGAGGTAGTTGGTCGGCAACCCGTCGTCGCCCTCGATCGGCGTCACGCTCCAGCTGACGTCGTAGGGCGTGCCGTCCTTTCGGTAGTTGACGGTCTCCCCGGTGAACTGTCGGCCGGCGCGCAGCTCGTCCTTGAGGCGTCGCAGGGTCGTGGGGTCGGTTGCCTCGCCCTGGAGGATGCGCGGCGTCTGACCGATGACCTCCGACGCGCGGTATCCGGTCATCTCCTCGAACGCGGGGTTGACGTAGACGATGTGGGGCCCGGGGAGGTCGAGCTGGGCGTCGGTGATGATGACCGCCTCGTTGATCCGCTCGAGCGCCGCGGTGATGATGCGCGCCGCGGCCTGAGGGGTCAGCGCCGGGAGGTCGCCCTTGGGTTCGCGCTCGTCGGGCCTCGCCACCCGTGCCACCTTTCGCTTGCGTTACTCCCAAGGGCCAGGGGTAGGTGCCGTTCGATGCGCGCTGCGGCCTCCCTTGTCCTCCCCGGGAGCGACACACCGTACCTGCCCCTAGAGCGCTGGTGGAACGGACGCTGTTGTCGGCGAGGGTCAGCCCGACTGTCATATCGGACCTCTCGGTCGCGGTCTCCGAGGCGCGTTCGAACGTCGTCTGCCACGCGAGCGGCGACGCGTACCGGGTGGACGTGGTCGTCGATCGTGATCCTGCAGCGCGACGTGGCGGACGTCACCGCAGCGGGCGTTTCCGCCTGACCTCGTCGGGTACCGCGGTTCGGACCGACGACGAAAGGAAGTGCCCGATGGGCGAGCACATCGATGATCTGAAGGGCCGGGCCAAGGAAGCCGTTGGCGACCTGACCAACGACAAGGACCTCCAGCGTGAGGGCAAGATCGATCAGGCTACGTCGACGATCAAGGAAAAGATCGGCGACGTCGCGGACAAGGTCAAGGACGCGATCAGCAGCAAGCGCTGATCCACCGAACGCACTGACGAACGGCCGCCGGGTTCGCCCTGCGGCCGTTCGTCGCGCTCAGGTCGTGGTCGGCAGCCAGGCCGGGCGGGCGGTCTCGAAGTGGTCGATCGCGTCCGCGCTGCGGAGGCTGATGCCGATGTCGT
>CAYSAC010000254.1:0-5029 GCA_964428815.1 uncultured Acidimicrobiaceae bacterium | reverse complement strand
GGTGAGCAGGCGGTGCTGCAGCTCGCCTCCCACCTCGACACGCCGGAGCGGGCCCGGGCCCTGTACCTCCTCACTGCGCTGCGCGCGGCAGAGGCAGAGCGCTGGGAGCTGGCGCGCCTGAGCGAGCTGCACCAGCTGGTCCAAGCCGCGCTCGCTGATGAGGCGCTGCACGACGGGGAGGCGCGCAACGTGGTCGAGGGCCGCCGGGCCGAGGCGCTGCGCCTCGTGGGGGGCGAGCCTGTCCTGCGGGTGCGGCTCGAGAGCGCCCCGCGCTCGTATCTCCTCCGTCAAGAGCCAGCGACGATCGCGCGCCAGATCGCGCTGCTTCGGGACGTGCCACCGCGGGATGCTGCGCGTGTCACGGTCACCGACGCCGATGACTGCCGCTGGATCGACGTCGCGCTGCGCGACCGTTCCGGGCTCCTCGCCGCGGTGACCGGAGCGCTCGCGGAGCGCGACCTCGAGATCGTCCACGCCACAGTCGCGACGTGGACCGATGGCGCTGCGCTCGAGTCGTTCTGCGTCACAGGACCTCCCGTCGACGCCGATGACCTCCGTCGCGCGATCGAGGCGCGGTTCGACGCACCGCTGCTCAGCCCACCGCTGCCAGAGGCCATGGTCTCCTTCGACGACCGCTCATCGCCCTGGCACACCGTGTGCGAGGTCGAGGCGCCGGACAAGCCCGGTCTTCTCCATGACCTCGCCACCGCGTTCGCCGCCGCCGGCGTGGACGTCGTCGTCGCCTCGGTCGCGAGCACGGGCGGCACAGCGTACGACCGGTTCGAGCTCACCGACCATGTCGGAGCGAAGCTCGGCGGGGAAGCGCAGGACGCCGTGCTGTCGTTCGTGCGCGGCGGTGTCGTTACCGTCGCTCGCCGGTTCCGACGCCCCGTGCCGCGCGTCGCTGCCCTTCGCTAGTGCAGCCGCGCGGAAGTTCCGTGCATGTATCGCCGAGTCGGCGACATCCGGCCGGCGAGACGTGCGTGAGACTTCCGCGTGGTTGCACTAGAGACCCTGTGCCTCACGGGCGAGCTTGCCCACCGCTTCCCGGACGATCTCGTCGAGCACGCCCTTGTCGGTGGGCCGCTCACCGCTCATGACGATGGTGCTCACGAGGTCGCCCTGGTAGGCCACGACGATGTCGGTCTCCCGGATGGCGCCACCGCGATCGATGAGCACCTGGGCTGATTGGGTGTTGTCGGTGAGCGCACCGAAGCGCAACGGGCCGATCGTGACCTGGCCGTCGGGCATGCGCACCAGCCGGCACTCGAACTTGAACGTGTCGAAGATGCCGGGCAGCGCGGCGCCACCGCCGGGCACCCGCTCCACCGACTGCACGATCGTCACCGTCCCGTTGGGTGACCGGAAGCCGGTGCTGACCGCTATGTCGGGCTCGACCGCTTCGAGCGCGTCGTCGCACTTGTCCTCGGGGAACAGCTCCGCCAACCCGGCATCGGTCTCCGAGGTAGGCAGCTCGGCGTAGCCGACCTCAGGAAAGTCCTCGGCTGTGATGAGCGCAGCCTTGAGGTCGCCCTCCTTGAGCGACGCGACGATGGACGTGTCCGCGCCATCGTCGTCGTCCTTGTTCTTCATCTGGACGAAGGCGAACGCCGCCACCGCAACGACCAAGGCCAAGATCAAAGCGCGCCGCATGGGCGCATGTTGCCACGCGGTGGTGTCGGGGCGGGCGCTCAGCCGCCAGTCGCCTGCTTGGCGACGGCTTCTGCCGCGGCGCGGATCTCGTCGACGTCGCGCAGGTAGCGTTCCTCGACGGGCTTGGCCTCCCGCGGCCGGAAGTCGTCGCCCAGCTCGTACAGCAGCGGCTCACCGGTCGGGATGTTCAGGTCGGTGATCACGTCGTCGCTGATGTCGTCGAGGTGCTTGACGAGCGCTCGGAGACTGTTGCCGTGGGCCGCGACCAGGACCGCCTGCCCCGCGGCCAGGTCCGGAACGATCGCGTCGAACCAGTAGGGCAGCATCCGCTCGACGACGTCCTTCAGGCACTCGGACGCGGGGATGACCTCGGGCGGCAGGTGCGCGTAGCGCGGGTCCAGCGTCGAGCTTCGCTCGTCACCGTCAGGCAGCGGCGGCGGTGCGACGTCGTAGCTACGACGCCAGATCTTCACCTGTTCCTCGCCGTACTGGTCGGTCGTCTCCTTCTTGTTCTTGCCCTGGAGGTCGCCGTAGTGCCGCTCGTTGAGCCGCCAGCTGCGGCGGACGGGTAGCCAGAGCAGCCCCATCTCTTCCAGCGCCAGGTCCGCGGTGCGGATCGCTCGCGTCTGCAGCGACGTGTGCACGACGTCAGGGCGTACGCCGCGCTCGGCCATGAGACGTCCGCTGGAGCGGGCCTTCTCGACGCCCTCGTCGGTGAGGTCGGCGTCGTACCACCCGGTGAAGAGGTTCTCGAGGTTCCACGTGCTCTCGCCGTGGCGGAGCAGCACGAGCAGGCGCGTCATGAGGCGATCTTCACACGATCCCGAGGGAGAGGATCGCGACGATGAGGGCGACCGCGCCGACGAAGTCGACCGACGACGTGACGATCGGTGTGCCGTAGGTGTCGGGGTCGACGCCGAGGCGCACCGCGGCGATCGTGCCGTAGTACGCGACGGTGACGACGAAGACCACAGCGACGGCGGCGCCGGTGAGCGTCGCCGCGACCATCGCTCCGAGGCCCGGGCTGGCCTCGCCGAGCGCCCGGCCGACGAAGTGAGCGCCGACCGCGTTGAAGACGTAGACCGGGACGGCCAGGGTCAGCACCATCGCAGCGTCGGCCAGCGCGCCCCGGTCGGGCAGCGCAGCAGGCGTGAGCATGCCGAGGTGGAGCTTCGTGGCGAGGCGGCTCGAGAGGATGCCGCCGAGCGCGCCGGCGCTGGAAACGAACGCGGGGACGAGCAGCAGGAGCGCCGGATAGGTGGTGAAGGTGTCGAGCCGCTTCTCCAGCGTGATGCCGGCGAGCGTCGACAGGACGACGGCGGCGGTGAGGATCGGTGCCGACTCGCGCACGACGCGCCGCAGCAGGTCGCGGCGGTTGGCCACGCCCACGACGAACGCCCCGGCCGCGAGCGCCGCGACCGCGTCGCCGACGGCCGTCGCGCCGGGCAGGTCGACGAGGTGCGATGCGAGCCACAGCGCGGGCAGCGTGAGGACGTCGCCGAGGGTGGAGACGACGGGTGCGACCAGGTTGTCGAGATCCCACCCGTACCGCACCGACCCGGCCGCGAGCGCGACGGTCGCCACGAGGACGACGGCGCTGGCGAGCAGGCCGCCGACGATCGAGATCAATGCGAGCGTCGCGATGGATGCGCTCTCGAGGCCGAACGCGAGCGAGATCGCCTTCGCCGCCGTCGCCAGCACGAGCGACATCGAGACCGTCAGCAGCATCGACGCGACCAGGTTCTGTCCGAGCACGGTGTCGAGCCGCCACGAGAGCCGGAACGTGCCGGTGTGGATCGCGGTCGAGAGCCGGCTGCCCAGCGCAGAGAAGACGTTGCCGCGCAGACCGATCGCCGCGGGGACGAGGACGAGCAGGCCGGGCAGGCGCTCGAAGGTGCCGGTGAGTGACGCCAGCACCGCGCCGGCGACGAGGCTCGTGCTGGAGTTCAGCGCAAGGGCGACCAGGCTCTGGCGCGCGAGGGCACCGTCCGGGCCGAGCAGGCCCGTGAGCCGCGGACGGCGCAGACGGGGAAGGCGGCGAGCCATGAGCGAGGGTGTGGCGGCATCGTTCGAGTCGGGATCGGTGCGCCCAGGCGGGCGCGAGCGGGCGCCACCCTACCGCTGCACTGCAGGTCGGGGGACCTGGCACACTGGCGGACGGTGTGCCGGGAAGCCTGGTCGGCGAGCGCTGTTCGCCGACCCCATGGAGCCCCAGGTGCCCCACGCCCAAGACGCCCCCGCCGGCCGCGTACGCGACTTCCTGCAGACTGAGGCCGCGGGCGGGTCGGTCCTCCTGGCCGCCGCCGCAGCCGCCCTGGTCTGGGCGAACTCGCCGTGGCAGGCCGGCTATCGCGAGGTCTGGCACGGAAGCGTGCAGCACTGGGTCAACGACGGGCTCATGGCCATCTTCTTCTTCGTCGTTGCGTTGGAGATCAAGCGCGAGCTGGTGACCGGTGCCCTCCGCTCGCCGCGCGCAGCAGCGCTCCCCGCGGTAGCGGCGCTCGGCGGGATGGCTGTCCCCGCGCTCTTCTACGCAGCGGTCAACACCGGTCAGCCGGGCAGCAACGGTTGGGGCGTCCCGATGGCGACCGACATCGCGTTCGCGCTTGGTGTGGTCGCTGTCATCGGCCGCCGCGTGCCGCCGTCACTCAAGCTCTTCCTGCTCTCGCTCGCCATTGTCGACGACATCGGCGCCATCGTCGTGATCGCGATCTTCTACGCCTCCGGGATCGACGCGCTCGCGCTTCTCGTGGCCGTCTTGCTGTTCTCGCTGATCCTGCTCCTGCGCCGCACCGGCGTGGAGTGGCTGCCGGTGCATGTCGCGCTCGGCGTGGGCGTGTGGTTCGCGATGTACCGGTCCGGCGTGCACGCGACCATCGCCGGCGTCGCGCTCGGCATGGTCGTGCCCGCCGGGGAGCGTCTCGAGCAGCGGCTGCACCCGTGGACGAGCTTCGGTGTCGTGCCCCTCTTCGCGCTCGCCAATGCCGGTGTGACGTTCCGCAGCGACGCGCTCGACGCCCCCGGCTCGCCGCGGATCGTCGTCGGCATCGTGCTCGGGCTCGTCGTCGGCAAGGTCGTCGGCATCAGCGGTGCCGCGTGGCTTGCCGTCCGTCTCGGCGTCGCCAGGCTGCCCGACGGGGCTCGGTGGGGCCATGTCGTGGGCATCGCTGCGGTGGCCGGCATCGGCTTCACGGTCTCGCTGTTCGTCGCCGGCCTCGCGTTCGACGCTGGCTCGAAGACCGAGGCCGCAGCAAAGATCGGCATCCTCATCGCGTCGACGGCAGCAGTCGCACTCGGCGCCATGCTCCTCCGCAGGTGATGCCCTGGCCGGCTGGATGGAAGCCTCAGTGCCCCGGCGCCGTCCCCCGAGGTTCGG
>CAYSAC010000253.1:0-5043 GCA_964428815.1 uncultured Acidimicrobiaceae bacterium | reverse complement strand
ATCGCGTCGAAACGGATGCGAGGAAGTACCGCACGAAGTAGGCGCCGTCCAACGACGGGGACGTGTCGATTCCGATCGGGTTGGGTGGAGGCGATGGCAAGGACAGACCAGTGTTGACATCGCGTATGAAGTCGACGACGACACCTCGTGCCGTCGCAGTCATGAAGCCGCTGTCGTCGATCCCTTGGGTCGCACCGACCAGTCGGACCGACAAGCCCGCGTCGTTGAGCGGCTTGTTGAACGAATCGTCGTCGGCGGGGCTGCCCTCGGGATGGATGCCCTTGTCGTCGATCGTCGCGGGTTTACCGAGGTACTTGACCCCCTGCACGGTGGTCGACGACGCACCGACGGGGTCAGCACCGGTCTCGAACCGCGACTCTGCGATCGAAGTGATCGAGTCGATCGTGACGAGTCCGCCGACCATGCGGACACCGTTCAGCCGCGATTCCGAGTGCGATACCGCCGTTTGGCCATCGAAGAAGTTCGCTGTCGTGCTCTGGATCGAGCCCACCGTGAAAACCGAGGTGTCGATCGGCGCGTCAGGGGTCTGCCCGGGGAGCGCGGGGACAGAGGGCGGAAGCGGAAAGCCGGTGGCTCCGCCGCCGGGCACGGGCGCGATGCGCAAGCCGCTCATCTCGGCGTCGGTCAGGGAGGTTCCGTCCTCGTTGATGACGGCGTGAGCGCCGCCACCGTCGCCGTGCAGCTGGCCGTTGGGCTCTCCGAAGACGATCGCGCCTTCGGTCCTCTTGTCCGGGGTGAAGCCATCGGCCTGAGCGGCGAACGGCCACGTCGCGCTCGTGCACGCGTCGAAGACCGGCTTGAGCTCCCCGTTGGACGCTGCGAGCGCCCCGAGCAGCGGATCGCCGATGAACGCCCCCCCGCCGTCGCTGATGCCCTGCGCAACGCTCGCCGGGACGGTAGGAACGACGGGGCACGCGTTGGCCGGACCCTGCGTGGCTCCGTTACCGGGGTCGACCACGGTGGCCTTGGCGGTCGGCCCGTTGGTCGCACTCATGGTCGACGTTCCGGTCACGAACTGTGCACGGAACGTGTCCTTGATCGGTGTCAGCCCGCCCTCCTGGTCGGGGAAGTACTCGACCCCGGTGGCGTCGCTCGCAGTGCTGAAGATCTTCGGTCGGCTCGCGACGCTCTGCGCGCCGACACCTGGCGCGACGGTCGCGCCGAGGAGGGCGATCGCGGCCGCGCCGAAGCACGAGAGCGACATCAATCGTCGGACCGACCCCGTCACGCCCCCTTGCCCCCCTCCCACTTCGTCTACAAGAGTTCTACGCCCAAGCGCCTCCATCCTGCCCCCTGTGGGCTAACAAGGGTGCTCGTGGGCGCGCTCTTCGACGAGGCCGAGCGGGCGAGGATCGGCGCTGCCCTAGACGAGCAGGTCCCCGGCGCCGCCGATCTGGGCGCAGTGGACTACGTCGAATGCCTGCTCACGGCCCTCGATCACGACCCGCCCCACATCTGGGCCGGACCCGACGGCTGGCTCGACCTCGGCCCTTGGGAGCGCCACGCCTGGGAGCAGCGCATCGGTGAGCTGCGCGCCGTCTACCAGCGGGTGCTCGATGGTGCGCCTGCAGGGGGCGATGACCGGGTGCTCCACACCAATGCCTGCGAGGCCACCTACGGCGATCCCGCCTATGGCGGCAACACCGGCAGCGGCGGCTGGCAGCGCATCGCCTTCCCCGAGCCCCTCTTTCCTCCGGCACGCAACCCGTGACGGACTGCGACGCGATCATCATCGGCTCCGGGCCGGGCGGCGCGACGGTGGCCGAGGTGCTCGCCGCCGCGGGCTGGTCGGTGATCATCTTGGAGAAGGGACGCAACCACCTGCTCGACCTGCAGCCGCCTCACGAGCCGCTGCGCCACTTCGCCAACGACGAGATCGCGTTCACGCGCCGCCACCTGCTCGGGCCCGACCCGTTGCTCGAGCCGCGCACATACCGCCGCTCCCCCGGCGACGGCGACCGCATCCTCACCGGCGAGGTCAACAACCTCCCCTCCACGGTCGGCGGCGGCGGCGTGCATGCAGACGCGAAGCTCCCGCGCTTTCGCGAGGAGGACTTCCGCCTGCGCACCGAGCGGGGCCCGGTCGAGGGCGCGAGCGTCGAGGACTGGCCCGTCCAGTACGACGACCTCGAGGTCCACTACGGCGCGGTCGAGCAGGCCTTCGGCGTCGCCGGCGAGGATGGCGCCAACCCGTTCGCGGCGCGGCGCAGCACGCCCTTCCCGATGCCGCCCGGCGAGGACATGCCGATGGCGGTCGTCTCATCTGCGGCCGCCGAGCGCGCAGGCTTGCACCCCTACCGCGCCCCCACCGGCGCCAACAGCGTCGCGTACGACGGCCGACCCGCGTGCGCCGACTGCGGGTTCTGCGGTGGCTACGGCTGCCCGATCCACGCCAAGGGCGATCCCATCGCATCCCTCCAGCGCGCGCTGCGGACGGGCCGCTGCCAGCTGCGGCCAGACGCGTACGCAACGGAGCTCGTCCTCGACCGTTCGGGGCGGCGGGCCACGGGCGTCCGCTACCTCGACCTCAGTGGCTACCCCGACCCACCTGTGGTGGAGCTGAGCGCGACCAAGGCGGTCGTGCTCGCTTGCGGCGCGTTCGAGACCCCACGGCTCCTGCTCCGCAACGGTGTCGGTGGCGATCTTGTCGGGCGCTTCCTCATGTATCACTTCCAGACCTTCACCGTCGGCATCTTCCCGCAGGACACAGGCGGCGAGCGGGGCCGCAGCGTCACCCATCTGCACGACGACCTCATGATCGACACGCCCGAGCTGCGCGCTGCGGCCAAGGCCGCCGGGCTGCCGTGGCTGCGCGGCGGCGTGGTCGAGCACGGCGCCGGGCCCGGCCCGATCGATGAGGCCGCCACCTACCCGACCGGCCCGGCCCACCTCACGTCGATGACCGACAGCGCGCTGCGCCGCCGGCTCTGGGTGTTCACGGTGCAGGGCGAGGACTTGGCGCAGCCCACCAACCGGGTGGACCTCGATCCGGCGGTGCGCGACGCGTGGGGTCTCCCCGCCGGCAGGGTCACCTACTCGCCGCACCGCCACGAGCTGGCCGCGTCTGCTTACGCGGCGCCGCTACACGAAGCGGTGATGATGGATGCCGGTGCCGAGGTGGCGTTCTCGGCGACCTCCCCACCGCAGGACGACATCGACCTCCACGCCGCGTCGAGCCCGCTTGGCATCGCCCCCGCCAGCCGTCACGTGATGGGTACGGCGCGCATGGGCACCGATCCGGCAACCTCTGTGGTGTCGCCCGAGCAGCGCCTGTGGGACTTGGACAACGTGCTGGTGTGCGACTCGTCGGTCTTCGTGACCGCAGCCGGCTACAACCCCACGCTCACCCTCGCCGCGCTGGCCCACCGAGCCGCGTCGCTCCTCGCCGACCAGCGCGTCTGACGCGCGTGTCAACTACGGTCAGGGCCGTGGGGGATCTGCCGGACACGATGCCAGCTGCGGTGCTGAAGGGAGCGGGGCGCCTCGAGGTCGAGGAGGTCCCCGTACCGGCGGTCGGAAGCGACGACGTCCTCGTCGCCATCGACCTCTGCGGAATCTGTGGCAGCGACCTGCACATGGTGTTGGAGGGCTGGGGCGCCCCAGGGAGCTGGCAGGGCCACGAGTGGATCGGCACGATCGCCGCGGTCGGCGATGGCGTCACCCGCTGGCATCTCGGCGACGTCGTCGTCGGTGGTCCCACCGTGCGGTGCGGCACCTGCGCCATGTGCCAGGCCGGGCGGCCGTCCCTCTGCGTCGAACGGGACACGCCGGGCATCGGCCTCGAACAGGGCGCCTTCGCCACCTACAAGCTCTCCCCCGCCGACGAGTTGCTGGCGATGCCCGAGGGCCTCGACCCCCGCGCGGCCGCCCTCGCCGAACCGCTGGCGGTCGCGCTCCATGGCATCCACCAGGGACGGGTGGAGCCCGGCCAGCGCGTGCTGGTGCTCGGCGCCGGACCCATCGGTGCGCTGAGCATCGCCGCCCTGCGAGCGCTCGGCATCGACGACGCGCGCTGCGCCGAGCCGTCGCCGAGCCGTCAGGAGCTGGCCGCCGTCGTCGGCGCCACCACCGTCGTGCACCCGGGCGACCTCCTCGTGCCGAGCATCGCCGAGCCAGGCCTCGTGGTGGAGGCGGCCGTCGACGTGGTGCTCGAGTGCTCCGGCAAGGCCAAGGCGATGGAGGCGGGCCTCGCCCAGCTCGTCCGCGGAGGCAGGCTCGTGCTAGTCGGCGCCGGCATCGAGACGCCTCGCTTCGACCCGAACCGCATCCTGCTCAACGAGCTTGTGATCACCGGCGCCTTCACCTACGACCACGACGGCTTCGAGCAGGCGCTCGGCCTGCTGGCATCCGGGGCCCTGCCGGTCGAGGACCTCCTCGAACCCGATGCTGTGCCGCTCGACGGAGTGCTCGATGCCATGCGCGACCTCGCCGAGGGTCGCCTCGCCGGAAAGGTGCTCGTGAAGCCATGACCGGACCCGCGTTCGCCAAGCCACCCCGCCTCAACCACGTGGCCATGTCGGTCGCCCCCGACGCGCTCGACGCCGACGGGCGTGCCGCCCTGGCCGCCTTCTACGGCGATGTGTTCGGACTTGAGGAGTACGAGGACCTCACCGAGGACCGCCACCGGCTCGTGTTCCGGGCCCACAGCCACGAGCAGTTCGTGTTCCTCATCGCTGAGGACACGCCCATGGCGGCACCCCGCCTCGACCACTTCGGCATGTCCGTGGCCACCCTCGAGGACTTCGAGGAGGTGGCGCGGCGGGCGGCGTCGTGGAAAGCCAAGGAACCCGACGACGTCGACCTCATCGAGCCCACCGTCGAGGAGTACGCCGGTGCCCTGAAGCTCCACAGCTTCTACGTGCGCTACCGCCTTCCCCTGATGGTGGAGACGCAGCACTTCGAATATCTCTGATCCTCAAGGCGCTGCCGTTCAGCCTCTTGACGGGAGGGCGGCGGTGGCCGCGCCCGCGGCCTTCACCTGGCCGTCGCTGTTGGCCAGCGCGACCTCGAGGTCGACGAGGT
>CAYSAC010000252.1:0-5068 GCA_964428815.1 uncultured Acidimicrobiaceae bacterium | reverse complement strand
TGGAGCGGAACTCGACCTCGTCGGTGAGCATCCGCATGAGGGGGATGCCGAGCCCGCGCTCGTGGCCGAGCCGTGCCGGGTCGTTCGGCGACGGCAGCTCGGCGAGGCGGTCGATCTCGAACCCCGCGCCGCGGTCGTAGATCTCAACGTCGATGCGGTCCGCTGACGACGTGCACCGGATGACGACGGGGTCGTCGGTGGTCACCGCGCGGTGCGCGTCGATGGCGTTGGTCGCGGCCTCGGAGACGGCGAGGCGGAGGTCCTCGAGCGTGCGCTCGCCGATGCCGGGCTCGGCAACGACCGCGGCTTCGATCACCAGGCGCACCAGCGCCAGGTGATCGGGCCGGGCGGGGAACTCGAGCTCGACGACCCCCACCCGGCCTGCCTCAATGCGTGTCGATGGCCTCGGCCACCGACGCCGCGATCGGCATTGCCAAGTGCAGCCCGGTGATCTCGAAGACCTTCAGGATGCGGGGCTGGCTGCAGGCGATGCGCAAGTCGCCCCCGTGGGTCCGAGCTCGCTTGAGCGCACCCACCACAACGCCGAGCCCGGTGCTGTCCAGGAAGTCGACGCTGTCGAGGTCGAGCACCAGCTTGATGCGGCCGTCGCTCACGAGACCGATGAGCTGCTCGCGCAGCCGTGGCGCCGAGGCGACGTCGACCTCGCCGGTCACCATCACCACCGCCCACCCGTGTACGTCGGAGACGTCGAATGAGGTGTCCATCGGGGAGAACCTATCCCTGTCCACCTAATGGGGACCAAGCACACCCGTGTAACTACAGCGCCGTAAGGCGTACGATCGCGACGCTCCATGACGCTCGTCTCCGCCGTCCCGCTCGACGTTCTCGTCCACGCCCTCGCCGGCGCCGCTGACGAGGCTGACCGGGACTTGCTCGAGCACCTACCCGGTCGGCTCGTGCACCTCGAGCACCTCCCCTCCCGGGCGGCGCGGTTCGGTGCGCTCGACCGCCCGCTGCCACCGGCCATCGCCGAGCGCGTGCCGGGCCCGCTGTGGTCGCACCAGGCGGCCGCCATCGACCTTGCCCGCTCCGGCCGGTCGGTCGCGATCGCGACCGGGACCGCCTCTGGCAAGTCGCTCTGCTTTCAGCTTCCCGTCGCCGAGGCGATCGCGACGCCGGTGCGGCCGGCGACGTCGTTGCTGCTCTTCCCGACCAAGGCATTGGCGCACGACCAGCTGCGCAGCCTCACCGAGCTCGGGCTGCCGGGCCTGGTGGCTGGCGCGTACGACGGCGACGCCAGCCCGGAGGAGCGGACCTGGATCCGGCGCCACGCCAACGTGCTGCTGACCAACCCCGAGATGCTGCACCACGGTCTCCTGCCCCACCACGCGCGCTGGAGCACCTACCTCGGTCGTCTCCGTTACGTCGTCGTCGACGAGCTGCATGTGTTCCGGGGCATCTTCGGAACGCACGTCGCCCACCTGCTGCGTCGCCTCCGACGTGTCTGCGCGCTGTACGGCGCGTCGCCGACGTTCATCACCTGCTCCGCGACCATCGGCCGGCCTGAGGCGCTGGCCTCGTCGCTGACCGGGGTGGAGGTGACACCCGTCGTCGAGGATGGGTCGCCGCGCGGTGACCGCTTCGTGGCGCTCTGGAACCCACCGTTGCTCGACGACGTGACCGGTGTGCGGGCGTCAGCTCACGGCGAGACCGCGGGGCTGATGGCAGCGCTCGTCGAGCGCGGGCACCGCAGCATCGCGTTCTGCCGGAGCCGGCGGGGCACCGAGGTCGTGGCCGCGGACGCGCGCCGCCGCCTCTCCGCCGAGCTCGCCGACCGCGTCCGCCCCTATCGCGGCGGCTACCTCCCCGGTGAGCGACGGGAGATCGAGGACGAGCTGTTCAGCGGGCGGCTGGCGGGCGTCGTCGCGACCACGGCCCTCGAGCTCGGCATCGACGTCGGCGGCCTCGACGCCGTCGTGCTCGACGGCTTCCCCGGCACGCTGGCGTCCTTCTGGCAGCAGGCAGGACGGGCCGGGCGCGAGCAGCAGCAGTCGCTCGCCGTGCTCGTCGGCGGTCAGGACCAGCTCGACCAGTGGCTCATGGCCCACCCCGCCGAGGCGTTCACCCGACCGCCCGAACCTGCGGTCATCAACCCCGCCAACCCCTTCGTCCTCGATCCGCACCTGCGCTGCGCCGCCTTCGAGCTGCCGCTCACCCACGCCGACGAACGCTGGTGGCCGGGGCTGCTCGACGACGGCGTCCGGCGCTTGGCGCTCGCCGACGAGCTCGCGGTCCGGCGCCGAGGCCGGCGCAACGAGCCGATGGCTGTCTGGGCGGGGACGGGCTGGCCCGCGCACGGGGTCGGGTTGCGCTCGGGTGCCGGCGGCGAGCTCCGGATCGTGTCCGCCGCCGGCGGCGACCTCATCGGGACCGTCGACTCGAGCCGTGCGCTCGAGCAGGTGCACCCCGGCGCCTTCTACCTCCACCAGGGCCAGGGCTGGCGCGTCGTCGAGCTGGACCTCGGGCTCGGCGCCGCCGTCGTCGAGCCCGACGACGGCGCCGAGTACACGGTCGCCAGATCGGACACCGAGATCCGGTTGCTGGCCGCGGACGCGCAGCGTCGCGTGGGCTGCGTCGACCTCCACCTCGGCGCGGTCGAGGTCCACAGCCGCGTCACCGGGTACCAGCGCAAGGACGCCCACACCGGTGAGACCCTCGGCACCGTCGCACTCGAGCTGCCGGCGACGACCTTGCCGACGCGCGCGTTCTGGTACACGCTCCGCCCCGAGGTGCTCGCCGCCGCCGGGGTCGACCCGTTGGCCGGGCCCGGCGCGCTGCACGCCGCCGAGCACGCCGGCATCGGCGTGCTGCCGCTGTTCACGATCTGTGATCGGTGGGACGTCGGCGGCGTCTCCACGATGCTGCAGGCCGATGCCGGGCTGCCGGCGATCGTCATCTACGACGGCTACCCCGGCGGTGCTGGCATTGCCGAGCTCGGCTACGAGGCCGGCGAGCACCTCTTGGCGGCGACGCTGTCGAGCGTGGAGGCGTGCGGGTGCCGCGCCGGATGCCCCTCGTGCGTGCAGTCCCCAAAGTGCGGCAACGGCAACGAGCCTCTCGACAAGGACGGCGCGATCGCCCTGCTCCGCACGGTGCTTGCCTGAGGGCCTGATCAAAGAGATCTTCTTGCGGCAGAGATCGACGGCGGTTTCAAGCAGTGGGCGCAACGCCTCAGCGTTACGCGCCTTCGGCGGACGCGCACATCGTGGCGTGACCCTGCTCAGGACACCACACCAGCGACAAGGGAAGGACACCGTGCCAGGGCTGGTCGGCAGCGCCAGCCCCGGCGGTTCGGGGCATGGACCGTCCGAATCGACCATCCCATGCCCCCAACCACTCGTTCGCGCAGCTGTTGCGACGGTCCTCTGAAGCCGCCAACGGTCTTCTGAACGAACTGCCGCAAGAACGCGGGTGTCAGAGGGCTTCGGAGGCGCGCTTGGCGAGGTAGCGGAGGTGCATCGCCCACACCGCCAGGACCAGCGCCCCCGCGATCGGCACGAGGAACCCCTTGCGCGCCGCCTGGTCCTCGTACAGCACGGACGCGAGGTCGTCCTCGGGCAGCTGCGCATCCGCGGCGTTGGCGTCGCCCTCGCCGTAGGGCAGCTCCTCCTCGAAGGTGTCGGCCGTCGTCGGCACCTGCACGTTGGCCGGCGCGCGGCCCGGGCTCCTGGTGGTGCGGGAGCCGCCCGACTGCGATGGGCGCGTCGTCGTCGTGGTCGGGATCCCCTCGATCGACAGCGTCGCCGCAGCCGATGGTGGCCCCGATACGGGAGCCTGCGGCCCCGACCTGGCCGTTCGCACGCGGTAGCTGATCTCACCGCCGTCCAGCGGGACCTTGCTGTCGGTCCACGTCGTGCCGTCGATGACCGCCGACTGCCTCCCCCACTGGCCCTCGCCGACCTTGCGGTCGACGACGTAGCCGAGGAAGTCCGCTGGAGGTGACGGGACCGGCTGCCAGCCGACCGCGACCGTCCGGCCTGTGCCACGCACAGCAGAAACGCCCTCCACCGTCGGCGGGCGCGCCGCGACCGAGAACGACGACTCGATGGCCGGGCCGTTCGTGCCAGAGCTGAGGTGGGGGACCGCGGTCGCGACGTAGCGGCCGTTGCACTCGAAGAAGAGCGACATCAAGAATTCGGCGCGCTGGGTCCCGTCGTCCTGGACCACCTCGTTCGGCGCGTACTGGAAGGTCTGCGACGCCGGCGTGCCAGGGCAGCCGGTCGGCGCGTCGTACCCATCCGCGACGCGCACCTGGACCTCGATCGCGTCGATGTAGCCACCCGAAGGAGTCGTCGTCGCCGTGGTCGGGCTCGTGTCAGGCGGCGAGCCGAAGCGGTCATAGATGACCATCCCAGCCAGGGCCGCGTCCGGTGTGGACGCGGTCGAGCCGTCGGTCGGGCTCGAGATGAACGACCCCGACCATGAGTCGCCGCCCGCAGCTGCGCCGGTCGATCCGATGATGAGCGCCGCCGCGATCGCCAGCCCGGCAGCACCAACGGAGGTGCGACGACGACGCACGGGGGCTACGCCTCGTCGATCTGGCTGCTCACCATCGTCGCCTGGATGACGAGGCGCTGCTTGGCCGACCCCTTGGGGTGGCACGTGGTGAGGGTCAGCAGGTTCTGGGTCGGGGTGTTGGCGACGACGCTGACATTGGTCGGCTTGATGATCTGCGGCTTGCCGATCATCTTGTAGGTGCAGATGCCGATCGGCGTCTCGAGGATGATCTCGTCCCCCTCCTTCAGCTGCTCGAGGCTGTGGAACGGCTTGCCGTAGGTCGTGCGGTGACCGGCGATCGCGACGTTGCCAATCTCGCACGGCAGCGGCGTCGCGGGGTAGTGCCCGGCGCCGGCTCGCAACGCGCTGGCGCTGGTGCCCTCCACCACCACGACATCGACGTTGAGCGCAGGGATCTTGATGCGGGTGAGGCTCTGGCCCTCTTGGACCCGCCGCTCACGGTAGGCCTGCTCGAGCTCGGGGCTGGCGAGCTGGCGGTCGAGACGGCCCTGGATCCGGCTCTGCACGAGGTTCGTGTAGAAGGGGTAGC
>CAYSAC010000251.1:0-5099 GCA_964428815.1 uncultured Acidimicrobiaceae bacterium | reverse complement strand
TCGACGCGATGCTCGCCGCATGAATGCAGTCTCATCTTCACCAGGGAACATCACTTAGTGGTTGCGGCTATTGTTCGTCCAGTACGTACCGGCTTTCGCAACGTTGCGGGAGGTCGAACTCGCTCTTCGACCAGATCCCCGAACTCATCCCGAGGGCGCGGCGGGTCGTTGCGGGGGGTAGGCGAGCCTAGTGACCCTCGAATAGCGCGATTGGCCAGCCATCTCGCCGCGGTCGTCATCGAGGTGTTCGATCCACGCCGCGTACATCGCGGCGTACGGGCCACCACGAGCGACGAGTTCGTCGTGCGGACCGATCTCGACGATCCGGCCCGTGTCGATGACGGCCACGCGATCCGCGCGCATCGCTGTCGACAGCCGGTGCGCGACGATGATCGCGGTCCGGCCCTCCAGCAGCGCGTCGAGGCCGATTTCGACTTGTGCCTCGGACTTGAGGTCAAGGTTCGAGGTCGCCTCGTCGAGGACGAGGACGCGCGGTTCGGCGAGGAACGCGCGGGCGAGTGCGATGAGCTGCCGCTCGCCCGATGACAGCGACACGCCCCGCTCGTGGACCGGCGTGTCGACGCCGTGGGGGAGATGGGCGACCAGCTCCGTCAACCCCACTCGCCGGACCGTCTCCATGACCTCGGCCGCAGTCGCCGACGGCCGGGCGAACGCGATGTTCTCGCGGACCGTGCCCGCGAACAGGTAGGGCTCCTGTGGCACGACACCGAGTTGGCGCCGGAGCGAATCGAGGGTGACGTCGCGCAGGTCGTGCCCGTCGATCCGGACGCTGCCCTTGGTTGGGTCGTAGAAGCGGGTCACGAGCTTGGCGATGGTGGACTTGCCCGCACCCGTCGGACCGACGAACGAGACGGTCTCGCCGGCCCGGATGTGGAGGTTCACGTCGACGAGGACCGGTATCGCCGGGTCGTATCCGAACGAGACGCCGACGAGGTCGATCGCGCCCTCGGTGGGCGGCAGCGGTCGGGCGTTCGGCGCCTCCTCGACCGTCGGATGGGTCGCCAGCAGGTCGTCCAGCTTGCCGATGGCCGCCTGGCCCTGCTGGTACAGGTTGTATTGCTGGACGAGCTGCTGGATCGGCTGGAAGAACGCGTTGAGGTACAGGATGAAGGCGGTCAGCTCACCGATCATGAGTTGACCCGACTGGACCATCAGCCCGCCGATGAGCAGCAGCATCGCCTGGCCGATGATGCCGACGAACTCGGTCGATGCGCCGTAGGTGGCGACCACCCGCGCGGTCTCGTCGTTGCGCTCGCGGTACTCGCCCACGACATTGCGATGGTTGAGCACGTTGTGGCGCTGGCGATTCGACATGGCCACGACACGGACACCCTGGAGGCTCTCGGACACGTCGGAGAGGACCGCGGCGATGCCGTCGCGGACGCGCTCGTAGCCGGTGTTGGAAGCCGACCGGAACCAGAGCGACAGAACGGTCATCAGCGGCACAATCATCGCCAGCGTGATGAACGCGAGCTCGGCGTTCATCGAGAACAGGACGACGCTGACGAAGATCATCGTCAGGCCCTGGGCCGCGAACTGGACGAGTCCGTCCTGGAGGAGCTGCTGGAGCGCCTCGATGTCGCTCGTCATGCGGGTCATCGTCACGCCCGCCTTCTCCGAGGTGTAGTAGTCGAGCGACAGGCGCTGCAGGTGGGCGAAGACGCGCACCCGCAGCTCGTACGTCACCCGAGCCGCGATGCGGCCGGTCAGCGCGACGCGGAACCCGCCCGCGACCGCGGACGCGAGCACGGCGAGCGTAGCAGCCAGCGCGACCACGACGAGGACCGTCGTGTTCCCCGCCTGGATGCCCTGGTCGATTCCGATCGCGCCGAGCAGCGGTCCGAGCTGGATTGAGATCGCCTCGATGACCACGAGGACGAGCGACACGAGCAGGAGTCGACGATGCGGCCGCAGCAGACGGGCGAGGCTGATCCCACTGGCCGCCATCCGGTGCGAGAAGTGTTCGTTCGGGGCCGGCCAGACGGGCTCCTCGGCGAGGACCTCGGTCACCCGTCGCTGCATCTCCTGCGGGATGCCCGCGAACGGGAGCCCGCCGCCCGGGTTGCCGGCGGAGCCGACGCCGCCACCGACGCCGCCCCCGAACCCGCCCCCGAGACCGCCACCCAGGCCGCCGCCGCCCCAGGCCATCAGCGAGTGCCACCGTGCGTCGTCAGCTCCGGGTCGAGGTCGGCGAGCTCGCCGAGTTCGGCGTCGAGACCGCGGCTGCGCTCGACCGTATCGTCGGCGGCGGTCCCGAGCAGCCGCCGATCCTCGCGCTCGGAGCTCTCTCGCGCGGCGTTCCGCTCGAGCGCCCGCCGTCGCGCGTCCTCCTCGGTGCGGGCGAGGATCTCGACGTAGCGCGGCTCGGTCGCGAGGAGATCCGCGTGCGTGCCCTGGGCGATGACCCGGCCGTCGTCGATGACCGCGATCCGGTCAGCCAGGCTGATGGTCGAGAGGCGGTGGGCGATGATGAGTGTCGTCCGGCCGGTCATCAGGCGCTCGAGCGCGGCGTGGATCTGCTGCTCGATCTGGACGTCGATCGCCGACGTCGCGTCGTCGAGGACGAGGATCGGCGGGTTGACCACCAGCGCCCGCGCGATCGCGACGCGCTGGCGCTGGCCGCCCGACAGCGTGAACCCGCGCTCGCCGACGACGGTGTCATAGCCCTCGGGCAGCTCACGGATGAAGCCGTCGGCGCCCGCCGCGCGCGCCGCCTCGACGACATCCTCGAACGGCGCGGCCGGCCGGCCGTAGGCGATGTTGCCCCTGATCGAGACGGAGAAGAGGAACGGCTCGTCGAGGACCATCCCGATGTTGTGGCGAAGGCTCGGCAGCGTCAGGTCACGGACGTCGCAGCCGTCGATCCGGACGGCCCCTCCGGTCACATCGTAGAAGCGAGCAAGGAGACGGGCAGCCGTGGACTTGCCCGACCCGGTCCGCCCGACCAGGGCGACAGTCTCGCCGGGGCGCAGGTGGAGGTCGAGGCCATGGAGCACGCGTGTCCCGTTCGCGTAGTCGAACGACACGTCATCGAAGTGGATGTCGCCGCGGCAGTCGACCAGATCCACCGCGCCCGGCCGATCCACGACCGTGGCCGGCTCGTCGAGCAGCTCGTAGATGCGCTGCGCGGACGCCGCCGCGCGCTGGCCGAGCATGAGGACCATGCCTAGCTGGCGGAACGGCGGCTGGAGCATCAGCACGTACGCGTTGAACGCGGCAATGTCACCGACCGTCGCCTGGCCGTTGATTGCGAGCAGCCCGCCGTACAGCAGGACGAGCACCTGGCCGAGCCGCGGCAGGTTCTCGATGACTGGCGCCCAGTGGGCGCGGATGTCGGCGTCCTTCGTATACGACCATTCGACACGCTGCGCGGTCGCGGTCAGCTTGTCGAGCTGGTCCTTCTCCGCGGCGAACGACTTGACCACCCGGACCCCGTTGATGTTCTCGTCGACGACGGTGGCCACCTCGGCCAGGCGTGCCTGGGTCAGCCACGAGACCGGGAACATGTAGCGACGCATCCTGACCGCGGCGACGACCACGAACGGCATCGTCGACATCGCCACGAACGCGAGTGGGACGTTGATGGTCAGCATCAGCCCGAAGGCGAAGACGGCGACGCCGCACTGGACGAAGACCGTGGGCGCCATCGCGAGGTACATCTGGACCTGGCGGATGTCCGAGTTCCCGCGCGAGATCAGCTCGCCCGACTGGACCCGGTCGTAGAACGGGAACGACATCCGACTGAGGTGCTCGTAGATGATGTTGCGCAGGTCATACTCGATGCGGTAGGCGACCTTCAACATGTAGCGGCGCGACGTGTAGTTCAGGACGAATCGCAGGCAGGCGAGGACGACGATGACCTGGACGAATGGCAGTAGGTCGCCGCCCGGACCGAGGCCCTGGTCGATGGCCTTGCGCAGCTCGTTCGGGATCAGCACCTGGACGAGCAGGCCGAGGAACGAGGCGACGAGCGACAACGCGAAGATCCATTTGTGCGCGAGCGCGACCGGAAGGATGCGCGCCAGCCACGAGCCACCGCGGTCGGCCCGGATGTTCGCCCGGGGTGGGGGATAGCGAGGTGTGACGCCGATCGGGACGTACGGCGATGAGACGTCGACGCCTAAGGCTCCGACCTGATTGGGAGCCGCGGCCGTCATCGGCCGGCGTCTTTGGTCTTGGGATGGCGTCGGGCGTCGCGGTAGTCGTCGAGGCTCGTGTGCCACGCCCGAAGGTTCGAGATGGCGATGTCGGGATCGATGTCGTCGAAGAATGCGGCAATCGCCAGAAGCCGATCGTTGACCTGCGTTTCGGCATCATCGAGCAGGCGCCGACCCGGATCTGTCAGCTCGAGGTGCACACGACGACGGTCGTCAAGGTCGGTCGATCGCGAGACGAGACCGCGGCTGACGAGGCCATCGACGACTGCAGTGATGCTCGGCGGACTGACCGTCAGATGGTCAGCTAGGGCCGACGACGCTGACGAACCCTCGGCGAGCAGGCCCAAGATCCGGTATTGCGGGAGAGACAAGTCGACGACTTCGAGGCCGTGCTCGAGCTGTCGGGCAAGGCGAGCGATCGCCCGGCCAGCGCCGCCGACAGCGGACGGCGATTGCTTCGAGAGCCTCATAGTTCGTTACCCACATCATTAGGGTAACGCATCGACGAATCTCTTGCCGACGCGGGGGCGTGATGAGTCAGTTGTCCCAGAAGGGGGGCCTAGCTTCGGCCAGAGGGCATGCAGAAATGTGTGCGATCATGGTGGCCGCGCCACACAAGAGGAGGTTCGACGCAAGCTTCCCCTCCCTAGCGCTGTTCATGGGCGCCGACCACGAGCGGACGTTCATGCACCACCTCCTCGTCCGGATCGACCTCGAGTCGACCAACGCGGCAGGAGCTCGACGGCCTGCTGGACAAGGCCGGCGGGACGGCCACGGCCCTCGGCTACCGCCTCTCCCATTGGCTCGTGCCGATCTCCGGTCCGAGCGAGAAGGGAGGCACAGCCGATGGCTAGCCGGATCGTCCTCGTCGGCTGCGGCGGGATCGGGAGCCAGCTCCTCCCGCCGCTCGTCCGCTATCTC
>CAYSAC010000250.1:0-5103 GCA_964428815.1 uncultured Acidimicrobiaceae bacterium | reverse complement strand
CATCACCGCGAGCAGAACCTGCGCGGTGCAGATGTTGCTCGTCGCCTTCTCACGCCGGATGTGCTGCTCGCGCGTCTGCAGCGCGAGGCGCAGCGCGGGCCGGCCAGCATCGTCCACCGACACGCCCACGAGCCGCCCGGGGATCGACCGCTTGTACGCGTCGCTCGTCGCCATGAAGGCCGCGTGCGGGCCGCCGTAGCCGAGCGGCACGCCGAACCGCTGGGAGGAGCCCACCACGACGTCGGCCCCGAGCTCGCCGGGCGGGACGAGCAGGCAGCAGGCGAGCAGGTCGGTGGCGACGGTCAGAAGCCCGCCCGTCGCGTGGATCGCGTCGGCGACCGGGCGGAGGTCGCGCACCGCGCCTGACGAACCCGGGTACTGGACGAGGACGCTGTACGCGGTCGTCGGGTCGAGGTCGGCCCAGGGATCGCCCACAACGACGTCGATGCCGAGCGGCAGCGCGCGGGTGCGGACAACCTCGATCGACTGCGGGTGGCAGTCGGCATCGACAAAGAACACGCCGCCCTCATGCTTCGACACGCGACGGGCAAGCGTCATCGCCTCCGCCGCTGCTGTGCCCTCGTCGAGGAGCGACGCGTTGGCCAAGTCCATCCCGGTGAGGTCCATGACCATCGTCTGAAAGTTGAGGAGCGCCTCGAGTCGCCCTTGGGAGATCTCGGGCTGGTAGGGCGTGTAGGCCGTGTACCACGCGGGGTCCTCCAGGACGTTGCGCTGGATCACGGCCGGCGTGTGCGTGCCCGAGTAGCCCATCCCGATCAGCGAGGTGAAGACCTGGTTGCGGGCGGCGATGCCCCGGAGCCGGTCGAGCACGTCGTGTTCGCTGGCGGCGGGATCGAGTGCGAGCGGCTCGTCGCTGCGGATCGCCGCAGGCACCGCTTGGTCGATCAGCTCGTCGAGGGTGGTCAGCCCGAGCACGGCGAGCATGCGCTCGACGTCTGTGGGGCGGGGTCCGATGTGGCGATCGGCGAAGCGGGTCTCGTCCACCGTCTCTCTCTAGCCGATCATCCGGCGAACAACGCGTTCTTGCGGCAGTTATCGACGAAGACCGTCGACAGCTGCCGCAGGAACGTCAGGGATCGGCCAGGGACCGCTGGACCAGGACCGACCGGGCCTCGATCTTCACGGTGGCGCCGGCGTCGCACGGCTCGGGTCGAGCAGCAGCTTGTTCGGGTTGCAGCGATGCCCTTCCAGCGGCGCCCACGGCCCGTACACGCGGTAGCCGTACCGCTGGCCGGCGCTCACACCGGGATGAAGGCGTGCCAGCAGTTGGCGTCGACTTCAGTGAGGGCGACGCGCTGCTCGCCGCCATCGTCATCGAGCAGGCAGAGCCGGAGGCGGGCTGGGGGTCGGGCACTGTCATGAGGTGGAGAGGACCGCCACAGAGTCGGAGGGCAGGCTGAGCGTTCGGCCGACGAGCGCGATCGCCGGATCAGAGGCCAGCAACGGGGAGCCGGGCCGGACCTCGATGCTGGCATCGCCATGGCCAAGGTTGCACGCCAGGGTGATCGCGGCCCGCTCGACGACCAGCGTGCGGGCCTTGTCGTCGGCCCGAACCAGCACGCGCTCGAGCCGGTCGTCGAGGAGGTCCGGCGTCGATCGCCGCAGCGCGATCAGGCGGCGGTGCCAGTCGAGGAGCTCCGCGTGCTCGCCCATGTCGAGCTCGTCCCAGTCGAGGATCGAGAGTCGATGGGTCGCCGCGTCCTGCGGGTCAGGCACCTCGTCGGGTGACCAACCGAACGCCGCGAACTCCTCCCGCCGGCCCTCTGCCACCGCCCGGCCGAGGTCGGCGTCGTCGTAATTGGTGAAGTAGAGGAACGGCGCGCTGGCCGACCACTCCTCGCCCTGGAACAGCATCGGGGTGAAAGGAGATGTCAGCAGCAAGGCGGCGCCGACCTTGCGCCGCGCCACCGACAGCAGGTGCGAGGTTCGCTCGCCGGTGGCGCGGTTGCCGACCTGGTCGTGGTTCTGGAGGGCGACGACGAAGCGGTGCCCGGGCAGGTCGTCGGCCGGACGGCCGTGCGTCCGACCGCGGTCCTGCGACCCGCGCCCGTCGAACAGGTAGGCGTGCTGCAGCGCGTACGCGATGTCGGAGACGTCGCCGCTGTAGTCCGCGTAGTAGCCGTCCCGCTCGTCGGTGAGCGCGACGTGCAGCACGTGGTGCACGTCGTCACACCACTGCGCGGCGAGCCCGTAACCGCCCGCTTTGCGGCTGCGGACCACGCGCGGGTCGTTGCGATCGGTCTCGGCGATGAGGTGCAGCGGCCGGCCGAGCGTCGCGCTGAGCCGGTCCACCTCGATCGCGAGCTCCTCGAGGATGTGCACCGATGAGTGGTCGACCAGCTCGTGCACCGCGTCGAGCCGCAGTCCGTCCAGGTGGCAGTCGCGCAGCCACATCAGCGCGTTGTCGAGGATGAAGGCGCGCACCTCGTCGCTGCCCGGGCCGTCGAGGTTGATCGCATCACCCCACGGCGTCGAGTAGCGGTCGGTGAAGTACGGCCCGAACCGGGCCAGGTGGTTGCCGGACGGACCGAGGTGGTTGTAGACGACGTCGAGCACGACGCCGAGGCCGCGCGCGTGGCTCGCATCGACGAGCCGCTTCAGCCCGTCCGGTCCGCCGTAGGCGTGGTGGGGGGCGAACAGGCCCACGCCGTCGTACCCCCAGCCGTGCACGCCAGGAAACTGGGCGACAGGCATGACCTCGATGGCGGTGACGCCGAGGTCGACGACGTGATCGAGCCGCGCAACAGCGGCCTCGAAGGTGCCCTCCGGCGTGAAGGTGCCGGTGTGCAGCTCGTACAGCACCGCTGACGGGAGGTGGAAGCCGTGCCACGCGGCATCGGTCCACGCGAACGCGCCGTGATCGACGGTGCGGCCGGGCCCGTGCACACCGTTCGGCAGCCATGGCGCGCGCGGGTCGGGCAAGGGCTCGCCACCGTCGAGCGCGAACGCGTAGTCGGTGCCAGGCGGCAGGGGAGTGGGGGAGTTGAACCAGCCGCCCTTCTCCGCGGCCATCGGGGCACGTTCGTCGCCGACCACGAGGTCGACCAGGCCGTATGCTGGCGCCCAGACGCGCGTCATCCGGTCCGGCGCAGGAGCGCGACCGGGAAGCGCTCGAACAGCTCGGCCAGCATCACCTCGCCCTCGACGACGGCGTCGCCGCCGAGCGCGTCCGCCCACCGGCCCTGCGGCAACAGGACCGCGGTGTCCTTCCACCCGCCGGCGGCCGCGAGCGCGAGGACGAGGCGGGGGACGAGGGTCGCGACCTCGCCGCCGCGCACGAAGCCGAGCAGGTGGTCGGCCGCCGGCCCGTCCGCTGTGAGCAGTCGGTAGGTGCCCTCAACCCGGGCTCGAAGCGCGCGGTGCACGACGAGCAGCTTTGGAAGACCGTCGTCGGATCGGGTCCAGGCCGCAGCTGGATCCATGCCGGCCTCGACCTCGCGGAGCAGCGCGTCCCGCAGCTCGTAGTCGACCGGTCGCCGGTTGTCGGGGTCCACGAGGCTGTGGTCCCACAGCTCGGTGCCCTGGTAGACGTCCGGGATGCCCGGCGCGGTGAGCTGCACGAGCTTCTGGGCCAGCGCGGTGATCCGACCCGGCTCGATGAGCGGCGCGACGAACCGGTTGAGGTCGTCGAGGAACGCCGGGTCGGCCAGCGCGCCCTCGACGAAGCGGCGGAGCGCGTCGTCGTACTCAGGCACCGGATCGGTCCAGCTGGTGTGGAGCTTCGCCTCCCGCGTCGCCTTCTCCATGTACGCGGCGGCGCGGTCGGCGCCGAGGGGGTGGGCACCGACGAGCGTCTGGTAGAGCAGCAGTGCCGCGGCTCGGTCGGGCAGGTCGCCGCTGCGGTGCGGCTCGGTGAGCTCGCTCCATCGGCGGACGGTCGCGTCCCACTCCTCGGGGATCTCAGAAAGGAGCGCGAGGCGGGCGCGCACGTCCTCGCTGCGCTTGGTGTCGTGGCTCGAGAGCGCCAGCATCGAGCGCGGCCACTCGAGCGCGGCCTTCTCGTTGCGGCGGTGCATGCCGTCGACCCCGCCGACCTCGTGGCCAGGATCGCCGCCGACCTCGTTGAGCGCGATGAACGGCACGTAGCGGTAGAACGCGGTGTCCTCGACGCTCTTGGCCATCACCGGACCGGTTGCCTGCTGGAACCGCATGCGCAGCTCGTCCTCGACCAGCCCGCTCAGGTTGGGATCGCCCGCGAGCAGCCGCGCCAGCAGGTCGAGGAGCGCAGGATCGATGTCCGGCCTCCGCTCGGCTGCCTCGGCGATGGCGCGCGCGATGACCGCAGCGTCGACCGCGTCCGCGGTCGCGCTCTCGTCGATGTAGGTGCGGTAGACGTCGAAGCAGGCCAGGACCTCCTGCACCGCCTCGTGCAGCTCATGGCGGGTGTGGTCGCGGTGACGGCGGTTGCCCTCGCACACGTGGACGAGCAGCTGGGTGAGGCGCTGGACGTCACTGCCGAGGATGTCGCGCAGGACAATGTGCTTGGCCTCGTGGACGATGTCCGCGTACGGCCGGTCATCACCCGTCAGCTCGGTGTAGGACCGCTGCAGCGCGGCGACGCCGGCGGGGTCGACGAACGCGCCGAGCACGTCGTTGAGAAAGTCGTAGCCGGTCGTGCCGTCGATGGGCCACGCGTCGCGCAGCGCTTCGCCCGGCTCGAGGATCTTCTCGGCCACGATCCAGGCCCCGGGTGCCGCGTCACGCAGCCTGGCGAAGTACTCGACCGGCCGGCGGAGCCCGTCGGGGTGGTCGATGCGCACGCCGTCGAGCACGCCGGACTCGAGCCACTCGAGCACCAGCGCGTGCGTCTCATCGAACACCGCGGGGTCCTCGATGCGCAGCCCGATCAAGGTGTTCACGTCGAAGAAGCGGCGGTAGTCGAGCTCGCGGGACGCTGTCTGCCAGCGCGCCAGCCGGTAGTGCTGGGCGTCGAGGAGCGCGTCGAGGTCGTCGGGCTGCTGGTTGATCTCAGTCACGATGTCGTCGAGCGCGGCGCTCACGGCCGGGTCGGCGCACGCCCGCTCGAGGCGCTGCCGGAGCCGTGCCAGGTAGCGCGGCCTCGCGCGCCCGCCGCACCTCGTC
>CAYSAC010000249.1:0-5115 GCA_964428815.1 uncultured Acidimicrobiaceae bacterium | reverse complement strand
CCGCCGCCGAGGTGCGCGACGTAGACGCCGTGGTCGGTCGAGCTGATGATGTCGTCGGGATCGTCGCTGCCGTTGGTCAGGTAGGTGTTGGTCATGCGGACCATCGGGAGGTGCTGGTAGCTCTCGCGGCGGCCGTTGCCGGAGCGGGGCCTGCCCTCCTTGCGGGACCGCAGGAAGTCCCACATGTAGTCGGTGAGGACGCCGTCCTCGATGAGCACGTTGCGCTGCGCGGGCGAGCCCTCGTCGTCGATGGCAAAGCAGCCCCACTCCTCAGCCATGGTGCCGTCATCCACGACCGTCACGAGCGGGCTGGCCACCTGCTCACCGACGCGGTTGGCAAACACCGACGCACCCTTGCCGACGAGGTCAGCCTCGAGGCCGTGGCCGCACGCCTCGTGGAAGAGCACGCCGCCGCCGCCCTTGCCGATGACGACGGGCATCGTGCCGCTCGGCGCAGGACGCGCCGCGAGCTTGGTGAGGGCGCGACCGGCGGCGGTGCGAGCGATGTCCTCGACCGCGTAGCGATCGAACAGCTCGAACCCGATGGTGCGACCGAGCGTCTCATAGCCGGTCTGCATGCCGGTGTCGGCGGACGCGACGCACATCACCGCGAAGAAGGTGCGGACCTGATCGTCGTCGGCGAGGAGCCCGTCGCTGTTGGCGACCAGGATGCGGCGCCGGCTGTCCCCGTAGCGGGCGCTGACCTGGGTGATCGCCGACCCCGCGGAACGTGCTGCCTCGTCAGCCCGGCTGAGCAGGTTGACCTTCGTCGCCTTGGCGACCGTCTCGGGGTAGGTCTCGACCTTGCTGTGACGGGGTGCGGTGGTGCGGGTCAGGTCGACGGTCCGGGTGCCGCCCCCGCCGCCGCGAGCGGCCGTTGCAGCAGCCTCGGCCGCGGTGCGTAGGCCGTCCTCGGAGAGATCCGCTGTGTGCGCGAAGCCGGTGGTCTCGCCGACGACGACACGGATGCCGGCGCCACGGTCGCGCCCGGACGTGAGCTCCTCGACCTTGCCGTCGTCGAACAGCGCGCTCGATGTGCGCTTGTCCTCCACGAACACCTCGGCGAAGTCGCCGCCTGTCCGCAGGGCAGCGGACAGCGTCCGTTGGATCACCGATTCGTCGAGCACGCTCAGACCTCTCTTCGTGGGTGGAGGACCCGCGCCGCCCCAGATGGCTCGGCGCTCAAGGGTCCGCGTATCGTACCCGTGTGCCTGTCGAACCCGGTTTGTGCGGCACCGCCCAGCTCGACGTCGTCGACGCCGACACCGCGGTGGTCATGGGATCGGGAAGCGTGGCGGTGCTGGCCACCCCCCGAGTGATCGCGCTGTGCGAGGAGGCCACGATGGCGGCGCTCGCCAACCGGCTCGGGCCAGGCGAGACCAGCGTGGGCATGCGCGTCGAGGTCGACCACCTCGCGCCGACCGCGGTCGGCCGCCACGTCGTCGCCGAGGCGACCCTCAAGAAGGTGGAGGGCCGCCGGCTGACCTTCACCGTGTCGGCCACCGACGACCGCGGGCTGGTCGCCGCGGGCAAGGTGACCCGCGTGATCGTCAACGTCGACCGCTTCCTCGACAAGGCCCGCTGACACGAGCACTAGCGCTCCTCCTCGGGGAGGATGTCCTTCACATCGAGGAGGGCGCCTCGCTTCGACCCTAGCAGCGACACCGGTCCGTCGCTCCAGGCCCAGGGCCTGCCGCTCGGCGTCTCGCCCCGCTCGAGCGCCAGCCGGCTGAGGTCGAGCCCGACCACCTGCATCACCGTCCCCGCGCAGAACGCGACGTCGCCGTCGGTGCGAGCCGAGCAGATCGTGACCTCCTCCTGCTCGTCGACGAACAGATAGCCGCGCACGGCGACGTCCTGGAGCGACGGCGACCGGATGGCGTCCTCGACCGACAGGGCCGAGTCGGTACCCGACACCGCCTGCTCGCCGTCGTCGGACTGCAGGCTGGTCGCGAGCAGGTAGACGGCACCGAAGCCGACGGCGGCGAAGAGGATGCTCTGCAGGATCGTGCGCGTGCGCGGCGAGACGTGCACTAGTGAAGTCTCCTAGCTGGCGTCGACGGCGATGACGACGTGGTGCTCGGGGTCGATGGTGACGATCACGCGCATCGCCTCCTCCGGGACCTCGACGCCGTCGCCCAGGCTCAGCACGGTGCCGTCCCGGAAGGTCAGCTCGTCGCCGTCCCGTCCGATGAGGTCGCCGGTGTAGAGGACCACCGGGGGTTCGTCGGCCGCTCGCAGCACGGCCGCGACGCTCGCGACCCACACGACGGTCTCGCCGTCCAGGCCGACCTGCACGTACTGGCCGAGCCGGCCCCGCAGCGGCAGGGTCGATCCGTCGATGGTCGAGAAGCTCTGGACGGCCTCGCTCACGCGGTAGGTGCGGTCGCCGTCGAGGGTGATGGTCGCGAAGTCGTCGGCCACCTTTTCGACCACGCCCTCGGCGTCGGCGCGCCGAGGCGAACCGTCGAGCGCGACGAACGTCGTAGGCGTCTTGGCCTCGTCAGTCCCGCCCGAGCAGGCGGCCGTCCCCGCCAGCACAACGACGAGGATGGCGACGGCGCAGGCGGAGCGGCGGAGCCGGTCAGCCACCGGTGCCATCGGGCGCGTTGGCGTTGGCGTCGGTGGCAGCGCCCGCCGGGACGCTGCTCCCGGTCGTGCCACCGCCGGTGCTCGTGCCGGACGCGGTGTTCAGGCCGCTCGGTGCCTTGCCGGCTTCGGTCGCAGCAAGCGGCTTGCGGCCGAGGTTCCGCAGCACCGCGAGGTTGCCGCGAATCACCCCGGCGGGGAGCTTCACCGAGATCTTCGAGTCCTCGAAGTCCTGCAGCTGCAGCCGCATCGATCGGAAGCGGATCGGGTCGCGACCGGCGAGGTCGAGGTAGCTGTTCAGGCCGGTGAGGAGGAACTGGCCCAGCGCCTCCCGATCGTCCTGCAGATCACGGACGTTCTTCTCGAAGCTGCGGCGAACGTCGTCGGGTGCCGTCTGCTCGACGAGCGCGGACAGGTACTCCTCGAAGTCGACGAGGGTCCGCGGCGTCAGGCCGATGTACTCGCGCACCTCGATGATGCGGCCGTCCTTGACGTAGACCGCCATCTTCCGGAAGTTGACCGCACGAGGGAAGTCCGACTCCGTGCCCTGGGTCGCGGCCGCCGCGGCCGGGAAGTCGAACACGATGGAGTCGTAGCGGGTGACGCCCGAGTCCTCCTCGGGTTGCGGGAACGGGTCCTCGTCGGCGCGGTAGGTCGGCTCGAGGCTCTCGGCCTCGTAGCGGGCGAAGTACGACGACTGCGCGACGGCGCGCACGTAGGCGAGCGCGGTCCTGGCGTCGAAGATCGGATCGTTCGTGGCCTCGACGTCGTCCTCGTCGTCCTTGTCCGGTGGGGTGACGATGACGGGTGGCGCGCCGACCGGGTCGAGCACCCACCGATTGGCCCGCAGCGCGTCGAAGACCCCGGCCCCGGGCACGTCGGTCTTCTGGTCGACCTGGCCCAGGATCTCCTTGTCGGCGTACTGCTCGACGAACCCGGTCTGCAGGAAGCGGACCGCGACGGCGTCGTCGCTCACGATCTGTTCGACCGCGGGCTCGCCGCGCGAGGAGAGCTGCATCTTGTACCGGAAGTCGTCCTCGACGAGGCCTTGGACCGTCAGCTCCTGGCCGTGCTCCTCGACCGTGTACACGAAGCGGTGGGACAGCGGCGTGGTGGCGTCGATGAAGTCGACGACTTTGAACGAGTCGTAGCGGTTGCGCGTGCAGCCGCTGCCGACCAGCAGCGCGACGAGCGCGAGGCAGAGCGCGGCGCGCTTCACGGCTGCACGTCCAGTGCCTCGCGCAGCAACGCCCGGGCGCCCGTGTAGTCGTCCCGGCTCGAGAGGATGTACATGTGGTCCTCCTCGAACCAGATGGCGATGGACTGCCGGTCGCCGGTCGTGAGAAAGACCTCCGCGTCGCCGACGTGGAACTCCTTGGCCGTGGCGCCGCCGACGGTGAGCAGCAACGAGCTCCGAAAGTCCTCGTCGTCGTACTTGGTGTCGTCGGCGAAGTGCCCGATCTGCAGGGTCGCCTGCAGCTTGTCCGCCTCGCGGAGGCTGAAGAGCACCAGAGCGTCGAGGTAGGGGCGGTCGGCAGCCTCGAGCGCTTCCTTGACGTCCTCGCGCTGGACTCTGAGGCCGTTGAGCTGGCCGGGTACGCCTGGGGCCTCGAGCACGCCGATCGTGCGCGTCTCGGCCGCCTCGGTCGCGGGGTCGCTCTTGCCACAGGCGGTCAGCCCGAGGAGCAGCGCGGCCGCGAGCAGCGCGCGGAGCGGAAGGTTCACGGGCTACTGCACCTCGATCAGACCGACGGCGAAGGGCCGTCCGCCGTCGCTGTAGTTGTACTTACCGGACGAGGTCGCGTTGTAGATCCACACGCCGCCGGGAGCGATGGGGCCACTGTCGAACGCGCCGATGTCGGACAGCACCGAGTGGGCGACGGAGTCGACGTTGGTGAACCGGACCTTCGAGCCGACGAGGACCTGGGCGTAGCTCGGGTTGAAGTAGGGGCTCGACGCGTTGATCTTCACGTCGATGGTGACCTCTTGCCGGTCAGGCGGCAGCGTGGTCGTCGCCTGCTGCGGAGCAGTGGTGCCAGTGGACCCCGTCGTCACCGTCGTCTCCGCGACGCTCGTGGCGGTGGACGACGTCGAGGCCAGCTGCTCGGCCTGCTCCTGGTCGAACTGCAGCAGCGAGTCGTCACCGACCTCGTTGCCGCCGCCGCACGCCGCCAGCGCGAGCGCGCATGCGAGGACAAGGGCGGAGGTCGTGCGGCGCATCATTCTGTGCTCCCGGATCTCTTGACGGCGGCTTCCGAGGTGCCGAGGTAGCTCTCGATGACCCGCGCGTCGTTGAGCACCTCGTCGGGGGTGCCCCGGACGACGAGCGAGCCCAAGTCGAACGCGATGAGCTCGTCGGACACCGCGGAGATGAGCGGCATGTCGTGCTCGATGATGAGGATGCTGCAGCCGGTCTCGAAGCGGACCCGCTTGAGCAGCGGCCCGAGGCCCTCGGCCTCGGCCTGGGCGATGCCGGAGGACGGCTCGTCGAGCAGCAGCACCTTCGGCTCGGCCGCGAGCACGCAC
>CAYSAC010000248.1:0-5118 GCA_964428815.1 uncultured Acidimicrobiaceae bacterium | reverse complement strand
CTAGGTCAAACCTGACGTGGGTGTTAGGTGCTGGGGGGTTGGGACAATGAGGGTGATGCCCTGGGGGGCCGCGGTCGTCGTGCTCGTCGCGACGGCAGCGATCGCGCCGGACGTGCGCGCGGAGGAGCCTGCGCAATTCGTGCTGGCGCCGGAGGGCAACCACCTCTGGGCCTACGACACGGCGACGGGCGAGCACCAGCTGCTCGCCCGTGCTCAGAACGGCGAGGATCCCGGCGTCGCCGCGCCCAACGGCCTCGTGCGCGACATCAACGGACAGATCTGCGTGTCGGCCGACCAGCGCCACATCATCACCGGCGAGGACACGGTCCTGCCGCCCTCAGGGCCAGGAGGAGGCGGCGACGGCGGCAGCAGCCACGACCCGCGCATCGCCGGGTGGGGCCTGTTCGAGATCTCCGGCTCGCAGCTCGGCTCCATCACGATCGAGGAGATCGGCAAGCTGGCGCCAGAGGCCGGCGGTGCGTTCGGACCCGGCTACGCAGGTGACCCCGACAATTACGGCTGCGGCTTCCTCGGCGACGACCGCCTGTTCACCACCGCAATCGGCAACACGCTGCCTGGCGAGCCCGCCAACGGCCAGCTGTTCCTGTGGTTCGGGCCGTTCGACCGAGGCTTCCGCCAAGAGGTCGACCCCGAGTCCGGCGTCGGGTTCTTCGTGGGCGAGGTCGACCACTGCGAGATCGACGCCACCCTCGCCACCGCGGGCGGCATCGCCGTCGACGCGAACGGCGACGTGTACGTCGCCGCCAACCGGCCGACCGAGATCCCGGGCGGCGACCCGAGTGCGGTGTGGCGCTACTCGGGGACGTGGCCCAGCACGTTTGCCGAGTGCACACCGGAGTACGTCGCCGCCAACATCACGAAGACGCGCGTGCTGCCCGCGATCGATGGCTTGCTCGCCGACCCCAAGGCGCCGACGCCATCGGCCGTTGTCCTCAGCCCGGCCGGAACGCTGTACGTCTCGAGCGTGTTCAGCGGCACGGTCAGCGAGTTCACCAAGGACGGCGCCTGGGTGCGCGACCTGTTCCCCGTCTCCCCCGTCACCCCACCCGCGGGGCCGACGACGCAGACGCCCTTCGGGTTGGCTGTGACCGCCGACGGCGACCTCTGGATCGCTGATCTCGGCATCCTGGTGGCCCAACCCGCTCCCGGCGAGGGCTCGCTGATCCGCGTCCGCTTCGAGGACGGCGACCCTGTTCTGCCGAGCGAGACGGTGCGCGACGGCCTGACGTTCCCGGACGGGCTCGGGGTGTACACGCCGACCGAGCCGGCCGCGCCACCACCCGGCGGCCCGCTTGCCGTCGCCGCCGCTGACACCCGCGCACTGCCGGCCACCGGCGCACCAACGACGTCGGTCATCGCCGCACTCCTGCTCGCGCTCGGGCTCCTCGGCCGGCGTGCCCGATGAGGCGCGCCGCGCTCCTCCTCGCCGCCACCGCGCTGGTAGCCGTCGCCACCGGTGTCGCTCCGCAAGTGCAAGCCGTAGACCTCGGACCCGCGACCTCGCAGCTGCCGTGCCCGGCATGGTCGATGTACGGCCGCACCCTGGGACGCACCTTCTCGACCGACTGCGCCTCGCCCATCGATCCGACCTCAGTGGTCCGCCTCGCACCGGCGTGGTTCCTCGACACCGCCCGTCCCGTGACCGCGGCGCCTGCGGTCGTGGACGGCGTGGTCTACGTCGGGTCGTGGGAAGCGACGATGTACGCGATCGAGGCGGGCACCGGAAAGGTGATCTGGAAGCACCTCAGCCCGCCGGCGCCCGGCGCGACCTACGGACCGATCGTCTCGAGCGCGGCCGTGGCCGACGTGCCGTTCACCAGCGGCGTGCGCCGGCTCGTGATCTTCGGGTCAGGCCCCCGTCTGTATGCGCTCGACGCGATTGACGGCAGCGAGGTGTGGGTGCACGACGCATCCAACGGCGTCGCTGACACCCCGACCGAGTACGAGTCCTCGCCGCTGGTCTGGGGCGACCTCGTCCTCGTCGGCCGGGACACGCACAACGAGGGCGTCGAGCAGACCGGCGGGGTTCGCGGCGGGCTGGTCGCCTTCAACGTGCGCACCGGTGCGGTCCGCTGGATCTTCGAGCCGGAGCTTGACGGGCCCGGCGAGGGCTGCGGTGGCATGTGGTCCTCGCCCACGCTCGACCCCGACCTCGGCCTCGTCTTCATGGGGACGGCCAACTGCCCCGTCGACGGCAAGGACACGTGGGGTCCGCACATCAACGCGGTCACCGCGCTCGACGTCGAGACCGGCGCGCCGAAGTGGTCGTTCCAGCCGTCCGGACCGCCCGACGACGACACCGACTTCGGCGCCACGCCCAACCTGTTCACCGACCGCAAGGGCCGCAAGGTGCTCGGCGCCGGCAAGAAGGACGGCACGTACTACGCCCTCGACCCTGAGACCGGCGCCAAGCTGTGGAGCACGCACGTCGCCGATCCGGCGCCGAACATCGGGGGCTTCATCGGCTCGCCCGCGGCGTACGAAGGCAACGTGTTCGGCGGCACGGCGATCGGGTCGCCGCCGTTCTTCCACAGCTTCGATGGCGCGACCGGCGAGGTGCGGTTCCAAGGCGGAGTCGGCCCGACCTACGGCGCGACAGCGGTCGTGAACGGTGTCGCGTTCAACGCCGCACTCGACGACCTCCTCAAGGCCTACGACACCGAGACCGGCCAGCTGCTGTGGTCGACACCTCTGGCCGGACCGGGTTCATCGGGTCCGGCGATCTATGAGGACATGGTGTTCATCGGCTCGGGTACGTCCACCTCTGACGCCTGCGCCAAGGACCAGCCCTACGACGACGCGTGCGTGTTCTTCTTCGACACCGCGCTCGCGACGTTGGGAGGCGTGCACGCGTTCAAGCTCGTCGGGCCGGGGAGCACCGCTCCAGGGACGCCCGGCGCGCCTGACGCGACGCCGCGAGGCCCGGCGGTCGAGGTCGGCCCTGGTTCGCAGGGCACGCTCCCCGCGACCGGTGGGACGAGCCGCCAGGCGGCCATCGTTCTGGCGGTCCTCGCGCTCGGGGCTCGCGCTCTCAGCCGGCCGCGTAGCGGTCGCGCAGCTGCCGCGCGATGACGATCTTCTGGATCTCGCTCGTGCCCTCGCCGATGATCATGAGCGGCGTGTCGCGGAAGTAGCGCTCGACGTCGTACTCCTGCGTGTAGCCGTTGCCCCCATGGATGCGCAGCGCGTCGGTGGCGATCTCGAACGCTGCTTCTGACGCGAACAGCTTGGCCATGCCCGCCTCCATGTCGATGCGCTCGCCGGCGTCGTACCGTCGTGCCGCGTCGTAGGTGAGCAAGCGCGCGGCCTGCAGCTTGGTGGCCATCTCCGCGAGCTTGAACTGGATCGCTTGGTGCTCGAAGATCGGCTTTCCGAACGTGTGCCGCTCCTGCGCGTACTGCATCGCCCGCTCGAACGCCGCCTGGCCGACGCCGACGGCGCGGGCCGCGATGTTGATGCGACCGAGCTCGAGCGCCGACAATGCGTAGCGCAGCCCGTGGCCGATGCCGTCGTCGCCGCCGAGCAGGTTCGCGTGCGGGACCTTGTGGTCGACGTAGGCCATCTCGACCGTCTCGATGCCCTTGTAGCCCAGCTTGGGGATCGTGCGCGACGCGGTGATGCCCTCGAACTTCGCGCCCGGCTCCTTCTCGACGCAGAACGCGGTGACGCGGTCGTCGGGCGTGCGGGCGAGCAGCATGACGAGCGATGCGCGCACACCGTTCGTCACCCACATCTTCGTGCCGTTGATGACCCACTCGTCTCCGTCGCGCGCCGCCTTGCAGCGCAGCGCGCCGGCGTCGCTGCCGCTGTCGGGCTCGGAGAGGCTGAACGCGGCGCGGAACCCGCCGTGCACCATGCGGGGCAGAAGGCGCTGCTTCTGCTCGTCGGTGCCGTAGCGGCCGATCATCGTCGCTGCGATCTTGTGGGTGTTGAGGATGCCGGACAGGGTCATCCACCCTCGCGAGAGCTCCTCGATGACGCGGGCGTAGGTCGTGACCGCGAGGCCAAGGCCGCCGTAGTCGGGCGAGATCGTCGCGCCGAAGAGCCCGAAGGCGTCCATCTGCTCGAACATCGCCTGGGGGAACTCGTCGGCGTGCTCGAGCGCGGAGGCGTGGGGCATGACCTCAGCGTCGACCCATCGGCGGATCGTGGCGACGAGCTCATCGTCGACGTCGTTCGTATCCGGCATCGGCGAGAACCTATACGGCGTGGTAGACGGGCGGCGATGGACCTCACCCTCTCGGCCGTCGAGGAGGCCTTCGCGGCAGAGGCGAGGGCGTGGTTGCAGGACCACGTCGAGCGGCCCGCGCCGTTCGCGTCGGTCGAGGACGAGGTCGCGTGGGGGCGGCAATGGCAGGCGCAGCTGGCCTCGGACCGCTGGGTCGGCATCCAGTGGCCGGTCGAGGTCGGAGGCCGCGGCGCCAGTCCCATCGAGGTGGCGCTGTTCAACATGGAGTACGCGCGCGCCGGCGCGCCGCAGCCGATCAACCGCGTCGGCATCAACCTCGCCGGCCCGACGCTGCTCGCCTGCGGCACCGCGGAGCAGCACGCCCGCTGGCTGCCCTCGATCCTCGATGCGACCGAGATCTGGTGCCAGCTCTTCAGCGAGCCCGACGCCGGCTCGGACCTGGCGTCACTGCGCACGGTCGGCGTCCGCGACGACGGCGGGTGGCGCGTCACCGGGCAGAAGGTGTGGACCTCCTACGCCCGGTTCTCCCGGTGGGGCATCGCGCTCGTCCGCACCGATCCCGACGCAGCGAAGCACGCCGGCATCTCCTACCTCGTCGTCGACATGGAGTCGCCGGGCGTCGAAGTGCGGCCGCTCCGGCAGATCACTGGCGAGTACGAGTTCAACGAGGTGTTCCTCGACGACGTTTGGGTGCCGGACGACCAGCTCGTCGGCGCCGCGAGCGGTGGATGGGCAGTCGCGAACACGACGCTCGCCCACGAGCGGGGCACGAGCTTCCCGTTCAAGGAGCAGGTCGTCCACGAGGTCTATCTCGACGAGCTCGTACGCCTCGCCGACCAGCTCGGCAAGCTCGACGACCCGCTCGTCGCCGACGCGCTCACACAGGCGTTCGTCGAGCTGCGCATCCT
>CAYSAC010000247.1:0-5124 GCA_964428815.1 uncultured Acidimicrobiaceae bacterium | reverse complement strand
TCGCTCCTCCTAGCCGTAGGGCAAGGCTACGACGTCGTCGTCGGCTCCTTGTCAGCGCCGCCCCTGGCTCGGCGGATCCACCTCGCCAACTCGACGACAGACCACTGATGACGCCGCTCGACGGGGTCCGGGTCGTCGAGCTCGGCGTGTGGGTCGCGGGCCCCGGCGCCGGCGGGGTGCTCGCTGACTGGGGCGCGGACGTCATCAAGCTCGAGCCGCCCGAGGGCGACCCGATGCGCCGCCTGTTCTCGATCACCGCGGGACACGGCCAGACCGAATCGCCGCCGTTCGACCTCGACAACCGCGGCAAGCGCAGCGTCGTGCTCGACCTTCGTACGGATGACGGGCGCCGTGCCGCGCAGCGCATCGCCGCATCGGCCGACGTGTTCATCACCAACCTCCGGCCGGACGCGGTCGACCGCCTCGGGCTCGGACCCGAGCAGGTGCTGGGCGACAACGATCGCCTCGTCTACGCGAGCGTCACCGGCTACGGGCGGAACGGACCCGACGCCAACCGGGCGTCCTATGACGGCGGCGCGTTCTGGGCGAGGACGGGCTTGGCCGGAGCGCTGCTCCCCGAGGGCGAGCCGCCGCCGAGCATCAGGGGTGGTCTCGGCGACCACGCGACCGGGCTCACGACCGTCGCCGCCATCTGTGCCGCGCTGCTGCAGCGCGAGCGCACTGGCAAGGGCCAGCTGGTCGAGACGTCACTGCTCCGCACGGGCATCTACTGCGTCGGGTGGGACGTCGGCATCCAGCTGCGCTACGGCAAGCTCGCGCCGACGTTGCCGCGCACCGAGACGATGAATCCGACGTTCAACCCTTACCGCGCCTCGGACGGGTGCTGGTTCTGGTTGCTCGGCTTGGAGAGTGACCGGCACTGGCCCGGGATCACGCGGGCGCTCGATCGGACCGACCTGCTCACCGAGGAGCCCTTCGCGTCGAGCCGGGGACGTCGCAAGCAGGCGGCTGTGGTCATCGCAGAGCTCGACCGGGTGTTCGCGGCGCGGACGCGCGACGAGTGGATCGAGCGGTTCGAGCGGGAGGACGTGTGGTGGGCGCCCGTGCACACCTTCGCCGACGTCATCGAGGACCCGCAGGCGAAGGCCATGGGCGCGTTCGTCGACGTCCCCGCTGGCGAAGGGACCCCGGCGCACCGCGCAGCGGCCACGCCCGTCACCTTCAGCGAGAGCAGAGTGGGTCCGGCTGGCCCGGTCCCGGGGCTCGGTGAGCACACCGACGAGGTCCTCCGCGAGGTGGGCCTCGCGTGAAACCGGGCCGCGGCCAGGTCGAAGCGGTCGCGGCCCGGGTGCTGTCCGACCTCGACGCGCTCGTCGCCCGGCTCGGCGCCTCCACGTCGTCAGCGCTCGCGGCCGAGGCACCGAAGCCGGCACGCCGGCGCCGGACGCCGCTGCGCGCCGCGCCCGTGGCGACGAAGAAGGCGCGCTGATGGCCGCGCCCTACGACGCGATCGAGGTTCCCGTCCACGGCGGCACGCTGCATGTCGGGCGGTGGGGGAGCGGTGCATCGGTGGTGCTCGCCATCCACGGCATCACCGCGAACCATGTGTCGTTCCAGCGCCTAGCCCGCGAGCTCGGCGACGACGTCACGCTCGTCGCGCCCGACCTGCGCGGCCGTGGGCGCAGCGGCGACCTCCCCGGTCCGTATGGCATCACCGCTCATGTCGAGGACGTGGTCGTGGTGCTCGACCACCTGGGTGTCAGCTCCGCCACCGTGCTCGGGCACTCGATGGGCGCGTGGGTGGCGACGAACCTCGCCGTCCTCCATCCCGAGCGAGTCTCACGCCTCGTGATCGTCGACGGCGGCGTCGCCCTGCCGATCCCCGAGGGCTTCACGGTCGAGCAGCTGCTGCAAGCGGTGCTGGGCTCGTCGATGGCCCGGCTCGCCATGACCTTCGAGTCGCGCGACGCGTACGTCGACTTCTGGCGAGCCCACCCCGCGCTCAGTGGGGGCCGGTGGAACGACGATGTCGAGGCCTACATCGACCACGACCTGGTGGGTGAGCCGCCGGAGCTGAGATCGAGCGTCTCGGTGGACGCGGTCACGGGTGACGCGACCGAGCAGCTGACGGATCCGGTTGTGCGCGACGCGATCGACCGGATCGGGCAGCCCGCGGTCTTCCTGCGAGCGCCTCGCGGGCTCGACGACGGTGTCCCGCTCTACTCGCGCGAGGTGCTGGACGAGCTGTGCCTGCGCTGGCCGACGGTCACCGATGTGGTCGACGTCGACGACGTGAACCACTACACGATCGTCATCGGCGATGGCGCCCGCGTCGTTGCCGGGCACGTCCGGGCTGCTTTCGGCTGAGGTTTAGGGCGGATAGCGCCCCTGATGTCAGCCGAAACGAGGGGGGCGCTTCTCGTTGAGCGCGGTGGCGCCCTCGACGAAGTCGGGCTCGCGCACCATGCGCTCGAGGAGGGCCTCGCTGGTGGCCACCGCGGTGCCGACGTCGCCGTGGAGGTCGGCGTAGAGCTGGCGCTTGACCTCGCGCAGCGAGGACGGGCTGATCTCGCTCGCCATCGCCTTCGCGTAGGCGAGGGTGTGGGGCAGCAGCTCGTCCGGTGGCAGGACCTGGTTCACCAGGCCGATCGCGGCCGCCTCCTCAGCGAGGAGCACGCGGCTCGACAGCAGCAGGTCGGCGGCGTGGCCAATGCCGACGAGCCGCGGCAGCACCCAGGACAGGCCGTACTCCGCGGGCAGGCCGAGGCGCCCGTTGGAGGTCGTGAGCTTGGCGCCAGCGGCGGCGAAGCGGATGTCCGCGTAGCAGGCCAGCACCAGGCCCACCCCGGCTGCGGGCCCGTTGATGGCAGCGATGACGGGCATCGCCAGCCCGAAGTGGTAGGCGAACGCGTGGTCGAACTCTGGTCGCACGCCGTAGCCGGGCGTCGCGATCTCGCCCAGCACGCCGTCGTCGTAGGCGCCCTTCTCGACGTGGCTGTCGAGCGCCCGCGCGTCAGCGCCAGCGCAGAACCCTCGCCCGGCGCCGGTGACGACGACGACCCGCGCGGCAGGGTCGTCCTCGGCCGCCGCCAGCGCGGCGCGGTACTCGGAGTGCATGCGCCCCGTCCACGCGTTCAACCGGTGCGGCCGCGACAGCGTGATCAGCGCGACGCCGTCCGCCGTCTCGGACAGGACGGTGGGCTGCGCACTCACGCTCGGGCTGCCTCGATCACGGCGTCGGCCAGCTCGCGCCTGCAGATCAGGAGGTCCGGCAGATACGGGTCGAGGTTGTTGTAGCGAAGCCGCGATCCGTCGAGCCGTGAGACGTGGAGCCCGGCGGCGGCGGCCACCGCGACGGGCGCGCACGAGTCCCACTCGTACTGGCCGCCGGCGTGGGCGTAGACGTCGGCCTCGCCGAGCACGACCGCCATCGCCTTCGCGCCGGCCGAACCGAGGGGCACGAGGTCACCGCCGAGCGCTTGCGCGATCGCGGTGGCCTCCGTCGGCGGCCGGCTGCGGCTCACCAGGACGCGCGGTCGTGACGGAACCGGCTGGTCGAGCCGCGGCGGCGGGGGATCACTGGCGAGCACGAGCCCTCTGGCCGGAAGGGCCACGGCGCCGGCCACGGCGTCTCCCCCCTCGACCAGCGCGACATGCACAGCCCAGTCGTCGCGGCCTTCGCCGAACTCGCGGGTGCCATCGAGCGGATCGATGATCCAGGTGCGGGCCGCGCTGAGCCGGGCCTCGCCGTCCTTGCCCTCCTCGGACAGCACGGCGTCGGCAGGCACCGCGGCCGCGAGCCCGGCCATCAGCAGCTCGTGGGCCCGCCGGTCGCCCTCCACCCGCCGCTCGGCTTCCTCGACCAGCTCGTCGCGCAGCGCGAGGAGCATGGCGCCGGCCTCGCCCGCGAGCCGGGCGGCGAGGGCGTGGTCGTCGGCGGTGGGCACGGCCGGATGGTAGTAGCGCTTCTGCAATTGCTTACCTAGTTGGTCACCTTTAGCCTTGTCTCTTCCATGTCCGCCGCCTACGAGCTGTCGCACCTGCGGGCCCTCGAGGCCGAGGCGATCCACATCATCCGTGAGGTGGCGGCCGAGTTCGAGCGGGCCGTGCTGCTCTTCTCCGGTGGCAAGGACTCCATCGTGATGCTGCGCCTCGCAGAGAAGGCGTTCAGCCCCGCTCGCATCCCGTTCCCGGTGATGCACATCGACACGGGCCACAACTTCGAGGAGGTGCTGGCCTTCCGGGACAAGCGCGTCGCAGAGGTCGGTGCCCGGCTGGTGGTGGCGTCGGTGCAGGACGACATCGACGCCGGCCGTGTGGTCGAGGAGACCGGCCGTGGCGCGAGTCGCAACCGGCTCCAGACGGTGACGCTGCTGCGGGCCATCGAGGAGCAGCGCTTCGACGCGGTCTTCGGCGGTGCTCGTCGAGACGAGGAGAAGGCCCGCGCCAAGGAGCGAGTCTTCAGCTTCAGGGATGACTTCGGGCAATGGGATCCGAAGAACCAGCGGCCCGAGCTGTGGAGCCTCTACAACGGCCGTCACCGCAAGGGCGAGCACATCCGCGTCTTCCCGCTGTCCAACTGGACCGAGCTCGACATCTGGCAGTACATCGCCGACGACGGCATCGAGATCCCGTCGATCTACTACGCGCACCACCGGCAGGTGTTCAGGCGTGACGGCATGCTGCTGGCGGTCAACCCGTACCTGGCACCCGGAGCCGGCGAGGAGTCGTTCGAGGCGATGGTGCGGTTCCGCACAGTCGGCGATGCCACGTGCACGGGCTGCGTCGAGTCGCCGGCCGCGACGGTCGAGGACGTCATCATCGAGGTCGCGGCCACTCGCCTCACCGAGCGCGGCGCGACTCGTGCCGATGACCGCATCTCCGAAGCAGGCATGGAAGATCGCAAGCGCGAGGGATATTTCTAAGTGGCCGAGCTGCTTCGCTTTGCCACCGCGGGGTCGGTCGACGACGGCAAGTCGACGCTCATCGGGCGGCTGCTCTACGACTCGAAGGCGATCTTCGAGGACCAGCTCGAGGCGGTCGAGCGCACATCACGTGAGCGCGGTGACGAGTACACGAACCTCGCGCTGCTCACCGACGGGCTGCGGGCCGAGCGCGAGCAGGGCATCACGATCGACGTCGCCTACCGCTACTTCGCCACGC
>CAYSAC010000246.1:0-5127 GCA_964428815.1 uncultured Acidimicrobiaceae bacterium | reverse complement strand
GCAGGTCACCGCGGACGAGCGTGAGGTCGCTGGCCTCGATCGCGGCGTCGGTCCCCGTGCCCATGGCCAAGCCGAGGTCGGCCTGCGCCAGCGCGGGGGCGTCGTTGACGCCGTCACCCACCATGGCGACCACGCGGCCCTCGCGCTGCAGGCGCTGGACGACCGCGACCTTGTCCGCCGGCAGCACCTCGGCCTCGACCTCGTCGATGCCAACCGCGGACGCGACTGCCCGCGCGGTGGTGGCGTTGTCACCGGTGAGCAACACGGGCCTGAGCCCGAGTCGGCGCAGCTCGGCCACCGCCTGAGCGCTCGTCGGCTTGATCGCGTCGGCGACGACGAAGACGACGCGCGCCTCCCCGTCCCACCCGCCGGCAATGGCGGTGCGGCCTTGCGCCTCCGCGGCCCGGACGGCGTCAGCGAGCGGGGCCGGTATGGCCATCCCCTCGGCCGCGAGGAGCGCGGGGCGTCCGGCGATGACCCGCGTGCCCTCGACGGTCCCCTCCACACCCAGGCCTGGCCGGTTGGCGAACGCCTCGACCCGCGCCGGCGCGTCCAGGGTGGCGGCGATGGCGCGACCGATCGGGTGCTCCGACGCGGCTTCGACGGCAGCGACGAGCCTTGCCGCGCCGGGCTCGCCGACGACGTCCTCCACGCGCATCGAACCGGTGGTGACCGTGCCGGTCTTGTCAAGGACGACGGTGTCGACCCGCCGCGTCGACTCGAGGACCTCAGGGCCCTTGATGACGATGCCGAGCTGCGCACCCCGCCCCGTCCCCACGAGCAGCGCGGTGGGCGTCGCCAGCCCGAGCGCGCAAGGGCAGGCGATGATCAGGACCGCGACCGCGGCGGTGAATGCGTCCGTCGCGAACGAGCCCGACGCGAGCCAGCCGAGCAGCGTCGCCAGCGCGAGTACCAAGACCACCGGGACGAACACCGCAGAGATCCGGTCGGCCAGCCGCTGCACAGGCGCCTTGCCCGACTGCGCCCGCTCGACGAGCCGCGCTATTTGCGCGACGACGGTGTCGCCACCGACTCGCGTCGCCTGCACCACCAGCCGGCCACCGGCGTTGATCGTCGCACCGGTGACGGCGTCACCGGGAGCCACCTCGACGGGCACGCTCTCACCGGTGACGAGCGACGCGTCGACCGCGGAGGTGCCCTCCTCGACGACACCGTCGGTCGCGATCTTCTCGCCGGGGCGCACGACGAATCTGTCACCGACGGCGAGCTCCGCGATCGGCACGCGCCGCTCGGCACCGTCCACAAGGAGCGTCGCCTCCTTGGCGCCGAGCGCCAGCAGCGCCTCCAACGCGGCGCCGGCTCGCCGCTTGGCTCTCGCCTCGAAGAACCGGCCCGCGAGCAGGAACGTGGTCACGCCGGCCGCGACCTCGAGGTAGACGTGGGGCCGCTCGCCGTGGCCGTGGGCGACGGGCTCCGCGGCGTGGCCCCAGACCAATGCCCAGATCGACCACCCCATCGCCGCGACCACGCCGAGGGAGATCAGCGTGTCCATCGTCGTGGCCCGGTGGCGGAGGTTCACGAGTGCAGCGTGGTGGAACGGCCACGCGCCCCACGTTGCGACCGGAGTTGCCAGCGCCAGCGCGAACCACTGCCAGCGCTCCGGCTGGAGGCTCGTGATCATCGACATGGCGACGACGGGGATCGAGAGCGCGGCCGAGACGACGAGCCGCAGCCGCAGCGTGGGTTCGTCGCCGTGGTCGTGCTCGTGCCCGCGGTGGCTGTCGGTCGGGAGCGCGGCGCCGTAGCCGAGTCCCTCGACGGCGGTGACGAGGTCGGTCGCGCTGACGGCGCGATCGTCGAACTCCACGCTCGCCCGCTCCGTCGCGTAGTTCACCGACGCGGACACACCGTCGAGCCCGTTCAGCTGCTTCTCGATGCGCGCCGCGCACGACGAGCACGTCATGCCCGTGATCGGAAGGTCGACGTGGACGCTCATCGCACCAGCCGCGCGATCGCCTTGGTCGCCTCGTCGACCTTGTCCCGGCCGCCGGGACCGCCGGCCTCGATCGCCTCGGTCACGCAGTGGTGGAGGTGCTCGTCGAGGAGCCCGATCGCGACGCTCTGCAGCGCGCTGGTTGCAGCGGAGACCTGGGTGAGGACGTCGATGCAGTACGTCTCGTCCTCGATCATGCGCTGGAGCCCGCGGACCTGGCCCTCGATGCGGCGCAGCCGCTTCAGGTGATCCGCCTTGTTGGTGCTGTAGCCGACTGCCATGCCAGATACCCTAGGGGGGTATGATGGCGACTGCAACCGCCACCTAGGTGACTGGTGTCGAACGCGTGGCACACCGTCTCGTCGACCGACGTTCAACACCAGCCACCTACGATCGGGCGATGCTCATCGGATCTCACGTCGGTCAGGGTGACCCCCTCGGCGCTGCTGCCGCAGAGGGTGCCGACTGCGTGCAGATCTTCCTCGGCGACCCGCAGTCGTGGAAGGCGCCGCCGCCCCGCGACGACATCGAGGCCCTGCGCGCGAGCCCCGTGCCGATCTACGTCCACTCGCCGTACCTCATCAACGTCGCGTCCGCCAACAACCGCATCAGGATCCCGAGCCGCAAGATCCTCCAGCAGAGCTGCACCGCCGCGGCGGAGATCGGTGCCGTCGCCGTGATCGTCCACGGCGGGCACGTCGCCGACGAGACCGACGTGGACGAGGGGTTCGTGCGGTGGCGCAAGGCGCTCGAGCAGATCGAGACCGAGGTCCCGATCTACTTGGAGAACACCGCGGGTGGCGACCACGCCATGGCCCGGCACTTCGACACGATCGGCCGCCTGTGGGACCGCATCGGCGACCTTGGCATCGGCTTCTGCCTCGACACGTGCCACGCCCACGCCGCCGGCGAAGCCCTGCTCGGCGCGGTCGACCGCATCCGAGCGATCACCGGGCGCATCGACCTTGTCCACTGCAACGACTCCAAGGACCCGGCCGGGTCGGGCCGGGACCGCCACGAGAACCTCGGGCGGGGGACGATCGAGCCCGAGCTGCTCGTCGCCACCGTCGCTGCCGCCGGCGCGCCGGTCATCTGCGAGACGGCTGAGCAGGGCCGCAAGGACGACATCGCCTGGCTGCGCCAGGAGATCGGCTGATCATCAGATCCGACCGCAAGACCTGACGCCCTCGTCAGTTATCAAGAGTGGGACCGGGCTGGGCCGGGCCCACCAAGCGCACGGCGGGGCCCTCAGGGGCGATCTCGGAGGGACCGATGCGGACGGGACCCGCCCCTCGGGGCGGGTCCCGGCGCGCTAGTGGTGCGTCAGAGCACCGGTTCGACGTCGGCCCGGATGAGCGTGCGGTACAGCTCCGCGTAGAGGCCGCCGCGGGCGAGCAGCTCGTCGTGGTCGCCCCGCTCGACGATGCGGCCCTCGTCGACGACGAGGATCTGGTCGGCCGCGGTGATCGTCGAGAGCCGGTGGGCGATGACGAGGCTCGTCCGCCCGGCGAGCGCCTCCGCGAGGGCGCGCTGCACCGCAGCTTCGTTTTCGGAGTCGAGGTGGCTCGTCGCCTCGTCGAGGATGACGACGGCCGGGTCCTTCAGCAGCATCCTGGCGATGGCCAGCCGCTGCTTCTCGCCACCGGAGAGGCGGTAGCCGCGCTCACCCACGATGGTGTCGTAGCCATCGGGCAGCGCGGCGAGCACGTCGTGGATCTGGGCCGCCTTGCACGCAGCGACGAGCTCGTCGTCGGTCGCGGTCGGCCGGGCGTAGCGCAGGTTCGAGGCCACAGAGTCGTGGAACAGGTGCGCGTCCTGGCTGACGACACCGATGGCGGCGCGCAAGCTCGCCTGGGTGAGGTCACGGACGTCGTGCCCGTCGACCTTCACGGCGCCGTCGGTCACGTCGTACAGCCGCGGTACCAGGTGGCTGATCGTGGTCTTGCCCGCGCCTGATGGTCCGACCAGCGCGACGAGCTGGCCCGGCTCGATGCGCGCACTCACGTCACGGAGCACGAGCACGCCGGGAACGTGGGAGGCCGCGGCTGCACCCTCAGCCTCGAGCGACGCCAGCACTGCGTCAGTCGGGTAGCGGAACGACACGTGCTCGAGCTCGACGAGCCCTCTCAGCGCGACGAGGTCGTACGCGCCGGGCCGATCCTCGATCGGGTTGGGCGCGTCGAGCACCTCGAACACGCGGTCGAACGACACGAACGCGGTCATCACGTCGATGCGGGCGTTGGTGAGCGCGGTGAGCGGCCCATAGATGCGGAGGACGAACGCGGCCATCGCGACGAGCGTGCCGACGGACAGCGACCCGGAGATCACGAGCAGGCCGCCGACCCAGTAGACCGCGGCGACGCCGACCGCGCCGACGAGGCTCAGCGCGACGAAGAACGTGCGTCCGTAGACCGCGGCCTTCACGCCCGCGGCGCGCACGCCGTCAGCGCGGTGGGCGAAGTCGCGCTCCTCATCGTCGGCTCGGCCGAACAGCTTGACGAGCAACGCGCCAGCGACGTTGAAGCGCTCGATCATCGTCGTGTTCATCGAGGCGTTGAGGTCCATCTGCTGGCGGGCGATCACCTGCAGCCGGCGGCCGACCCGCTTGGCGGGGACGATGAAGAGCGGCAGCAGGACGAGGGCGAGCAGCGTGAGGTGCCATTCGAGCGCGGCCATGGCGACGAGGGTCGTGACGAGGACGACGACGTTGGACACCACGGACCCGAGCGTGCCCGTGAGCGCGCGCTGCGCGCCGATGACGTCGTTGTTCATCCGGCTCGTCAGCGCGCCGGTCTGGGTCCGAGTGAAGAACGCGATCGGCATGCGCTGCACGTGGTCGAACAGCGCCACCCGCAGGTCGAAGATGACGCCCTCGCCGATCCGTGCCGACCACCAGCGCTCGGCCAGCGCCAGAGCGGCGTCGCCGATCGCAACCAGGACGATGATCGCCGCGAGCAGGTTCAGCTGGCCCCGGTCCTTGGCCGGGATCGCCTCGTCGAGGATCGTCCGGAAGAGGAGCGGCGGCCCGAGGCTCAGCAGCGCGGCGCCGATGATCGTCGCCAGGAAGCCGACGAGCATGCGCCGGTAGGGCCTCGCGAACTCCCACACCCGCATCACGACGCGCCGGTCGACGCGGGCGCCGTCGACCTCGGAGGGGTCGGCGCCGAGCATCC
>CAYSAC010000245.1:0-5129 GCA_964428815.1 uncultured Acidimicrobiaceae bacterium | reverse complement strand
TGCTGTGCCTCGCCGGCGCCGCGCTCGGTGCCGCCATGCCCCGCGGCCGGCCCGCGCCGGTCGAACACGATCCGAGCGTGCGGCGCCGGCTGCTCCACCCCGACGCGATCCGCCCCGGGATAGTCCTCGCCTGCAGCACCAGCGCCTTCGCCGGGTTCTCGGCGTTCGTGCCACTTTACGTCGACGACGTTGGGCTGCACGGCGCCGCCGGGGTGCTGGGGACCTACGCAGCGGTGGTGCTCGCCGTCCGGATCTTCGCGGCGAGGCTGCCGGACCGGCTCGGCGCGCGGCGGGGCGTCAGCGCCGCGCTCGTCCTCCAGGGGAGTGGCCTCCTCGCGATGGGTGCGTTCCAGAGCGCGACGGGCCTGTACGCGTCGACGGTCGTGTACGCGCTGGGCGTCTCGCTGCTGTACCCGTCGCTGTTCCCGCTGGTCGTGGACACAGCGCCCGAGAACGAGCGCAGCCACGCCGTCGGGACCTTCACCTTGTTCTTCGACATCTCCCAGGGGCTCGGCGCGCTGCTCTTCGGCGTGATCGTGGCGCTCACGGCCGAGCCCGGCGCGTTCATCGCGGGAGGCGTGATCTCCTTCGTCGGGCTCGCGCTGTTCAGGCGAGGAAGCGACTGAGCGCCTCGACCGTGCACACCGGGTCGCCACCGTCGGCTTCGACCGTGATGGCCATCGTGGTCTGGATGCCGCCGGCGATCTCCTCCACCGCGACGAGGTCAGCTCGGCCCCGCACCCTCGCGCCCGGCGCGATCAGCCCTGGGAACCGGACCACGCCGGTGCCGTAGTTCACGCCGAGCGAGGCGCCCCGCACCTCCACGATCTCGGGGAGGAACAGGTTCGAGAGCGCGAGGGCGAGGTAGGGCTTCGCCAGCTCACCACCGTCCACCGCCTCGGCGAAGTGATCGAGCCGCGCCTGGTCCACGACCACCCACGCGCTCACGCCCAGGTGCTCGCCGACCGCCGCCCGCACCTCGTCCAGCGATTCGAAGACCCGGCTCACGGGTGCTGGCTGGACACGCTCACGACCTCACCGGTCATGTAGGTCGAGTAGTCGCTGGCGAGGAACGCGATCACGGTTGCGACCTCCCACGGTTCCGCGGCTCGACCGAACGCCTCCCGCGCCGTCAGCTCGTCGAGCACCTCGTCGGTCGTCACCTTCGCGAGGAAGGGGTGCATCGCCAGGCTCGGCGCGACCGCGTTGACGCGCACGCCTGCCGGCGCGGCCTCGACCGCGGCGCACCTCGTGAGGGCCATCACCCCGGCCTTGGCCGCGGCGTAGTGCGCCTGCCCCTCCTGCGCGCGCCAGCCGAGCACCGACGCGTTGTTCACGATCACACCCCGCCCGCGCTCGACCATGTGGCGCAGCGCGGCTCTGGTGCAGCGGAACGTGCCCGTGAGCGTCACGTCGAGCACCTTGTTCCACTGCTCGTCGGTCATCTCGATGATGGGCGCCGTGCCTCCGAGGCCGGCGTTGTTCACGAGGACGTCGATCGCGCCGTGGGTCTCGATGGCAGTGGCGATGAGCGCCTGCACCTGCGCTTCGTCGGTGACATCGCAGGGAACCGCGAGCGGACCGCCGAGCCGTTCAGCGGCCTCGCCCAGCCGACGTTCGTGGGTGTCGGAGATGACGACCGTCGCTCCCTCGTCCGCGCACCGCTGGGCGGTCGCGAAGCCGATGCCGGTGCCAGCAGCCGCGGTGACCAGGACGACCTTGCCTGCGAGCAGCCCGTGCGCGGGCGTGTAGGTCGGGACCTCGGGCATGGCCGGGAGGCTAGTGACCTGGCGCCCGACGGTCGTCAGGCCAGCCGACCACGCGGTTCTTGCGGCACTTATCGACGAGGACCGTCGACATCTGCCGCAAGAACGCGGCTCGGGTCGTCAGGGCAGGAGGCTCAGGAGGCGCCGGTGTTGGTGCGCTTGCCGTACTCGGTGCTGCCGAGGACGCCGCCGATGAGCTGGCGGAGCCCGCCCTTCTTGGCCTGGTCGACCCAGTAGGCGTAGCCGCTCTGGTCGGGGCTGCGCCGCAGCATGCCGACGTAGGTGACGATCACGTCGACGTTGGCGTCGGTGCCCCCTCGGTTCTCCGCTGACTCCGAGAAGCCCACCATCATCCCGCCGCGCGTGAGGCGTCCGCTCCGCAGCTGGTCGGTCCAGTACGCCTGGCCCTCGCTGTCAGCGGGCCGGCCGAGGACGTTGGTGTAGACCCGGTCGACGAACTGGCTGTCGCTCAGCGAGCCGTAGGTGCCGCGGAACTCCTGCGACTGGGCGAACTGGTCGGAGATGGCCGTGAGGCTCATGCCGCCACGGTGCTCCGAGATCCAGTAGGTGAGGCCGCCGTAGTCGGGGATGCGCCGGAAGTAGGCCAAGTAGAGCCGCACGACAGGCGAGGCCGTGGCGCCGAACTCGTTGGAGTCGAGGAACGCCTGGACCAGGCCGGTCTCGTCGACGGTGCCGCCGGAGAGGCCGCTGTGCCAGAAGCCGAGGCCACTGAGATCGCTGCTGCGCCCGAGGAAGTCGAGGTACTGGCGGTTCACGCCCTCGCTGAAGGACGGGAACGGCGCCGCCGCGGGGTGAGCGAGGTCCGGGCCCTTGACGAAGACGATCGTGACCCACATCCGTCCGGCGTCGTCGCGGTAGGCGCCAACCCCGATGCGGTTGTAGTCACCCATGATGTTGGCGCGGTGAGCCGAGCTGCCCATGAACATGCCGTAGACGCTGCTCGCGCTGCTGCCCATGCCGACGTTCTCGCCGACTCGGGTCCACTGGTTGGTGACCTCTCGGCTCACGTCGCTGTGGAGGTTGGGGTTGTGGCGCAGCGATCCGCTGTCGCCCATCGTCTTCGCCCAGCGCCTGGCGAGCGCGGCTGCCGCGCCGTCGTCGCCCATCGGCGCGAGGCCGCTGGCCTGTCGGTCCGAATTGACCTTGTTGAGCATCTCGGCCTCGGCCGACGTCGGCACGCTGGAGGCCGAGACGGCCGGCGCCATCGCCAGCTCGACCAGCCCGAACATGCTCGTCACCAGCACGAACGCTGCCGCGAAGCGTCGCCGCACGGTCATTCTTGTTCTCGCCCTTGAGTCCGCCACGACGTGACCATCGGCCGCACCGAGCCGGAACTTGAGCGAAGAACTAGTTACTTTCGGCTGGCTACCGTCGGGTGGTGCTCGTACGACCCCACCGCCTCGAGGCCCGGTTGGCCGACGGGTCCTCCGTGTCAGCGCCCGTCGCGGGCGGCGGACCGGTCGGGCTCGGCCCCCTCGAGGTGCTGGTCGGCATCGGTCGATCGCCGTCCGAGGTGGGCTGGGCGGTCGCCAACCGAGGCGACGAGGCCGTGCGGGTGCGCGCCGTCGGGCTGGTCTTCCGCGTCGATGACGTCGCCGGACCGCTCCGCGTGCTCCGCCACGGCTACCAGTCGTGGTCCGAGACCGATGTCGCGACCTTCGGCGTGGACCAGGACCCGTCGCGCACCGCCGGGTCCATCTGGCTGTCACGCGGCATGCACCACGCTGATTCCGACGTCGCCGCCGAGGACGAGCTGCGATCCGAGCAGGTGACCGTGCTCGACGACGGCAGCACCGTCACCGCGGTCGGCTTCGTCGATGGGCGTGCCCACGACGGGACGCTGCGGATCCGGCGATCTCCCAGCGGTGGCATCGAGCTGTGCGCAGAGGCGTTCCTCGGAGGCGCAGAGCTGGCACCTGGCGCGCAGCGAGCGCTGCACGCGGTCGTCGTCGACGCCGAGGGGGACAGGCACGAGCTGCTCGCGCGGTGGGCGGTGCGGGCAGGCGCCGCCGGCCAGGCACGCGCCTCGTCGCCGTTCCAGGTCGGCTGGTGCTCGTGGTACCACTACTTCCACGACGTCACCGAGGCCGACGTGCGCGCCAACCTCGCGCTCGCCGACCAGTGGCCCTTTGACGTCTTCCAGGTCGACGACGGCTACCAGGCCGACATCGGCGACTGGCTCGAGACGAACGAGGGGTTCCCGTCCGGCCTCGACGCGCTCGCGCGGGACATCACCGCTTCGGGCCTGACCCCGGGGATCTGGATCGCTCCGTTCATCGCCGGGCCACGTTCGCGGCTGGCGGCCGAGCACCCGGACTGGATCGCGGGGTGGGGCGACGGCAGCAAGCCGCTCGTCGGGATGGTCAACCCCGGCTGGGGCGGCAGCACCTGGACCCTCGACACCTCCAACCCCGAGGTGCTGGCCCACCTCGAGGCAACCGCCGCCGCGCTGGTGGCTCGCGGTTGGCGGTACCTCAAGCTCGACTTCACCTACGCGCCGAGCCTCGACGGCACCTACGCCAATCCGAATATGACACCGGCCGAGCGGGTGAGGGCTGGCTTCGACGCGATCCGGCGCGGCGCCGGCGACGACGCCTTCATCCTCGGCTGCGGCGCCCCGCTCGGCGCGACGATCGGCGCGGTCGACGGCATGCGCATCGGCCCGGACGTTGCCCCGTGGTGGGAGCCGCAGACCGACCAGTGGCGACCCCCTGGCTACGTCGGCGCCGAGCCGTCGACCCTCAATGCGTGGCGCGCGACCGCGGCGCGGGCGTTCATGCATCGCCGCCTCTGGCTCAACGACCCCGACTGTCTCATGCTTCGCACGACCGAGACGCGCATGCCCGCGGACGCGGTCCGCGCGTGGGCCGACGCCGTCGCATCGTCGGGCGGCATGGCGCTCATCTCCGACGACCTCGCCCTGCTCGACGGCGAGTCTCGGTCGCTGCTGGACCGCGTGGTCGCGCGGGGTCGTGAGGTCGATGTCGCCGCGAGCGAAGGCACCACTCCTGTGGTGCCCGACCCACCGCGCATCCAGGTCACTAGCTGAAGCGGCGCAGACGGAGGCTGTTGGACACGACGAAGACGCTGGACAGTGCCATCGCTGCGCCCGCGTACATCGGATCGAGGCGACCGCTTGCCGCCAGGGGGATGGCGGCCACGTTGTAGGCGAACGCCCAGAACAGGTTGGCCTTGATGGTCGCGAGGGTCCGGCGGCTGAGACGGATCGCGTCGGCAGCAACGCGCAGGTCACCGCGGACGAGCGTGAGGTCGCTGGCCTCGATCGCGACGTCGGTGCCCGTGCCCATGGCCAAGCCGAGGTCGGCCTGCGCCAGCGCGGGG
>CAYSAC010000244.1:0-5131 GCA_964428815.1 uncultured Acidimicrobiaceae bacterium | reverse complement strand
GGCTTCATCATGAGCCCGCCCATCTCACCGAGGATCAACGGCGCGCCGATGGCGAGGATGCTCCTCTTGATCGGGTTGAGCTTGGGGACCCGGCGCTTCAGCCAGTGGCGGGCGAAGGACAGGTGGCGCGCCTCCTCCGTCACGTGGATGCGCATGATGCGCTCGAGCAGCGGGTGCAGGTTGCCCTTGTTCTTGAGCGCCTCTCGCTGGAGGTGGTCGACCGGGTCCTCACCGCCGAGAACGAAGATGAAGAACAGCTCGGGGAACCGGCGCCCCATCTTGATCACGCGGCGCGAGCCGATCTCGGCGCGGCGGGGCATGCCGGCGACGTCGATGCCGGACCGGTTGACGAACTCCTGGAACATCAGGCTGTGCTGCGCCTCCTCGATGACCTCGTGGTAGGCGTAGCGGAACTCGGGGCTGTTGTTCGGCAGGCCCGCGGCGTACTCGAGCAGTCCCCGCTTGAGGACGCCCTCGAACTGCAGGCCCGTCTTCATCTTGGACACGACCATGTGCAGACCGATGCGGGCGCGGGTCTCCTGGGGCAGCGACCGGTACCACTCGGTGCGGGCGAGCGGGTCGGTCTCGAAGAGCTCCCAGCGCGCGTCGGTGGGGTCGATCGGATGCTCGTCCCAGGGCACGTCGACGTAGGCGTCGAAGTGCTTGTCGGGCCGGATGGACTGCTCGCTGAGCCGCGCCACGAGGGCGTCGAAGCTGTCGCTGGTGATCTCGGTGTCGAGTGCGGTCACGGGGGCCTCCTGGCGGGTGACGACGTGTTACCCACAGTAACTGTTTGCGCCCCGATGTCAACGAGACGCTGGTCACAGCGCCGCCTAGACTCGGCGGCTCACGTGGTGGCCGTAGCTCAGCTCGGTTAGAGCGCCAGGTTGTGGCCCTGGAGGTCGGGGGTTCAAGTCCCCTCGGTCACCCCACTTGCGGCCGCCGGGCCTGTGGTCCGGCGGCCGCGACCCGCTGTAGGCTCAACGGTTCCATGCGCCTCTAGCTCAATTGGCAGAGCAATGGACTCTTAATCCACAGGTTCCGGGTTCGAGTCCCGGGGGGCGTACGAAGAGCGGCCGCCGGGCGACCGGCGGCCGTCTCGCGCCCGCCTCAGGTTTCGTAGTGTTGGTGCACGCGAAGGTCGTGCTCAGCGAGCGCACGTTCGACCTTCGCCGGCATCTCTCGCCGGGTTCGTGCGCTAGAGAGGGAGGCTTGAACTCCGACGTAGAGCGCAAGCGGCACGACAACGACAGCCAGGCCTCGCGCAACCTGTCATTACCCGCCTCAGGTGGTGGGGGCCTCCGACAGGGGGACCTCGTCGGTCCCGACCGTGGGCTCTGGCTTCAGGCGGCCCTGGCGCTCGTCGAAGAGGTCGCGCGCGACGACCTGGATGATCCCGGCGACGGGGATGGCGAGGAGCGCGCCGAGCAGGCCGAAGAGCTCCACCCCGATCAGCACGCTGATGAGGACCGTGAGCGGGTTCACGTTCACCGTGCGGGACATGATCGACACCTGCAGCACGTGGTTCTCGAACTGCTGGTACACGATGAAGAACACCAACGCGACGACGCCCGCGGTCGTGGAGTGCAAGAACGCGAAGCCGATCGTCGGCACGGCGCCGAGCGTCGCTCCGACCATCGGGATGAGGTCGGCGAACGCGACGAAGAGACCGAGCACACCCGCGTAGGGCACGCCCATGACGGCGAGCACCGTCCACGCCGCGGTCCCCGCGATGACGCTGATGACCAGGTTGCCGAACACGTAGCCGGACACGGCTCTTGAAGCGTCCACCGCGACGCGGCGCACCCGCTCGCGGCGTCGGTCGGGCACCAGCTCGAGCGCGGCGGAGGAGATGTTCGGCCCTTCGAGAAGCATGAGGAAGACGAGCACCATGATCGTCACCGCGGCGAAGACGCCGGCGAACACGGACTGGGCGAGGTCCAGCGCGGGCGCGCCGAGGTTGCTCACGCTGTCTCGCAGCCGGTCCTCGTTGTCAGCGACGTAGTCCTGGAGGTTGTACCGGCGGATGATGCTGCCGATCGGACCCTCGCCGTCCTTGGCGTCCTCGACGTAGCCGGGCAGGTCGGACGAAAACGTCGACGCCTGGTCCACGAGGGGGCGGATGAACGCGTAGAGCATGCCGGCGAGCAGCCCGAGGCCGACGAGGAACACGACCGTGGTCGCGAAGCCGCGCCGCATGCGAACTCGGTGCTCGAGCGCGTCGACAGCAGGCGTCAGCACGATCGTGAAGAACGCCGCGACCGCCAGCAGGGTCACGATGCGCGTGATCGACAGGTAGAGCTTGTACGCGACGAAGGCCAGCGCCACCGATCCGATGGCGGCCCAGATCGCACGCCACGGGACAGGCTGCCGGGCCAGGGGCGTGGGGGCGACCATCGCCCGACGGTACCCGTATGCTCCGCCCGTGGAGGACACCCTCGCGCTGGCCAGACGACTGTTCACCGCCATCGTGGCAGGCGACGCCCAGGCGGTTGCCGGCTGCTTCGCCGATGACGCCGTCGTGTGGCACAACCTCGATCGCCACGACCAACCGGTCGCTCAGACGCTCGGCGTGCTGGGTTGGATGGCTCGCAACATCGCGGACCTCCGCTACGAGGACATCCGCGTGCAGGCCACCTCCGATGGGTTCGTGCAGCAGCACGTCCTGCGCGGCACCGCGCCCGGCGACCGCTCGCTCGAGCTGCACGCGTGCATCGTGGCCAAGGTCGCCGACGGTCGGATCACTCGCATCGACGAGTACCTCGACACGAAGGCCGTCGAAGCCGCCTTCAGCTGACGGTGGCCTGCATCACCGGGTCGTTGGAGGAGACGGCCACACCCCCGGCGTCCTCCTCGGTGATCATCAGCAGCTCCACACCGCCGGCCGCGGTGAACGGGACCACTCCGGGCTCGTTGCCGAGGACGCCGAGCGACACGACCGGGCCGGGGCCCGCGCCCCACAGCTGGTAGGTGCGGCTCTCGTCGAGCGCGGGAAGCACGTCGGCAAGCAGGTAGCCCTGCCCGGTCGGCAGCAGCACCGCCGTCGCCCGGAGCCGGCCGTCGTCGGAGATGAGCTCGGCCTCGACCGCGTCCAGGTCGTTCAGCGCGAGGTGGGCGGCCCTGACGAGCGCGTCACCGCTCGCGACCTCAGGTGCCGTGTCGTCGCGCACCAAGCCGAAGCCGAGCACCGCGATCACGATCGCGGCGGCGACCGCGAGCGCGCCCGCAGCACGGAGGCTGACCGTGCGCCTGGCGGGACCGATGGCGGTGACGCCGTCGGGCAACGGGAGCGGCAGGCGCAGCGGCGGCGGTGCCTCCTCGAGCGCGCCCGCGATGCGGTCCCACACACCTTCGGGCGCGGGGCCGCCAGAGCTCGAGAGCATGGCCGCCACCTCACGGAAGTCCTCGACCTCCGACCGGCACCTCGGGCACTCGGCCAGGTGGCGCTCGATCGCGTCACGCTCCTCGGGATCGGTCGCGTTGAGCGCGAACGCGCCGAGCAGCTCTTGCAGCTCTTCGTGGGACAACGTCCTCATGACGGCAACCCCAGTCCGGCTTCGGCCAGCTCGCTGCGAAGGCGCTTGAGCCCGGAGCGGATCCGGCTCTTCACGGTGCCCTCCGGCTGGTCGAGCGTGGACGCGACCTCGCGGTAGGTGAGACCGGCGAAGTACGCGAGCGCGATCGCCTCGCGCTCCTGCGGCGCGAGCTTGTCGAGCGCGGCCTTGATCCGATCGGCGACCGCGAGGTCGAGGACCTCGTGCTCGAGGTCGTAGCCGGACTCGGCAGTGCGCCGGTGGTCGCGCTCCTCGCGGTTGCGGCGAGAGGTCTCTGACCGCAGCAGGTCGACCGAGCGACCATGGCACTGCGCGAGGAGGTAGGACCGCAGCGATCCGCGGTCAGGGTCGAACTTCTCGGGGTTGTTCCAAAGCCGGAGGAACACCTCTTGCACGATCTCCTCAGCGAGCGTGGGCTCGGCCAGCAGTCTGCGGGCGAGGGCGAACACGGCGCCCGCGTGGTGACGGTACGCCTCGGCCAGCGCCTCCTGCTGGTACCGGCTGATCGCGAATAGGAGCGCGGCGTCGCTCACGTCGTGCAGCTCCTGCTCGTTCATGCGGTGGTGGTTCGGTGCAGGTCCCGGACCTGGATGACGATCAAGGGCGGTGGAAGCTGCTGACGACCTCGATGTGAGACGTCATGGGGAAGAGGTCCACCAGCGTCACCGCGTCGAGCGTGAAGCCGGCGGAGGTCAGGAGCTTCGCGTCACGGCCGAGGGACGCGGGATCGCAGCTCACCAGCACGACGGCGCGGGCGCCGGTGCCGGCGACGACCCGTGCGCCCTCGGCACCGAGGCCGGCGCGAGGCGGATCGGCGATGATCGCGTCGGCAGGCGACGGCCGCCACCGCTCGACGTCCGACTGCACGATCCGGGCGTCGCGATCGGAGAGGTTGATGCGGGCGTCGGCGATCGATGACGCCGAGTGCTCGACCGCGATGACGCGAAGACCGTCACCCAGCGCGGCGGCGAAGAGGCCGACGCCGGCATAGAGGTCGACGAGCGTGCCCCCGGGAGCGAGGTCGGCGGGCAGCGCGGCCCTCACCAGATCGATCATCGCCTCGGCGCCGTCCGGTCGCCCTTGGAAGAAGGACCGGGCCGAGATGCGGTAGCGCCGTCCCGCGACCTCCTCGTGGATCCAGGCGCGCTTGCCGTTCGCAAGCGCGTCGGCGCCGACGACGCGCACGTCGTCGGGCAGCGTGGCGCCCTCCGCTGACGGCGCGAGCAGCGCGAGCCGTTCGCCGGTGCGCGCGCCAACCCGCAAGGTGACCTCGGTGGCGTCACCGAACTGGCCGAGGGAGATGAGGTCGGCGAGGAGCGGGTGCGCGACCAGGCAGGGATCCACGGCGATTGGGTCGTGGCTGCGGCGGCGCCGGAACCCGAAGCTGCCCGCGTCGACGACGCCGCGAACGGTCGTGCGGTAGCCGGTGGCCTGCAGGTCCGGGCCGAGGTCGACGTCGACGTCGTCGATCCGCGCGATCCGTCGCAGCGCGTCCGTGAGGATGCCGGCCTTGAGCCTGCGCTGGTGCGAGGCGTCGACGTGCTGCCAGTCGCAGGCGCCGCACCCCTCGGCCACGA
>CAYSAC010000243.1:0-5131 GCA_964428815.1 uncultured Acidimicrobiaceae bacterium | reverse complement strand
CGTGCGCGCCGCGCGTGCCGTCGAGGAACTCGAGGTTGAGGTAGATCGGCTCGTCATCGCGCGACAACCCGGCGGCGAGCTTCTTGCGCATGCCGTCGAAGAAGAGCGCCTCGTCCCGCTCGTCGCCCGTGGCCTTGCGCACCTCGGCGCCCGGCAACGGCGGCACGTAGACCTCCGGCTCGAACCTCGTCGACTGGACCAGCGCGGCCTCGCTGACCTCCGCCGGCAGGAGACCGTCCTCGATGAGGAACACATCGCTGTCGAACCGGGCGCCCTCGTGACGGGCCCGCACCTGGGTCACGATCCCGTAGATCTTGACCTCGTCGCCGCCGGGCAGCCGCCGCTCGAGGGCGACGACGTCATCGAGCTGGAGGAAGCTGCCGGGCGCGACACCGACCCAGAACTCGAGCGGCGTGGCATCGTCAGTGCCGATGACCCTGCCAGCTGCCTCCATGACGCCGACGGTACCAAGGGGCCGTGACGGCTCCCGGGAGGGACGGCGGCACGACCTCACGCGGCCGGGCCTGAGGCAATGGCACACGCATGCGTGGGCGGGTTCTAAGCATCGTCGCAACAGCTGCGGGAACGAGTGGTTGGGGGCATGGGATGCTCGATTCCGGCATGTGGTGCGCCGAACCTCGCGTGGCACCAAGGTTGGGGGCACCAGCCATCGGATTTCGACGGTCCCCGCCCCCAACCTCCGCGGGTCGCCAGGTTGGGGGCATCGGTGCACCGTGCCGGTACCTGCATGCCCCCAACCTCGCCGGGTCGGGTCAGCGCGGCAACGGTGTGGGCTGCCATCGAAGCGACCCACAGAAAGGTGAGGAGAACCGGAATTGCCTCGGGGTTCGGGGGTCAGCTGAGGGTTTCCGGATTGGGCACTACGGGCACCGCGTCCGTCATGGCAGTCATCCGATGGTTTCGTGGCACCGTCGACATCGACGACCGGGTCGCCCCCTACATCCCCCAGGCGCCAGACGAGATCGACCTCTGGCACCTGCGCCGCCGCCAGCCGGCCCGCTGGGTGCAGCGCGCCGCCTAAGTCGTCACTGATCAGGCGTCGACGAGCCCGCCCGGCCCGAGCCGGCGGGTGGACACCACCGTGTGGAAGTTGGCGTCGGCCTCTCCCACGACGAGCCCGAACACCTTGCCCATGAACTCACCCGTGTGGGGTTCGGCGAAGTGCTGCTGGAGCGCAGCGTCGTCGTCCCACTCCTCGAGGATGAGGAACCTGTTCGGCTGCCCGGTGTCCTCGTAGAGCCGGTAGCCCTGGCAGCCAGCCTCCTGTCGCGACGCCTGGCACATCGCCTGCACGACGCTGACGAACTCGTCGCGCTTGTCGTCGGTGGTCTGCAGCCTGGCCGTCACCACGATCATGAACCGGCACCGTAATCACTAGCGTGCGCTCCTATGGGCGAACCGGTCAGCTTCCAGCTCGACGGCGACGTCGCCGTCCTCCGCCTCGACGACGGCAAGGTCAACGTCGTCTCCCATCAGGTGATCGACCAGCTGTACGCCGGCCTCGACCGGGCCGAACAGGAGGCCAAGGCCGTGTGCATCGTCGGTCGCGAGGGCAAGCTGTCCGGCGGCTTCGACCTAACCGTCATGGCCGCGGGCATGGACTCGGCGCGCGGCCTGGTCCAGCGGGGCGGCGAGCTGTTGATGCGGATCTACGGCCACCCCCAACCGGTGGTGATCGCCGTCACCGGCCACGCGATCGCGGCTGGCGCGCTGCTCGCGCTGGGGTGCGACACGCGCATCGGCGCCGAGGGCCAGTTCAAGATCGGGCTCAACGAGACCGCGATCGGGCTGGGGTTGCCCCTGTACGGCGTCGAGCTCGCACGCGAGCGGCTGTCGAAGCGGCACTTCACCCGCGCCGTGCTCCAAGCGGAGATCTACGACCCGCAGGGTGCGGTCGCGGCCGGCTACCTGGACGAGGTCGTGCCAGCTGATCAGGTCGAGCAGGTCGCCATCGAGCGCGCCCGTGCACTCGGCCAGTTCCTGCCCAGCGCCTACCGCCACACGAAGCTGGCGAGCCGCCGAGCGACGATCGACCGAGTCCTGGCCGGCATGGAAGCCGACATGGCGAACCTCACGATGCCGGACGCGTGAGCTGCCCGCGGACCGCGCCCTGCGGATAGCCGAGGGAGTGGAAGCTCGCGTAGAACCCGGACGGGTCGCGCACGATGTCCGCCGCCACCGCGGGATCGACGTCGGTGCACTCGTCGATGGTGAACGGTCCCGCGCCTGAGAGCGACAGCTCGTAGTGCACGACCACCTTGCCGAACTTGCCGCGCGCGCCGCGGTGGATGTGACCGTCGCTGATCCCCTCGACCCCGGTGACTCGGCCGGTCACGCAGACTTCGTCGTGATCGATCACGTACCTCAAGGTCGCGGCGCCGTCGGAATCGCCCGCCGGCGGCACGATCTCCGCTCCTCGGAGCTGGGCGACGAGCACGACCGGCTCGTCGGCGGCTGAGGTCCCACCGCAGCTCGCGGCAAGGACGAGCAGCGCGGCGACGAGCGCGAGGCGGGCGGGGCGCACCGGGGCAGCCTGGCACGAACCGCCCGAACCGGACTGCCGCGCTGTACCGTCCGTCGACGTGACCAGGGAGCGGCGGGCGGCGCCCTTCGTCGGGCGGGTCGCGGAGCTCGACGTTCTCGGAGCCGCGCTGCACCAGGCGCTCGAGGGCGTGCCCGGGATCGTGCTCCTCAGCGGGGACGCCGGCGTCGGGAAGACGCGGCTGGTGGGCGAGCTGCTCAACCAGGCGAAGCGCGCCGGCGCGATGGTGCTCCTCGGCGCAGCCCACGAAGACCTCTCGGTCCCCTACCTGCCGATCGCCAGTGCACTCCGGCCGCTCCTCGCGTCGGACCTCCCGTCGGTGGACCGAGCCTCGCTCGCACGATTGCTCGACCCCGGCGCGCCCGCTGCGGCGACCGATGACCCCGAGGCCGACGGCCGCGCCCGGCTCGGTCTCTTTCTCGCGGTCGACGAGGCGCTCTTCGCTCAGGCGGCGATCGGACCAGTCGTGCTCGCGCTCGACGACCTGCACTGGGCGGACGACGCGACGCTCGACCTCGTCGCCCACCTGGCGACCACGATCGCCCACGAAGCCACCTTCGCGGCACGGCCGATCCTCTTGGTCGTCACCCACCGCCACGTGGACCGGCACGACCGCCTCGCTCGCGTGCTCGAGCGCATCGAGCGGGAGCCGGCTGCGGTCGCGCTCACCCTCGACGGGCTCGACGAGCTCGAGGTGAACGAGCTCGTCACCATGCTCGGCCCGGCGCGTCCGTCGCGCCGCTTGCTACACGCGATCGTCGAAGCGACCGACGGCAACCCGCTGCTCGTGCGCGGCGTCGTCGCGACGGTGGTACGCGAGGGTGCGCGCGTCGAGGGCGGTGAGCTGCAGGGCCCGTCGACCCTTGCGGTGCGGGGCGCGTCGCTGCTCGATGCCGAGATCCGCACGCGCATCGATGCCGTCGACCCACGGTGCCGGGACCTGCTGACCGTGGCCGCGTTCCTCGGCGACGGTGGACAACTCGACGAGCTCGCGGCGGTGCTCGGCGACGCGCCGGCTGACCTCGGCTCGCGGCTCGACCTCGCGTCTGACGCGCAGCTGCTCGACGACGATGGCGAGCGCTACCACTTCGACCACCCGCAGGTGCGGCAGGTGCTCTACCACCTTCCCCGTGCCCGAGAGCGCGCCGACCTGCACGGGCAGATCGCCGACGCGCTGGAGCGGCACCACGGGGACGACGCCGATCGGCACGCGCTCCCGATCGCCCACCACCTTGCGCGCAGCGGTCCCGCGGCCGACCGCGACCGGCTGTTCCGCTGGAGCCGTCTCGCGGGCGACCAGGCGTGGGCGGTGGCCGCGTGGGCCGAGGCTGGCCGCTGCTATGACGTCGCGGTCGAGGCCCTCGGCGACCCCGGTGCCGATCGGTGGACGGAGACCGCCGACCTCCACCTGAGCGCCGGCTGGGCTGACTTCCACAACTTCGACCTCTCCTCGGCCGACGGGCACCTCGAGCAGGTCGTCGCGCTCGCGCGCGACCACGGCGACCTCCGGCGATGGGGCGAGGCCCTGATCCCGCTGCTGCGGTTCCGTGCCGGTCACGCAGTGGAGCTCGGGCAGCAACCCGATCTCAGCGGGGTGGAGGAGCTGCTCGCCGCCGCCGGGGACGACATCCCAGATCTGCGCGCGCTGCTCCTCGGTCTCGAGGCTGAGATCTCGATGAACGCACGCGATCCTGATGCTGGTGCCCGCGCCGTCGCCGCTGCTCGCGCTGCTCTCGGCGACCACCAGGACCCTTGGGTCGCATCGCATGTGCACTTCGCTGACGGCCTCGTCGCGATGGGCCGGCTCGACCTCGACGCGGCGCGCGCCGCCTTCGACAGGAGCACGGCGCATGCCGAGCAGTTCGACGACGTGTGGCGGCAGCGGATGGCGATGGGTCGCCTCCCGCTCGTGAGCTGGCTCGAGGGTGACCTCGCGCGCGCCGTGCGGGAGGCCGAGGCGGCGTGGACGCACAACCAGCGCTGGAACCTCCGGGGCGAGCTGTCCTTCAGCGCCGCGCAGCTGACCGGGCTGGCCGTCGCCCAATCGCGGTACGCCGATGCTGAGCGCTCCGGCGCGGAGGCCTGGCTGCTGCATCGCCGCACCGGCTACGTCTTCACGCCCGGCCTCGTGCACCCGGCCCTCGCGCTCGCCCGCACCGCCCGTGGCGACGTCGCCGGGGCCCATGAGGCGCTGGAGGCGTGGGAGGCCATCGCCGCACGCGGCGCTTGGCGGTTCCGCCGCGCGGTCGACTGCCTGGCAGGTGATGCCGAGCCGGTGGCACGTGAGATCGCAGCGCGGCCGTGGCCGGAGCTCCCGGTGGACGCCGACCCGTTCGTCCTCGGCGCCGCTGCCGCGCAGGTGGAGGTCGCGTGGTCGATGGGCGACGCGGGCCTCAGCCAACGCGCCGGCGAGATGCTCCAGCACGCCTGGGACCGGGGCGCTCGCTGGACCCTCGGGTGGCCAGCCTCCATCGCGCGGCTGATGGGGCTCGTCGCGACGCTCGGCGGCGATCACCGCAGCGCGTCGCAGTGGTTCACCGTCGCGCGCGCCGACGCGGCCGCTGCGGC
>CAYSAC010000242.1:0-5185 GCA_964428815.1 uncultured Acidimicrobiaceae bacterium | reverse complement strand
GCCTTCGCCAGCAGGAAGTCGCCGGTGAGGATGGCCTTCAGGTTGCCCCAGCGGGCGTTGACGCTCTCGACGCCGCGGCGGGTCGTTGCCTCGTCGATGACGTCGTCGTGGCAGAGCGAGCCGACCTGGACGAGCTCGACCGAGACACCGCCGAGTACGACGTCGAGGGTGACCCGGGCACCCGTCGCGGCAGCGGCGACGGCGAGCAGCGGACGGATCCGCTTGCCCCCCGCGAGCACGAGGTGGCTGGCCATCTCCGCCATGAGCGCGTCGTCGGCGCTCACCGCGGCACGCAGCTGGCGCTCGACCTCTGCGGCGTGTTCGGCCATGCCCGGCAGGTCGAGCAGGGGGTTGGTGGCGCCCACGACGTGGGAGGCTAGGCGAGCCACTGCTGCCATCCCCAGCCCAGACCAGGAAGGACAGCGGATGGTTTGTGGCGAATAAGGTGCATTCGGGAAGATGCGATGCGCGGCGCGGGAACGCGCTGCCGACCAAGGAGCCAGACCACCAATGACCTCACGCGACCGACTCACGAAGGCGCTCGCAGCAGCTGCCGCGATCGCGGTCCTCGCACTGGGAGTCGGCGGCGCCGAGGCTGACACCACGCCGACCTACCACCCAGCGGGGTTGCAACTCGACACCACCGCGTACTCGCTGCGCTTCTCAGGTGCCGATCGGTACGCGACGGCGGGTTCGGTGGCCATGTTCTCCGCGGTGAGCGGCGAGCAGGGCATGCTGCCGGTGCCGCTACCCATCCCCGGGTTCGAGGGGGTGAGGACGGGCTACCCCTTCAATGATCCGGATGCGTCTGATGACGCAACCGCGTTCGGCAACGGGGCGTGTCCTGATGCGGTTGGCATCGCCGCTGCGGACACGCCGGCCGACGTCCTCGCCTCATCTTCGGCGTGGAACGCGACGCTCACCGGCGCAGCCGTCACGAGCGGCGGGCCCACCAGCGTCGACATCGGCCCTGGCGTGATGCTGCTCGCCGCGCCCAACCGCACTGGAACGAACCCCGACCTGCCCGACCCGACGGTCGCGGCGTTGGTCGCGCTCCGAGCCGAGTGCACCGCATTCGACGCGGTGATCTTCGGCGGCACCAATGCAGTCGGTCCGCTGGCCGCCTCGACAGTCGACTCCATCGCGACGAACGTGATCCGCGTTGCGGGCGCGGATCGGTTCGGTACGGCGAGGCTTATCGCAGAGGCGGTCGGTGCCGCGACAGTCACCGATCACCCGTCCGCAGCGGGAGGCGCCGTCGATCTCGGTCCGACCGTCGCGCTGGCGGAGGCCTTCACCGGCGCTGACGCGCTCGCCCTCGGCCCATTTGCCGCTGGTAACAACGTGCCGGTCCTTCTGACGCCGAGCGGCACCCTCGCTCCAGAGACCCGCAACGCGCTCCTGGCCCTCAACCCCCAAACTGTCCTCGTGCTCGGTGGGACCACTGCGATCACCGACGCGACCGCGACCGCGGCGGGTGCAGCCGGCAGTGCGACCGTCGTCCGCGTCGCAGGCGTCGACCGCTACGACACGAGCGTCAAGATCGCCGAGCGGCTGTACGACCTCTACGGCGCTGATGCCGGTGGCGCGACCTTCAGCAACCTCCTTGTCGGTGTCGCGCGGTCTGACGGCAGTGGGGCAGCTCATGCCGGTTGGCCCGATGCGCTCTCGAGCGCCTGGATGATGGCGACCTGGTGGAACGGTGGCGATGGGACGCAGACCCCCACCCGACTGGCTCCTCCGGTCGAGCAGAACGCTGGTGACAACTTCATCGGCGGCGCCAGCATCTCGCTGCCGCCACTGCTACTCACGACGAGGGCGGCAATGCCGGCCTCGGTGAGCACGTACCTCGTAGGTCTCTATCCGTCCGCGGCGGACATCCAGACCGCCAGCACACCAACCGACGTCAACGACGGCGGCTTCGCCTTCGTGTTCGGTGGTACTGAAGCTGTGGCGGGCGTCCAAGAGCTCGGCGTTGCGGTGGGGCTCTCGGGTGGCACCTACACCCTTCCGACGCGCAGCGACCTCGTCCCCACGCAGAACAGGATCTTCTACACGGACCTCGTGATCCCCGACTCCTTCCGATCGGAGGAGCGCGGAGGTGTCGACGACGGCTCGAGCTCGCCCGGACCGTACGCATGTGCGTACCGAGGCGACCTCGAGGGCGGTGAGTTCCTGGCAGTCCGGTCAACGACGGGCGTGTTCCGACGCACCATCCAGATCGACTACCAGAACGACGCGCAGGCCTACGCACCCCAAGCGAGTCGGTTCATGTGCGTCGACGTCAAGAAGCTTGATAGCGAGCCGTCAAGCGCCGCGACGCTGGCCGACGTCTTCTCCGTCAGCCTGTCTGGTCACCGCACGGTCGCGACGCGCCTCAACTGGGTCTTCACGGAGACGCTGAACGCGGAGCTCGCCGGGCCGGTGGCGCCAACCACCAGCCAAGGCGCCTTTCCGGTCGTCGACGTCGTGAGCGGATCGAGCGCGGCGACGTACACGTATGCCGACGCGCCGATGGGCACAACGAACTTCCGCGGCACCGCCTACAACGTCGGGACCGGCGACATCGCCATCTCCGTCGAGCGATCTGACGGTCCAGGGACGCCTGGCACCGACGATCGCATCACCGTGACGGGGTCGATCTCGTTCAGTTCGGGAACGAGCGAGATCTGGTCCGCAACGTTCGTCGGCGAGGGCGTTGCCGACCCGAGCGCGCCTGAGACGTTCATCGGCCGATACGTGACCGACGATGGCAAGCTCGGCGCCTTCACGTTCCAGTTGAGCGCCGCTGGTGCGGTCTCGGCTCTCAGGTTCGCCGGAAACGGCTGACCACGGGTGATTGCTACCCTCGCCGCGCCGTGCGCGCGGCGAGGGGGTAGCCATCGTTAGGGTGCGCCGCGGTGAGCGAGCGCCCAGGTCGGATGGCCACTGACTGGGAGGTCGACGGCGTCGTCGACGACAGCTTGCCGGCAGGGTGGCGGCGCCACGCGCGAGCCGCGCACCTCGCGCTGCTCGAGCGCTGGATCGGCCCGGTCGACGGTCGGTGGCTGAAGACCGACCTCCAAGAGGAGCGCAGCGCGGCGCGCAGCCTGCTGCCGAGCCTGCCCGGACGGTGGTGCGGCATCGACGTTGCTTTCAGCGTCGCGGCCACCTCGCGACGCGCCGGCGTTCCTGCCGCGGTGTCCGATGTGCGAGCGCTCCCCTTCGCAGACGGCGCGTTCGACGGGATCCTGTCGACGTCCACGCTCGATCACTTCGATGTCGTTACCGACATCGACGTCGCGCTCCGAGAGCTGCGGCGTGTCCTCGCGCCCGGTGGCCGTCTGCTGCTCACGCTGGACAACCCGCAGAACCCGTTGATCCGGTTGCGCAACGCGCTGTCAAAGCGGTCGCGGCTGAGCGCGCTCGTCCCGTTTCACGTCGGCCCGACGCTGTCGGAAGAAGCAGGCCGGGCCGCGCTCGCGCGTGCTGGCTTCGACGTGCTCGCGAGCGAACACCTGCTCCACGCACCGCACATCGTCGGCACCCGCTCGGCGCGCTGGCCGTGGGTGGAGCGCCGGGCGCTGCCGCTGTTCGACCGCCTCGCGGCGACGCGCCTCGCGCGCTACAGCGGGCACTACGTCGCGTTCCTCGCCGCGCCTCGGGTCAGCTGATCCGGTTGCCGGCCGCGTCGGCGAGGTCCGATGCGATGAGCTTGAACTTGCCGGGTCGGTCCTCGCCGAGGTCGTCGAGGACCGCGATCGACACGGGCTGCCCGCCGCTGACCGCCCAGTAGGCGTCCAGCACCTGCTGGGTGATGTCGTCGGGTAGCGCGCGGTGGAGCTCGAGCCGGACGACGATCTCGCCGCTCGCGATCTGGTGGATCTGGTAGCGGCGGACGTGGTCGAGGATCATCTCGGCCGACATGTTGTTGAACAGCCACACGCGCTCGGGGCTGATCGGCACGCCGTGCGCGTCGATCACGAAGTCGGCGGCCCGCCCGATGATCGTGCTGAGCGCCGGTCCTGCCCAACCGCACGCGCACGGGCGGTCGGCGAGCGTCACGCGGTCGCTCACGCGATAGCGGATGATCGGCATGAGCCCGTTGTGGAGGACGGTCACCACCGCATCGCCGGTGCCGCCCGGCCCGACGGGGAGGTCGTCGGCGTCGAGGACCTCGAGCAGGACGGACTCGTGGTGGTGGTGGTAGAGGTCGCCGGCGAGGCACTGCTGGGCGACGATCCCGGTCTCGGCGATGCCGTACGCGTCCAGCGGCCGGGTGCCGTAGACCTGCTCGAGCGCGCCGCGAAGGACGGGTTCGAGCGTCTCGCCGTAGGCGACGAGGTGAGCTGGCCGCGGGCCGTCGGTGAGCTGGCGCCCGAGGTCCAGGAGCCGGTGCGGGTGCCCGCTGAGGCGTCGCGGCCGCCACGCCTCGACCAGCCGCGCCATCACCTGGGTGTCCTCGTCGAGCGGGATGTCGAGATGGAACCGGTCGAACAGCGCGGCGGCGCGGTTGGGGCGGTGGTCGCCGCCTGCGTGGAACCCGAGTCCGGCGGACCGCTCCCACGGCCACGCCCGGCTCTCGACGTTGCTACGCAGCCTGAGCAGGCCCTGCCACCGCGTGAACGCGGGCGGGTAGATCGCCTCGAACGGCACGCCGGTGGTGCCCGAGGTCCGGCGGCGCTGGCTGCCGCGAGGGACCGGGCCCGCGAGGCGGTGCTCGAGCGGGTGCTGCACCAGCGCGGCCTTGTCGATGATCGGCACGTCCTCGAGCCGGTCGACGCGCCGGTCGCCGTAGAGATCGCGGTAGAAGGGAACCGTCCGGCGCGCGACCTCGACGACTTCGAGTCCCCGAGCGGCGGCTGCTTCGGCCGTGCGGGCCGGGTAGCGGCGAGCGCGCAGCAGGCCGGCGAAGGCGACCGCCTGCTGCAATGCGGAGGGCTGGTGACCGGTGTCCTCGAGTGCGCCGAGCGATGGAAGCCGGTGGCGGCCAGGCGAGCGCACCGCGAGATCCTGGCCCATCGGCGGGTGTCTCAGGCGAATGTGGTCAAGAAGTGGCGCTCTCCGGCCTACCTTCTTCGGAAGGTTCGGCCCGCAGCCTCGCGATGTCTTCGGCATGGGGGTCGATACACTCATCCCACCAGATCCCCTGAACGGAGGCTCTCTTGTTCGAACGGTTCACCGACCGGGCCCGCCGAGTCGTCGT
>CAYSAC010000241.1:0-5189 GCA_964428815.1 uncultured Acidimicrobiaceae bacterium | reverse complement strand
GGCTGCTCACAATGGCTGTTCCAGCCGGCCCCTGGCCGGCTGGATGGAAGCCTCAGTGCCCCGGCGCCGTCCCCCGAGGTTCGGGGCACCCGAGCACCTCAGCGGTACGTATGCGCCCCCAACCTCCGCGGGTCGCCAAGTTGGGGGCATCGGTGCACCGTGCCGGTACCTGCATGCCCCCAACCTCGCCGGGTCGGGTCAGCGCGGCAACGGTGTGGGCTGCCATCGAACGCGAGGTGGGAGATGCGAACGCCATCGCGTAGGGGAATCGTGACCGAAACGGTTGCGTTCCCCCAACGCGACGACCGGCCCGGGTGTTGCTGAGTGCTCATCTCGACTGTCGGTTTGATCGCAGATGTCATGTTTCGTCGGCGAGGCGACCGTTGAACCTGCGCTGATCCAGCAGTGGTTGCACTGGAACGCGGGGTGCGAGACTGATCCGATGCACCGCCGGGGCCTGGCCCTGCTCGCCGTCCTGGTTCTCGTCATCTCACCGACTGCCAGCAGCGCGGTGCCGGCCCCGGATGCCCACACGCCGGAGGCGACGTGTGGCCCCGGGTCGAGGCCCGAGACCGGCATGCAGGGGCGGGTCACCGCCGAGGACCACGCCAACGGCTACGGCTATGGCGACATGCCGATCACCTGCAACATCGAGGTGCTCGGGCACTTCGGCACCTCTGGGGGCTTCAAGGTCGAGCGCTACATCGACGCTGCCGGGCACGAGTGCGCGTACTTCGACAGCACGCTCATCTTCCCGCTCGATGTGCCCGGAGCGGTCGGCACCTACGTGCTCGACATGAGCGACCCGACCAGACCGACCGAGACGGCCAAGCTCGTCACCCCCGCGATGCTCACCCCGCACGAATCGGTGCTGGTGAACCAGCGGCGCGGCCTGCTCGCCGCGGTCATGGGCAACCCGGTCGCGCACCCCGGCATCGTCGACGTCTATGACCTGACCGCCGACTGCCGGCAGCCGGTGCTCCGGTCGAGCACCCCGACAGGCATCCTCGGACACGAGAGCGGCTTCGCGCCCGACGGCAACACCTTCTACGCCAGCTCGATCAGCACGGGAGACACGACCGCCATCGACGTGTCCGACCCGTCGCTGCCGGTCACCCTCTGGACCGGGCGCTACGCCTCGCACGGCCTGTCGCTCAACGCCGACGGCACGAGGGCCTACCTCGCGGCGCGCACGGGCGCGGGACCGGACGGCGACGACGCGGGGCTCATCGTGCTCGACGTCAGTCAGATCCAAGATCGCGTGGCCGACCCACAGGTCTCCGTCGTCAGCACGCTGTCGTGGGAGGACGGCAGCATCCCCCAGAACGCGATGCCGATGACGATCGACGGCCACCCCTACCTGCTCGAGATCGACGAGTTCGCGGGCACCCCGATCCCGAGCGGGGCACCCGACGCCCCGGTCGGCGCGGCGCGCATCATCGACATCGCGGATGAGACCAAGCCCACCGTCGTCTCGAACATCCGGCTGGCCGTGCACGCACCCGCGAACCGGGCCACGGTCGTGAAGGATCCGGTGGGCGGCTTCCCGGCCGGTGGCTACACGGGCCACTACTGCGGGATCCCACAGGAGGTCGACCCAGGCATCGTCGCCTGCTCGATGATCCTCTCCGGCCTGCGCATCTTCGACATCCGCGACCCCTTCCACCCGAAGGAGATCGCCTACTTCAACGCTGTGGGGTCACCTGAGCTGGCTGAAGGGGGCGACGCGTACAAGGGCGCGATGTCTCGACCGTCGTTCGTGCCAGAGCGCGGGGAGATCTGGTTCGCCAACGCGCACAGCGGCTTCTACGCGCTACGCGTCACGAACGGCGTGTGGCCGTTCACCACCGCCGCTCCAGTCGCTCCACGACCGGCCCCGGTGGGACCGAGCGCAGGGTCTGGTGGGGCGCTCCCCGCAACGGGCGCCGCATGGCCGCTGGCGGCCGGCGTCGGCCTTGTCGTCGCGGCGATGCTCGTCAGGCGCCTCCGCGCCCGTGTCTGAGCGCCACGCGGACCCGCTCGCGGGCTATCGCTGGGTGGACCCACCCCCGAACGCCGCGGACGCGGAGCGCCCGCTCGACCGGCGGACATCGCTGCCGTCGCGCCCACGCGCCCACCGCCGTCCTCCACTCGGCCGACGGGTCGCGCTGGCTCGAAGTCGAATCCGAGGCGACCTCACCCGTGGAGATCGAGGCCCGCTTCGAGCGGCCTGGCTTCTACCTCGCGGTCAGCGACCACGCGCTCGGTGGATCGGACGGCGGCCTGTCGCCGGCGATCACTGCCGCCGTCCTCGGCGCGCCGGTCGTGCTGCTGATCCGCTTGCTGCTGGCAACGCGCCGGTGGCGCGCCGCGCGCTAGCGAGATAGCGCCTCGGCGGGATCCCAGCCGACGAGGTCGTCGAGGCGCTTGTCGTTGGAGAACATCTCGACGAGCGGCTGGTCGAGCCCGAGCCGCTTCTGCAACCGCTTGATGATCAGCTCGTCGTTCCAGAGCGCGAGCGTGACGGCCAGCCCGGCCACCCCGGCGCGGGCCGTACGACCCGACCGGTGCAGGTAGGTCTTGTGGTCGGGTGCGACGTCGTAGTGCACGACGATGTCGACGGCGTCGATGTGCAGGCCGCGCGCGGCGACATCGGTCGCGACGAGCACCGGCAGCGTCCCCTCGGTGAACCGCTTGAGGGCCCGCTCGCGCTGCTCCTGGCGCAGGTCGCCGTGGATGGCCTGCGCCTGGATGCCCTCGTCGGTGAGGCTGCGGACGAGCCGGTCCGCGACCCGCTTGGTGTTGGTGAACATCAGCACCCGCGTGGAGGCGCGCGCGATCTGGGCCGCGACCTTCACCTTGTCCATCTCGTGCACAAGTAGGAACCGGTGAGCCATCTCCTCGACCGTGACGGTCTTCGACTCGACCTCATGGAAGACGGGATCGCGCTGGTAGCGCTTCACGAGGGTGTCGACGGCACCGTCGAGGGTGGCCGAGAAGAGCAGCGTCTGGTGCGGGCCGTCGGTGTGGCGCAAGAGCCACTCGACCTGGGGCAGGAACCCCATGTCCGCCATGCGATCGGCCTCGTCGAGCACGACGAGGGTGAGATCGGCGAGCTTGACCTCGCCACGGTCGATGAGATCGATGAGGCGGCCCGGGGTGGCGATCACCAGCTCGACGCCAGCGGTCAGCGCCTTGGTCTGCGCGCCCATCGCCGCGCCGCCGTAGATGGCGACCATGCGGATGCCGCGGACCGCGGCGAGCGGCTCGAGCACCTCCGAGACCTGCAGGGCGAGCTCGCGAGTCGGTACGAGCACCAGGCCGCGCGGCCGCTTGGGCTGGGCCCGCTCGAGGCGCATCAGCATCGGGAGTCCGAACGCGAGCGTTTTGCCCGACCCGGTCTTGGCCTTGCCGCACACGTCCCGGCCCGCGAGGGCGTCGGGGATCGTGAGCAGCTGGATGGCGAAGGGGTTGGTGATGCCCTGCTCGGTGAGGGTGCTGACCAGATCGGGGGACACCCCGAGGTCCGACCAGCTGGTGGTTATGTGCGTGTCTGTGTCGTCCATGTGTTCCGGGCAATCGTAGTGGCGACCCCTCGCCAACCGCGATTCCGATGACAGCGACACGCCTTCGGCGTCGTCGCGTGCGGCTGCTCGCTGGCGCTCCCGACGCCGCGGTGCTCACACGCTCCGCTCGTCCTATGTCGAGGGCAGGGCGGCCTCCACGGCGCTGACCACCTCGTCGGACTCGGGATCGGCCATCGGGCCGAACCGCGTGATCGACGCGCCACCGGGCGCGACCAGGAACTTCTCGAAGTTCCAGCGGATGTCGCCCTGGTGACCCTCAGCGTCGGCGACCTGGGTCAGCTCCTGGTAGAGCGGGTGGCGGCTGTCGCCGTTGACGTCGACCTTCTCGAGCAACGGGAACGTGACGCCGTAGGTGGTCGAGCAGAAGGTGGCGATCTCCTCCGGGCTGCCGGGCTCCTGGCCGCCGAACTGGTTGCAGGGCACGCCTAGCACCGTGAAGCCCCGGTCTGCGTACTTCTCGTGCATGCGCTCGAGGCCCTCGTACTGCGGGGTGAGGCCGCACTTCGAGGCGACGTTCACGATGAGGAGGGCCTGGTCCTGGTAGTCGGTCAGGTCCGCGGCGGTGCCGTCGAGGCGGTTGATCTGCTTGTCGTAGATGCCCATGGGGATCGAACCTATCCCCCACACCTACGATCTGCGCCATGCGCACACTGACGCCGACCGAGATCGCCGACCACGTCGCCCGCATCGCCGCGGACGGCTACACGATCGTGAACGACGCCATCGAGACCGACCTGGTCGACGGGCTCGTCGCCGACCTCGAGCGGCTCGAGGTGGACCTCGGCATCGTGCCCGCAGGCAACGACTTCGAGGGCGAGCAGACGGTGCGCATCTACAACCTCTTGGTCCACGGCGAACGGTTCGAGCGCATCCCGGTCCACCCCAACGTGCTGCCGGTGGTCGAGGGCGTGCTCGACCAGGGCTGCCTCATCTCGTCGCTGTCGTCGATCGCGATCTGCGAGGGGGAGACGCCCCAGCCCATCCACGCCGACGACCAGCTCATCCCCATCCCGAAGCCCCACCCTCCGACGGTGTGCAACTCGATGTGGGCGCTCACCGACTTCACCGAGGCGAACGGCGCGACGCGCATCATCCCCGGGTCCCACACCCGCGACCACTCCCCCACCTACGGCCAGCACTACGACTCGATCGCGGCGGAGATGCCGAAGGGCAGCGCGCTCATCTGGCACGGCAGCCTCTGGCACGGCGGCGGCGCCAACACGACGGCCGAGCGGCGGATCGGCATCGCGATGAACTACTGCGCCGGCTACATCCGCCAGCAGGAGAACCAGCAGCTCGGCATCCCGCGCGACACCGCGCGCCGGTTCGGGCCGCGGCTGCAGCAGCTGTGCGGCTACAGCATCTACATGGGCTTGATCGGCCACATCGACAAGCACGACCCCATCGGCCTGGTGACCGAAGGCGCCGACAACAAGATGGTCTGGGACCTCGTCTGATGCCGGTGAGTGACGAAGACGAGCGACTGCACCCGGTCGAGGACGCCTCGCCCCACTGGTCCGACTCGCTGTACTTCAACGCGTGGGACCCCGCGTCGGGCGCGTTCCTCATGACGCGCATCGCGGTGCTCGCCAACAAGGAGGAGGTGACCGCGGGCCTCGTCGT
>CAYSAC010000240.1:0-5207 GCA_964428815.1 uncultured Acidimicrobiaceae bacterium | reverse complement strand
GACATCCGGCGTTGCCGTGCCCGGTGTTGTGATCAACGCGACCGACCCGATCCGCGGCCCGGAAAGCGTGACCTACCGCTACACGTTCGACGGCCGGTCGTTCACCGGCCACATCGGTGGCAGCAACAGCTACGAGAATGGTGAAGCCGTGACGGTGTACGTCGACGCGCGAGATCCTGCTCACTCGACACTGCCGAACGAACAGCCACAATCGGGTCTCGCCTACTGGGTGACGATCGTGTGTTTGACGGGAGGTTTGATCGCGGCGCTGACTGGGTCCGCATCACTTCTGCAATGGCGGCGTCGCCGCGCCATCCTCCGGCGGTCGTCATGGGAGCGGTGCCGTTTCGAGGTCGAACCGCTGTCTCGAGGAAGGCTCCGCCTCATCGGGCGCGATGACGGAAGCGTGGTACGCATCGGCAAGCGGGAGGCCGCGCGCGTGGCGATCAGGTCCAGCCCGGACGTCACGCTGCGCATTGCGCGCCGCGGAAACAGAGCGGTTGTCTCGCCTTCCGCCCTCCCGGACCAACTCGCGCTTGGAACGGCTCATCTTGGCCGAGCCAAGAGCCCCTGAGCTCCCTCGTCCACGGTCATCTCAGGCACTGAGGTCGAAGGCAGTTGTAACGAACGCCTAGAGCGTGTATGGTGGAATTCACCTGAGGGGTGAAGGCTGATGCGCAATGCGAATCGAGTTCCGTGGTGAGGATCTACGTCGGCTCTACGAGGAGGCCGACTTTCGCATCGTGCAGCTCGGGCCGGATCTCACAAAGCAGTTCCGCAAAAAGGTGGCCTTTCTCGCGAGCGCAGCTGACGAAAGGGACTTGTACGCCTACAGGGCGCTTCGGTTCGAGAAGCTCATGGGCAACCGTGCGGGGCAGCACTCGATCAGGCTCAATGACCAATGGAGACTCATCGTCGAGCTCGAAGAAGACGATGGCGGCAACTTCATCGCCATCATCAGCATCACGGATTACCACTAAGGAAGGGAGGACAGGATGAGCGCTACCTACAAGCCAGCGGAGGTGTTCACGCCCGGTGAGTACCTTCGGGACGAGCTCGAGGAGCGGGGTTGGACCGTCACCGAGTTCGCCGAGATCCTGGGCCGTCCCATCCAGGCGATCTCCGAGATCCTCAATGGCAAGAAGGAGATCACCGCCGAGACGGCCATTGACTTCGCCTCGGCGCTCGGCACCAGCCCGGAGCTCTGGCTGAACTTGCAAAGCGCTTACCGTCTGCACGAGGTCGGCAGTGACAGCCCTGAGGTGTCGCCGGTGGCGCGGCGCAGCCGGCTCCGGACCTTCGGTCCCATCCGCGAGATGCAGCGCCGAGGATGGCTTGAGGCTGTCGATGACCTAGATCTTCTTGAGCAAGAGGTCATCACTCTGTTCCAGGTTGAGTCGCTCGACGTGCAGCCCGAGGTCGCCTTCGCGGCCAAGCGCGCCAATGCTGGGGAGCCGATCACCTCCGGACAGGGCGCGTGGCTGGCCTACGTGAAGAAAGTGGCGCGCGCGCGGGCTGTGAGCGAGCTCGATCTGGATCGGCTCGCCGCTCTGGCTGCGGTCCTGCCCGGTCGATTGCGCGGCGGACCTTCGGACCTAGCCGGCCTCGAGCAGGTGCTTGCAAGCCATGGTGTGGTGCTTGTGATCGAGTCCGGCCTAAAGGGCAGCAAGCTCGATGGCGCAGCGTTGTTCACCGATGACGGCGTTGCGGTTGTCGGGCTGACCGCTCGGTACGACCGGTTCGACATGTTCGTGTTCACGCTTCTTCACGAGCTCGCCCACTTGGTGCTCGGCCACGTCGATCCAGATGACGAGCCTTTGGTCGACGAGGAGATCGGAGATGGCACGTCGTCGTCAGCTATTGAGCGAGCCGCCAACGACCAAGCCTCCGAGTGGATCTTTCCGGGCGGGTTCATCGCGCCGGCGCCGGTCTCGACCCCTTCAATCGCCCGGCTCGCTGATGGTTACGGCGTTCACCCGAGCCTCGTAATCGGCCGGCTACAACGCGACGGGACCTTGGCATGGTCGAAGTTGCGGAATCACATTCCCAAGGTCCGCGCATACCTGGAGGTAGTTGGCTGATCGTCGCCACGCTTGCCCGGTCTCCGGTAACGGCCGCGCAGACGTTCTCGTTCTACGTCGGCCCCGGTGACCGATCCCTGATCGAGGCGTGCGCTACCTACGCGGATGCGGTCACCATCCGCGGCAAGTCAGGTCCGTCTGTCGTGAGAGCCATGCGATCGAGCGGCTTTGACGGTGCAGTCCTGTTCGATCGGGAGGCATGGAGCAAGCCCGATGAGCAGATCAATGCCGCCGCATGGATTGAGGAGCAAGCGATTGCCCAAGCTGACCGCGTCCTCACCCCTGGGGCGTACGTACCTTGGCAGCCGGATCAATCAGCCGCCCTCGCTTCGGCGACTGCAGAGTTCGAGGTCGCCCGCCGGCTAAGTGCTACACCCCTTGTTGCCGTTGACGCTCGTTGGGTCGCTCGCGAGGCGGTCCAGTTGGCCCAAACGCTCGGCGCTTTCGATGGGGACGTCGCGCTGATACTGATCGATCCCGGCGATCCCCTCGCGGTGTCGGGTGCAGTCCAGGGGCTTCGATTTCTCGCAGCCGCCGTGCCCGGTCTGCTGCTTCTGCGCTCTGATCATGGCGCACTCGGTGCCATCGCCTTCGGCGCACGTCACGCGTCACTCGGGCTCATTGCGTCACATCGACACGGCACGACACCAGACCGAGCTGGCTTCGCGAAGCGCGGCGATCGCACAGCGCGGGTGTTCTCGCTGACTTACGCGGATTGGTTCACGGCGGCGACCATCGCTGGCTGGTCATTGGTCGAGCCCAAGTGGGGACGCTGCGGACTCAGCTGCTGCAAGGGCGCGGACTTGAGTCGGTTCCTTGATGAGGACAATCGATCCGCGGTGCACCGTCACAACCTGACAGCGCTCACCTTTCTTGCGGACCTCGTGCTCGACTCGCCTACCGAGGACCGACGAAGCACGTTCTTGGAGTTCTGCCGGAATGCTGCCGAGCGATACGAGATGTCGGGACATCGTGGCCCTCAGGACCCGAAGCCTCAGCTAACGGGCTGGATCCTCTCCTGAAGCCAGGCTCCATAGACGAGCTCCGCGATCCACCAGCGGTACACACCGGGGATGCCGCGAATCGGTTCCGGCGCCGGCACGACTACCTCGTCCACAATGCCCTCCTCGTAAATCGCGAGGCCGACACGAGCTGAAAGCGCGCGCTGCGCGAGCCGGCCGCGGGCTGTCGGAGGAAGTGGACGCACCAACGCGGCTCGACGGAAGATCGGCGGAAGCATCGCGACGTGGTCGAGAACGCGTTGAGCGTTCGCACCGGATGCTCCAAGGGCTAGGACTCTGCCGATGGGGGAGTAGGTGCGCTCGAGCCCAGCACCTGTCTCCGCGCAAACGCCGTCGGCCTGTCGAAGTCGCGCGACCTTGATCTCCGGTAGGGCCGTCGGCTGCACGGGAATCATGGATGGCAGAAGCCATAGCGCGTGCAGTAGTCCCGTCGACGTCACAGCCCCGACTCCCAACTCAAGCCGCCGCAGGTGCTCGGCTGGATCGATCTCGATGACGGCGACGACCGAACGGCCGTCCAGCCGAAGTCGGACCTCGAGACCACACTGAGCCATCACCGCGGACGTGAGTGGTCCGGAGTTCGCGACCTCCAGACAAGCGCTGTCCTGTGTGATCACGTTCGCATCGGCCTCGCTTGAGATGAGGTGCGCATCCTTGCCGTTCGAGTCCCGGCCGTGTTGCCCGTCCATGACTTAGTTGCTCTCCAGCTCATCCGCGATCGCGTCGAGCGACAGGCCCTGTGCGCGAGCGAGGGCGGCGACGATGAAGAACCCGGGGCCGTAGCGCTGGCGCTGCGACGGGTTGACGCGAAGGGATCTGACTGTCTCGTGTTCGAGGCGCGCGTCTCTGGCGAGTTGAGCCACCGTCAGAACTCCGTCATCCACCGAACGGAAAAGGAGCCTCGCGAGCCGAGCGACGCGCGCTTCCGTCGCCAAGGACGCTCCCGGGTGTGGCACAGGCGAGAGCATAGTCCAATAACTATTGGATCAACCGTGCGCAACCATTTGGTTGCGTGCCATCTACGTGCCATAGCGAAACGAAAACCGAGGTAAACGGCGGTCGACGGCGGTAAGCGCCGGTCAACCAGCTCGCAGCGCGTTTACCCGTCCTGAGTAGGGGATTCGGCTGCGGCGGCCTTGCGCTCGTTCTCTTCCTGCATGGCCGTCAAGACCGCCATCATGATCTTGTTCATGTCGTCGTCGAGGAACTTGCGGGCCCGGAAGAGGATCGCCGCGCCGAGGAACAGCAACGGCGAGCACGCGAGGAACGCGACGCGGAGGTTCTCGTCGAAGCTGTTCGAGATGGCGGACACGATGAACGGCGCCGCGGCCTGGCCGCAGACCACGGCGACGAGGTTGAAGGCGCCGAAGCCGGCACCGCGCAGGTGGGCGGGGATGGCGTCAGTGAGACCGGCTCGCAGTCCGGGGATCGACATCGTCATCACGAAGAGGCCGATGAGCTGCAGGACGAAGACGATCGCGACGATCCCGAGTGAGTACTCCTTCGGCCGGATCATGTACGCCGCGGTGAAGAACACGTTTCCGGTGCCGATGAAGACTGCAGGCAGTGCCAGCCGGCCGCCTTGGAAGCGGGGCGCGTATCGATCGGCGACACGGCCGCCGATGAGGACGCCGGGGATGCCGCCCAGGATGATGAGCGCGGTGAACAGCGCCTCGCCGGTGCCCTCGGCCATGTAGAGGTGGCGCTCGAAGTACTGGGGCAGCCACGCGGCAAGGGCAGTGACGCTGAACAGGAGCGCGGCGACGCCCGCGAGCGCGTAGCGCATCGTGCGGATGTTGAGGATCACGCGCATGTCGGCGCGCAGGCCATCGACCATGTCGCGAAGGAACTGCTTGAAGCCGTTCTCGAACAGGTCGACGTGCTCGGTGGCGTGCTCGATTTCGCCGGCACCGCTTGCCGCCATGAGGTCGGCCGTGCCCCGCTTGGGCTCGCGCATGCGGAACACGAGCAGGGCGACGAGCAGCCCGGGGAGGGCGACGATGACGAGCGCGGGTCGCCATCCGTAGTTCGTGCCGATCGCTCCGCCGAGGCCGACGCCGATGCCGGTGCCGGCGAGCAGCATGACCTGCTGGATCGAGAACGC
>CAYSAC010000239.1:0-5220 GCA_964428815.1 uncultured Acidimicrobiaceae bacterium | reverse complement strand
GATGCACCACAACCACTTCGAGGCGATCCAGCTGGTGCAGAAGCTGTCGTACGCGATCAACAAGGCGGACTACGACGCGGTCGACGTGTCGGTCCACCCGCCGTTCACTGACCTGCGGTCGGTGCAGACGGTGCTCGAGTCCGACGAGATCCCGATCGCGCTCGGCGCCCAGACCTGCCACTGGGAGGAGAAGGGAGCGTTCACAGGCGAGGTGTCACCGGCGATGCTCGCGAAGCTCAACGTCAGCTACGTCATCGCCGGCCACTCCGAGCGGCGCGAGCTGTTCGGCGAGTCCGACGAGACCGTGAACAAGAAGGTGCGCGCCATCTTCACGCACGGCATGACGCCGATCCTGTGCGTGGGCGAGACGCTCGAGGAGCGCGAGGCCGGCAGCACCGAGGACAAGGTGACCGGTCAGGTGCGGGCCGGGCTCAGTGGTCTGTCGGGCGAGCAGGTCGCGCAGCTCGTGATCGCGTACGAGCCGATCTGGGCGATCGGTACCGGCCGCACCGCGTCGGCCGGCGACGCGCAGTCGGTGTGCAAGCTCGTCCGCCGCGTCGTGGGCGAGGTCGCCGGCGATCTAGCGGCGGCGGCGGTCAGGGTGCAGTACGGCGGATCGGTGAAGCCGGGCAACGCGGCCGAGCTGATGGCCCAGCGAGACATCGACGGCGCGCTCGTCGGCGGGGCCAGCCTCGAGGCCGACGACTTCGCACGCATCGTCCAGTACCGCTTGAACGAGTAGCGCGTATCGCGGGGCCTAGTCGTGCTGATCGTGTCGATCGTGTGACGAAAAGGTCAGGTTGTTGACACTTTGCCAACACATCCAACCGATTCGACTAGGGTTCGCCGAGTCCTCGGTCGCTTCCTGCTACCGTCGACTGCTGTTCACCGTGCAGCGACGTTTGTCACAGTCGCGGCGGTGACGCATCCGTAGGGGGAACCACCAAACGCACACAGTGTCCTACGGCTCTTTGACCCCGCCATGAGGAGGACCAGTACGTGAGATCTCACCGCAAGGGCTTCAGGCTCCTTGCTCTTCTGATCGGGCTGACGCTGTTCGCAGCGGCGTGCGGCGACGACGACGGTGCGTCCCCGGACGACACAGGAACCGAGGACACCGGTGGCGGCGGGGACACGGTCGCAGGCGGCGACTTCATCGACCTGGGAACGTTCGTGGCTGATGCGCCGGAGCACATCGACCCTGCACTCAACACCGAGCTCGACGGGTTCCAGCTCACCAACGCGCTCTACGACGGTCTCACCGAGATCGACTTCACCGACCCGGACAACCCCGAGCTCAAGGGCATAGTCGCCGAGTCCTGGGAGAGCAACGACGACGCCACGGAGTTCGTGTTCACGATCAAGGAGGGCCTCGAGTTCTCCAACGGTGACCCGATCCTCCCGAGCACGTTCAAGTCGTCGTGGGAGCGGGCCTCCGATCCCGACTTCGCCGGTGACTACAGCTACCTCATGAACTTCCTCCAGGGTGGCGCCGAGAAGCTGGCCGGCACGGCCGAGGAGATCACGGGTGTCGTCGCCGACGACGAGGCCATGACCCTCACCACCACCCTGTCGGCGCCGTACGCCAACTGGGCGACGGTGGCCGGGTTCCAGCTCTTCTACCCGATGCCCGAGGAGTCCAACGAGGACCCGGCGGCCTACGAGAACGGGCTCATGGTCGGCAACGGGCCGTTCAAGCTCGAGTCGCCCCGCTCCGACACCGAGATCGTGATGGTGAAGAACGACTCGTGGGCCGGCGACCAGAACGGTGAGACGTGGGACGATCGCCTGGACAAGGTCACCTTCCTCGTCCAGTCCGATCCCGACACCGCGTACAACGCGTTCGAGGCCGGCGAGGGCCACAACGCCACCGTGCCCCCGGGCCGGTGGGGCGAGGCCAAGGAGAACCACGCCAACGTCATCGGACCAGCCCTCGGCACCCGGTTCATGCGGATCAACATGGACCACCCGGTCGTCGGTGGCCCGGAGAACGTGAAGCTCCGCCAGGCGTTGAACCTCGCCATCAACCGCGAGGAGATCAGCGAGGCGGTGTACGACGGCACCAACCCCCCCGCCACCTCCCTCATCCCGCCCGGCATCCCGGGCGCGACCGAGGGGATCTGCGAGTTCTGCGCCTTCGACCCCGACGCGGCCACGGCTGCGTTCGAGGAGTGGAAGGCCGCCGGCAACAGCCTCGACGAGCCGATCAAGATCCAGTTCAACGCGGACGCCGGCCACGAGCCGGTGATCCAGGTCATGATCGACAACTGGCAGAAGGTCGGCATCGACACGGTCGCCGAGCCGATGCCGTCGGAGACGTACTTCTCGCAGCTGTCCGACGGTGCCTGCGTCGTCTGCCGGGCCAGCTGGTACGCCGACTACCCGACCGCGGACAACTTCACCTACGACCTGTTCCACAGCGAGGCCATCGGCGGGAACAACAACGGCCCGTACTCGAGCCCCGAGTTCGACGCCCTGATCGATGAGGCGAAGCAGACCATCGACCTGGAGGCGGCCAACGAGCTCTACGCCGAGGCCGAGGACCTCCTCCTCAACCAGGACGTCGGGGCGATCCCGCAGCTCTACTACGCGTTGGACTACGTGTTCGACGACGAGAAGGTTGCGGCGTTCCCGGTGAACCCGTTGGGTCTGATCCTGTGGGAGCAGATCGCCCTCACGGCCTAGCCTGCACGGCCTTGACGAGCGACCTTCCGGGGGGTGCCACAGGCACCCCCCGGATCGTCCGTTGGAGATGCCGCCATGACGAGCTACCTGATACGTCGCATCCTCCTCATCATCCCGACGGTGTTCTTTGCGTTGTCGTTCCTGTTCCTGCTCTTCTTCACCCTCCCCGGCGACCCGGCGAACCTCATCGCCGGAGGTGGTGATCGTCCGCCCGACCCGGGGGTGTTGGAGCGCGTCGAGGAGCGCTACGGCTTTGATGACCCGCTCTACGTGCAGTTCGCCAACTACTGGGAGCGCACGATCACGTGGGACCTCGGTGAGTCCTACCGCGACGGTCGCAGCGTCAACGAGGACCTGGGCGAGCGGGCGGTGAACAGCCTCCGGCTCGGCGTGTGGGCGGTGATCATCGAGGTGATCGTCGGCATCAGCGTGGGCCTGCTCTCGGCCATCCGGCGGTACTCGCTCTCGGACCGTTTCACGACGATCGTCACCGCCGGGGCCTCAGCGATCCCAGTGTTCGTGCTGGGCTTTATCGTGCAGTACGCCTTCGCCGTCTACCCCAACCTCCACGACTGGCCCGAGTGGGCTCGATTGCGCACGTCGGGCATGGGCCCCGACAGCTGGACGCTGTTCTTCATCCCCACGGGCGAGCAGTGGCGCTACCTGATCCTGCCGGCCGTCGTCCTGGCCTCGGTGTCCACCGCGCTCGCAGCACGCATGACGCGGGGCTCGATGCTCGAGGTCATGCGCGCCGACTACATGCGCACGGCGCGCGCCAAAGGCCTGCGCGAGCGCGACGTCGTCGCCCGGCACGGCCTCCGCAATGCCATGCTCCCCGTCGTGACCCTGCTCGGCATCGACCTCGGCACCGTCATCGGGGCCGCCGTGCTCACGGAGACAGTGTTCAACTGGCCCGGCCTCGGCTCCGGCATCGCCGACTCGGTGGTCGGCCGCGATCTACCCGTGACGCTCGGGCTCACCCTCGCCGTCGTGATCGCTTACTCCGTGGTCAACCTCCTGGTCGACGTCTCGTACGCGTGGTTCGATCCACGGATCCGGCTCGGGAAGGAGCAGGCATGACGCTGACCGACGGCGTCGGACCGTCCACCGAGCTCGAAGCCACCCAGCCGGGTGTCACCGACATCACCGATCTCGCCGCCGCCCGGCCGCTGCGCGAGGACATCTGGCGTCGATTCAAGCGGAACAAGCTGGCGATGGTGGGCCTGGTGATGGTCATCCTCCTCGTGCTCGTCGCCATCTTCGCCCCGGCCATCGCGCCCTACGAGATCAACGAGCGCGACAGCGGGAACTTCCGCGCACCCCCATCGAGCGACCACTGGTTCGGCACCGACACCATCGGTCAAGACGTGTTCAGCCGCGTCGTGTTCGGGGCACGGGTGTCTCTCCGCATCGGCATCATCGCCACGGCCATGTCGCTGCTCATCGGCCTCGCGCTCGGCTCCGTCGCCGGCTACTTCGGCCGATCGCTCGACACGCTGATCATGCGGCTCACGGATATCTTCCTGGCCATCCCCTACATCGTCCTCGCGGTTGCCATCGCCTCGGTGCTCGGTCGCAGCGAGAACGCCATCATCGTCGTGCTGGGACTCACAGGTTGGTTGGGCATCTGCCGCATCGTGCGAGCGAGCTTCCTGTCCTTGCGTCAGCTCGAGTACGTGGAGGCGGCGCGGGCGCTCGGCTACAGCGAGCGGCGAATCATGTTCCGCCACATCCTCCCGAACGCGCTCCAGCCGATCATCGTGTACGGCACCATCGCCGTCGGCTTCGTGATCCTGTCGGAGGCGGCCCTGTCGTTTCTCGGGGTCGGCCCGCAGTACCCCACGCCAGCGTGGGGTCTGATGGTGTCCGAGGCCGGGGGGACGCTGTCGACCGCCCCCCACATGATGTTCTTCCCGGGCATGGCCATCTTCCTCACCGTCCTCGCGTTCGTGTTCGTCGGAGACGGTCTCCGTGACGCACTGGACCCGAAGCTGAAGTGACCCTCTCCACGGCGGGCTCGAGCGAGCTCCTCCTCTCGGTGCGCGACCTGCGCGCGGTGTTCCACACCGACGACGGAGTCGTGAAGGCCGTCGACGGCGTGTCCTTCGACATCAACCGCGGCGAGGTGTTCGCGGTCGTGGGGGAGTCGGGTTCGGGCAAGTCGGTCACCGCGATGGCGATACTTGCCCTGATCCCCGAGCTCACCGTCGAGACCGGCGAGATCCTCTGGAAGGGTCGCGACCTGCTGACGGTGTCCGACGAGGAGCGACGGAAGGTTCGGGGCGCGGAGATCGCCATGATCTTCCAGGACCCGCTCACCGCCCTCAACCCGGTCCACAAGGTCGGCCGCCAGATCGGCGAGATGGCCCGCATCCACGAGGGCCTGTCGAAGAAGGAAGCGCGCAAGCGCGCCATCGAGATGCTCGACCTCGTCGGCATCCCGCAAGCCGACAAGCGAGTCGACATGTACCCGCACGAGTTCTCCGGCGGCATGAGCCAGCGAGCGATGATCGCGATGGCGATCACGTGCAAGCC
>CAYSAC010000238.1:0-5222 GCA_964428815.1 uncultured Acidimicrobiaceae bacterium | reverse complement strand
GGGCTCGGCATCCCCCTCATGCGGATGCTCACCGACGAGGTCGAGTTCCGCTCCACCGCGGACGGCACTGCCGTCCGGCTCACCGTGTTCCGGCACGCGGGCTCCTAATGGACGACGCGCCGACGCTCCCGAAGCCGGACGAGCTGCTGGCGCTGCACGGTGTCACCGACGCGCTGTTCACGACACTGAAGGCGTGGTTCGAGGTACCCGACCGCGTTGCCCTCGACCTCAGCGAGATCGACGCCGCGGTCGCCGAGCTCGGGGACCCGGTGATGATCGCGGCGCTGGCGATGCGCAAGCTGCAGGCGCTGCACCTCCTCGCGACACCTGGCGTGCGCACCACCACCGATGTCGTCGTCACGATCGTGAACGACCTCGACCGCGCGCTGGTGCAGGCACCCGTCATGCGCCTGCGCCGCCAGGCCGAGAGCACCGACTGGGACGCAGCATTCGCGCTGCTCGAGGCGGGCGATGAGGCGCCGCCCTTCGACCGTGACGATGCCGACCAGGAGGAGATGGACTTCCGCGTGCTGCATGCGCTGCTGCACGAAGCCGTCGACGCCGTCCTGCAAGCGTCCGACGGCGAGATCCGCCTCTTCGAGTAGTCGGTTACTTGGCGCAGTCGACGGTCGCGTCGCGGATGCGGGCAAGGCTGGCATCGGCGGCGATGATCCTCGCCTCCAGCTCCTGCTGTGCGACCTGGAGCTCAGCGAGCTGTTCGGGCGTCGGGTCGCGCAGGTCGAGCTCGCCGAAGCGGTCGATCACGACGTCGTAGAGCGCGACCAGCGCGTCGACGTCGGGCGCGAGCTCCGGCGGTGGGTCGAGGTCCGCCAGGCGGTCACGGGTCTCGCGGAACGCATCCACATCGATGCCGGACCGGCCGAGGTCGTCGAGATCCCCGAGCGCGCCGACCCGGTCGCAGAAGTCACCGCCGCCGCTGTCGTTGCACCCGCCGGCCAGCAGCACCAGCGCGGCGACAGCGGCGAGCCACCTCACTCGTACTGGCGGAGCTCGCGACGGGCGATGGTGACCCGGTGGACCTCGTCGGGGCCGTCGGCCAGCCGGAGCGTTCGGATCTGCGCGTACATCGATGCGAGCGGCCAGTCGTTCCCCATGCCACCCGCCCCGTGTGCCTGGATGGCGCGGTCGATCACGCGCAGCGCCATCGCGGGCACGCCGACCTTGATCGCGGCGATCTCCATGCGCGCACCCTTGCTGCCGATCGTGTCCATGAGCCACGCCGTCTTCATGGTGAGCAGCCGCGCCTGCTCGATGTCGATGCGGCTGTCGGCGATCCACTCCTGGATCACGCCCTGCTCGGACAGCAACTTGCCGAACGCCTCGCGCGACTGCACGCGCCGGCACATCAGCTCGAGGGCGCGCTCTGCTGCACCGATCGTTCGCATGCAGTGATGGATGCGGCCGGGCCCCAAGCGGGCCTGGGCCATCACGAACCCACCACCTTCGTCGCCGAGCAGGTTGGCGGCTGGCACGCGCACGCCATCGAAGTGCAGCTCGCAGTGCCCGTCGCGGTCCCAGTAGCCGAATACGGGCAGCGGCCGGACGTTGGTCAGCCCAGGGCTGTCCATCGGGACGAGGATCATCGACTGCTGCAGGTGTCGAGGAGCGTCGGGATCGGACTTGCCCATGACGATCGCGACGCGGCAGCGATCGCTGCCCGCTCCGGTGATCCACCACTTCCGCCCGGTGATCACGTACTCGTCGCCATCGCGCTCGATGCGGCACGAGATGTTCGTCGCGTCGGAGCTCGCTACGTCCGGCTCGGTCATCGCGAAGCACGACCGGATCTCACCCTCGAGCAGCGGTCGCAGCCAGCGCTCCTTCTGCACGTCGGTGCCGAACATTGTGAGCAGCTCCATGTTCCCGGTGTCGGGGGCCGAGCAGTTGAGGGCCTCCGAAGCGATCGAGCTGCGTCCGGCGATCTCGGCGAGAGGGGCGTAGTCGAGGTTGGACAGGCCGTCGGTCCACTCGGTCTTGTGCGGCAGGAAGAGGTTCCACAGGCCACGGTGCCGAGCCTCTGCCTTCAGCTCTTCGATGACGGGGGGGTGGAAGTGCGGGTCGCCGGCTGCGCCCATCTGCTCCTCGTACACGGACTCCGCCGGGTACACGTGCTCGTCCATGAACGCGAGGAGACGCTCCTGCAGCTCGATGGCGGTGCGGCTCAGCTCGAAGTCCATGGGCGGAGAGTAGGACACGACCGCAGGAGCGAGCTCCCTACAGCCAGCAGCAGGAGACCCTGCACCGCGGTGACGCCGAGGCCGAGGATCTCGCCCTCGCGGCCTCCGACGATGCTGCCAAGGCCGGTCGCCGACAGCACGAGCGTGCCCGCCACCGCGGCCGCGCCGCCGACCACTGCGAGCGCCGGAGTCGCAACCGGCGCAGGCCCGGGCCTGGGGAGCTCGAAGCGACGCGCCCCGACGACGAGCACGGCGGTGATGACCGCGGTGATGGTGATGCGGACGGGTAGCGCCGCCCACCACCCGGCGGTGCCGACCGCCGGCCCCTCGAAGCCGAGCCCTCGTCCCGCCAGCTCGACTGCAAACAGCGCGGTGAGGTGCCAGAGGAAGACGGTCATGACGACGCCGTTGCCGGTGACGACGGCCACCCACACGCGGCGACGCTGCAGCCACCTCGTCAGTGAAGGACGAGCGAGCACCGTCAGCCCGATGAGCCACGTCGCCTGCGCCGCGAGCGCGGCGGTGGGCGGGTTCATGTTCGAGACCGCCTCGCCGGGCATGCCGACCATCGACAGCGGATACGGACCGGCGACGAGCAGCGCCGCCATCACCGCGCCGCCGCCGAGCGCGAGCCGGCGTCCGGCTGCCCGGTCGAGGGATCCGTCCGCGTAGGCGAACCCGAGCTGGTGCACGCCCAGCCACACAACCGCGACGTTCAGCGCGCCGACTGCCACGCTGCCGGTCGCGAAGCGCAGGGCGTCGATCGCCGCGGTCGCCGCAGCCAGCGCGGCGAGGACCGTCCAGCCGTGGCGCTGATGCAAGCGATGCATCGCCGGCGCTGCCAGCACCACACCGAGGTACACACCGAGAAACCACAGCGGCTGGGTCACGACGCGCAGCGCGACGGCCATCGCGCCGCCGTCGAGATCACCGAGCTCGACGGCGACGGCGGCGATCGACCACGCCGCGAGGAACGCGAGCATCGGCGGCAGCAGCCGCCGCGCCCGAGACACGACGAAGTCGCCATAGCGCGGCCCACGCCGCAGCACGTGCGCATGGGCGGCACCGCCGCAGAAGAAGAAGACGGGCACGACCTGCAGCACCCACGTGAGGGGCTGGAGCCACGTCAGGGTCTGCAGGCTGTTGCCGGCCCGAACCGTCCCGTCGGGATCGGTGACCAGCACCGCCATCATCCAGTGGCCGAGGACGACCACCGCGATCGAGGCCAGCCGCAGCAGGTCGATGTAGCGGTCGCGGGTGTCGGGGGTGGCCTCGGCGAGGGACCGTGCGTCCAGGGTGGCGCTCATCCCGCCACCATGCAGGCCACGGCCCTCCCCGCCCATGGGGGGAGGGCCCTAGATCAGCTTGGGGCCTCGCAGACCTGCACGGCCTCGGTGAAGAAGGCCGGCGGGGACTCGCCGAGGTACAGGTTGTCGAGCAGGGCCACGACCTCCTGCTCGCTGTACGCGTACACGATCGAGTCGGCTACGCACTCGGCGACAGCCACGTCGAACCCCGCGCTTTGCATGGACGCCACGAGCGCGTCGAAGAGGTAGCCCGGGTCCTGGACCGGGAACTCGTCGGTGGGGTACGGCGGGTCGATCGGCTCGCCGATGGCCTCGAAGCGCTCTCCCTCGGTCTCCTCCGTGAAGGGGTCCTGGAGGCCGGAGACGCCGAACGGGTCGAAGACGGTGCCGTCCTCGAAGCTCTGGATCGCCTGCTCGACGTCCTCGCGGTCGATCGCGCGCAGCAGCTGGAGGTAGGGCGCGAACAACGACCGGGTCGGGCTGATGTACCACTTGCCGCCCTCCTTGACCGTCGTCACCGCAACGAACGGAGCGAGGTCGAGCTCGACGCCCTCCAGGCCTGCCTCGTCGAGGGCATCGCGCATGTCGGCCTGGCAGAAGTCCTGATCGTCCTCGGTGTCCTCGCCTTCGACGCGGAAGCAGTCGCCGTCCCACGAGACGAGGCCCTCCTCGCCGTCGACCGTGCCGGAGAGGGTGAACGACTCCACCCGGACGACGGCGGTGTCGCCGTCGACGTCAGAGGTGAGGGCGAGGTCGGTCAGCTGGAGATCGGTGTTCTCCCGCGCCTCTGCCGCGGCCTCCTCCGCTTCCTCCAAGAACAGTGGCGCGTAGTCGTGCAGGACGCGCATCTCCTTGGGCGGCGTCAGCTCGATGGCGCGCCGGAGGTCGAGGTCCATGCCCGCGGCGACGAGGTCGGCGACCGCTTGCTCGGGTGAGTCGGCGCCCTTGGCCGGGATGCCATTGCCGAAGTCAGGCCGCTCGTTCTCGGAGAACGACCGTGCCACCTCCGCGATCGAGTAGAAGGCGCTGAAGTACCAGCCGCCCCCGTCCTGGATCGCGACGAGCGTCACGCCATCGAAGTCGGTCGTGTCCTCGCCCGCCTCGACCTCGTCGAGGCCGAGTGCGTCGCCGTTGTCGCGCACCGCGTCGCCGAACTGCACCTCGCCGGGATCGAACGAGCCGGTGACCACGCCAGAGACCGTCACCGCGGCGACGCCGTCGCCGAGCGGGTCGACGTCGAACTCGAGCTGGTCGAACGTGAGCCGATACCCCTTGATGTCGCCGAGGGAGAAGCCGCCGTCGATGACCTCGAGCCGCTTCAGCTCCTCGGTGATGTCCTCGACGGGGTCCTGGATGGCCTGACGCTCACCATCGGGGAGCGACTCGAAGACACCGATCACGTCGCCGTCGCCGAGCGATCGAAGCATGCCCTCGACCGCGGCCTCGGGACTCGACGCGCCACCGCCGCCGGCGAGCTGCGTCGCCGCGAACGCCACGCCGCCGACGAGCGCGATCGCGCCAGCGAGCAGGCCCACGGTGCGGCTGCCCTTGCGAACGGTCTGCCCGGTGGAGACGTAGGGCGGCGGCACCTCGGCGGTCAGCGCGGGGCCGACGATCGGCGGTGGTGGCGCGGGCTGCTCCCCGGCCGGACCCTCGATCGGGCCCCACTGCTCGTCGTCTGCCATCAGCCGCCCTTCCTCCCCGTCAGCACCACGAT
>CAYSAC010000237.1:0-5223 GCA_964428815.1 uncultured Acidimicrobiaceae bacterium | reverse complement strand
CACGAACTCGACCGGGGAGATGTCATGGGATCGGATCTGCACGCGGTTGCTCGACAGCTGCGCGACCACATCGAGCCACTCACCGGCCAGGTGTACTTCTCGCCCGAGTGCCACGCCGCCTACGAGGCACTCGGCTTCGCGCCGAGCCCGGCGATGACGGGCAAGGTCCACCTCCCCGACGGGCCCGCCTACTTCACGAGCCGGGCGTCGTGCATGGGCAAGGTGCCGGGCGAGGTCGTCGCGGCGACGTTCGCGGTCTTCAACCCCGAGATCGTCAAGCCGTGCATCGACTTCGGCTGGTCGCTCACCGATGCGCAGACGATCGCGGCCGCGCGCCGCGAGGGCGGCGTCGCACAGCTGCGGCGCATCCTCGGAGAGCGGCCCGAGGGCGTCGAGCGGGTCGCCGAGCTCTTGCGGACGATGGTCGAGCCGCTGCAGCCCGGTGGTCGCGCGCTGTTCGCCGGACTGCTGTCGCTCGACTGGCCGGACGAGCCGGTCGCGGTCGTGTTCCACGCCGGCGATCTGCTTCGCGAGTACCGCGGCGACTCCCACACCGCGGCGTGGATCAGCGCGGAGCTGGACGCGATCGAGATCGGTCTGCTCACCGAGCTGATGTGGGGTCTGCCGATGCGCACCTACATCCGCACGCGGGCGTGGAGCAACGAGCAGCTCGACGCGGCCGAGGACCGGCTCCGCCAGCGCGGGCTGCTCGACGGCGACGGGTTCTCCGACGCAGGGCGCGACTTCCGCGAGGAGGTCGAGGCCGCGACCGACCGCCAGATGGCGCCCGCGCTCGACGCGGTCGGGGACGACATCGACGAGCTGTTCGGCCTCACCCGCCCCTGGGGCATCAAGGTCGTCGAGGAGGGCGGCTACCTGTCCGGCCCCAACGACCTCGCCAAGCGTTCCGCCTAGACCGACCAACCCGTTCTGGCGGTGGAAACCGACCACCGGTGGCGCGATTCCACCGCCAGTTCGATGGGGTTTGGTCAGAAGGCGTAGCTGAGCAGGTCGGCGAAGAGCTCCTCCGCGTCGCAGGGCCGGCCTTGGCGGGTGAACCAGGTGCACATCGTGACGACGTCGTGGTGCAACAGGTCGAAGCCGTGCGGGTTGAGGACCAGGTCGGTCGCCTGGGGGAAGTCGATGAGCCACAGCCGGCCGTCCCACCACAGCACGTTGAACGGCGAGAGGTCGCCGTGGACGACGCTGGCGGCGACGACCGTCCGGAGGTTCTGCACGAGCTGCTCGTAGGCCACGTCCAGCTCCGCGGCTGACAGACGGGCCTGCACCAGCCGGGGAGCGGCCTGCGACTCGTCACCGATGTACTGCATCACCATGCCATCGCCGAGGAACTCGACGGGGTAGGGCACGTCAGCGCCGGCGGCCCACAGCGTCCGCAGCACGTCGAGCTCGTGCTCCGGCCAACGGTCGGCCAGCAGGCGCTTGCCGTAGTCGGTCTGGCGCTCGACGGCGCGCTTGTCGCGGCTGTACCGGAACTTCTTGCCCTCGTGGTAGATGGCGTCCTTGGCGAAGCTGCGGGCCTTGGTGAAGCCAAGGCCCTCGATGACGCCCTTGCCGACCTTGGTCGGCCGGTAGCGCTTGTGGGCGAGGAGGCACGAGCGATCGCCGTGGCTGCGCTCGATGACGAAGACCTCGGCCTCCTTGCCGGTCTTCAGCAACCCGATCACGTCGTCGACCTGGTCGGGCTCGTCGATGACCCAGTCGGGCACAGCGCGCGCGACGGGGTGGGGCATGGGGTCATGCACTGCGGAACTCTCCTGTGCGAAGCGGACTGGACGGATCGGTGACCCGCCGGCAGCGCTGCGCTAGGAGCGCGGGAACCGGGACGTCCGAGCATCGTGCGCCTCATCCGGAGCCAGCGCAAGCGCATTCCGCGTAGCGTGTGCCGGCGTGACCGACGTCGTGATGTTCAACCCGTTCGAGCCCGGGTTCTTCGACGACCCCTACGACCAGTACCGGCGGGTGCGCGCCGTCGAGCCAGTGCACCAGACGCCGTTCGGGCCCTTCATGCTTCTGGGGTACGACGCCTGCTTCGACCTGCTCCGACGGCCGGGCACCAGCGTCGAGGACCAGAACGCGACCGGCTCCTTCCGCGATGCGATCCTCGACGCCATCCCCGAGGAGCGGCGACAGCGCGGCAACCGGACGATCCTCAACCTCGACCCTCCCGACCACACCCGGCTGCGCAAGCTCGTGTCGAAGGCGTTCACGCCCCGCACGGTGGAGCGCCTGCGGCCGCGCGTCGAGGAGCTCGTGGACAACGCGCTTGACGCCATGGACCCGAGCGACGAGGTCGACCTCATCGCCGCGCTGGCGTTCCCGCTGCCCTTCCAGGTCATCTCCGAGATGCTCGGCATGCCGGAGTCCGACCGTGACCAGCTGCGCACGTGGTCGCATCTCCTGACCAAGGGCCTCGAGCCGCTCCTGGACCCGGCTGAGCTCCCGGCGATGCTCGATGCCGGCGACAAGATGAACGCGCACCTCGACACGGTGATCGAGTGGAAGCGCGCCAACCCCGCCGACGACCTGCTCTCCGCGCTGCTGGCGGTGGAAGACGAGGGCGATGTGCTCACCCACGATGAGCTCCGAGAACAGGTGACGCTGCTATACCTCGCCGGGCACGAGACGACCGTGAACCTCATCGGCAACGGCACGCTCGCGCTGCTGCGGCACCGGGTCGAGCTCGAGCGACTCGCCGCCGATCCCGGCCTCGACGCGAACGCGGTCGACGAGCTGTTGCGCTTCGACAGCCCGGTCCAGTTCTCGCGCCGCATCGTTCTCGAGGAGGTCGAGCTGGCCGGCCGCACCTTCGAGCCGGGCAGCTTCGTGATGGCCTGCCTCGGCTCGGCCAACCACGACCCCGCGCACTGGGGACCGACCGCCGACGAGCTCGACCTGGGTCGGGACGGGGCCGCCCACCACCTGTCCTTCGGCAGCGGCGTCCACCACTGCCTCGGGGCCGCGCTCGCTCGGCTGGAGGGCCAGGCTGCGATCCCCCGTCTCATCCGCCGATTCCCGCGGATCGAGCTGGCTGTCGACGAACCCCCGTGGAACGGCCGGCTGATCCTGCGCGGCCTCGACGCGCTGCCGGTCAGCCTGGCGGGCTGAAGTCGGGCTCGTCCCACCACGGGTAGAACGGTGGGAGGTCCTCGCTCGCACGATCGGTGAACCGCGGCGCGCGCTTCTCCAGGAACGACATGACGCCCTCGGCCGCGTCCGCACTCCTGCCGAGGTGAAAGATCGCCTGGGAGTCGAGGCGGTGGGCGGCCATGGGGTGGTCGGCCCCGAGCAGGCGCCACATCAGCTGGCGCGTGAGCGCGACGGAGACGGCCGACGTGCTCTCCACGATCTCCGACGCGATCGCGCGCGCCGCAGGCAGCAGCTCGTCATCGGGGTGGACGGACCGGACCAGGCCGGCGTCGAGTGCCTCGGCCGCCGGGAACACGCGCCCGCTGAACGCCCACTCCAACGCCTTGCTGATGCCCACGACACGCGGCAGGAACCAGCTCGAGCATGCCTCTGGCACGATGCCGCGGCGAGCGAAGACGAACCCGAACCGAGCGCTCTCGCTCGCCAGCCGGATGTCCATCGGCAGGGTCATCGTCGCGCCGACGCCGACCGCGGGGCCGTTGACGGCGGCGATGACGGGCTTGATCGAGGCGAAGATCCGCAGCGCCACCAGGCCGCCCTCGTCTCGGTGCTCGGTCGGGTCAATCGGCCCGCCCTGCGCAGGCGTGTTGAAGGTGTCGCCACCCGACCCGAGATCGGCTCCAGCGCAGAACCCCCGCCCGGCGCCCGTCACGATCACGGCCCGCACGTCATCGTCCTGGTCTGACCGGTCGAAGGCGGCGCACAGCTCTCGCTGCATCGGCACCGTGAACGCATTGAGCCGATCTGGGCGGTTCAGGGTGATCGTGAGCACCCGCTCCTCGACTGAGCAGGTGATCGTCTCGAAGTCCATCGGCACTGCCTATCAAGTTCGGGGCCGCGGCGGCCGATGACTTCGAAGGAGGGACCAGACGATCCCAGCTCACATCCCTTGAAGGTGGGTCATGTCAGACATCGCACGCGCTATCGCCGCTTGGTACACAAGCCGGTGGGCGGCAGATGACCGAGGCGCCAGCCTCGTCGAGTACGCACTCCTGCTCTCCCTGATCGCGTTCGTCTGCATCAGCGCGATCGGCTACTTCGGCGCAAGCACCGCCGCGCGCAACCAGGACAGCGCGGACAGGATCGTCGTCGCCAACTAGACGTCGAGGAAGCGGCTCACCGCGAACGCGGAGCCGATCGCGCCGATCAGAACGCCGACGCCGATCACCACCGCGCTCGTCGTGATGACCTCCGACGAGTCCACCGCGAACCCCTGGAAGAGCCGCACCGAGCCCGACAGCTTGTCGAAGTCGGAGCGCAGGAAGACGACGATCCCCACCGCTGCGAGCGAGCCGAAGAGGCCGTGGACGACGCCTTCCAGCATGAACGGCACGCGGATGAACCAGTTGGTCGCGCCAACGAGCTTCATCACCTCGATCTCGCGGCGCCGGGCGAACATCGCCGTGCGGATGGTGTTGAGGATGAGCAGGCAGGCGGCGACCAGCAGCGCGATCGAGCCGAACACGATGCGCGTGCCGATCAGGTTGGAGACCTTCTCGATGGTCTTGATCGTGTCGTAGGCGTTCACGACCTCGCGCACGCCGGCCTTCTTCGAGAACTGCGCACCCAGCGCCCGCACGACCTCGGCATCGGAGATGCGGGGAACGACGCGGTAGGAGGGCGGGAGGATCTCCGGCGTCACGTTCTCGACGAGCTGCGGTGAGCGCTTGAACAGCTCCTTGAACTCCTCGTAGGTCGCGGCCTGGTCGACGTAGCGCACCTCGTCGACGTCGGGGCTCTCGTCGAGCGCCGCCTTGAGCGACTCCTGCTGCTCGGGGGTGACGTTGGGCTGCATGTAGACGATGAACTCGACGTCGTTCTGCCACTGCGTGGTGGCGTTGGCGACACCGGAACGCAGCAGGAGCGCGCTGCCGAACAGCGCCAGCGAGACCGCGACGGTGACGATCGCCGCGACCGTCAGCGTCACGTTGCGACGGAGGTTGTTGCCGGTCTCCCGGAGGATGTAGTCGACCTTCATGGGGTCGCTCGCTTCCTACTCGTAGACGCCGCGGGACTGGTCTCGGATGATCGAGCCGCGATCGAGCTCGATGA
>CAYSAC010000236.1:0-5229 GCA_964428815.1 uncultured Acidimicrobiaceae bacterium | reverse complement strand
CGACACCCGCAGCAGGTCCGCGACCTCCTGCGGGGTCAGGAACGTGGCGCGCGCTTGTGGCGACGTGGCCATGATGGACACCCCTTCTCCGCTTGGGGCCACTGTACGCACCTGTTGCTGGTGGGGAAAGAGGGGCCTATCCCTTTCCGAGCTCGCGGCTGCGCTCGGTGGCGGCGGCGACGGCGTCGAGGAAGGCGGCGCGGACGCCGGCGGTCTCGAGCCGGTGCAGACCGGCCTCGGTCGTGCCGCCGGGTGAGGTCACCTGGGCCCGGAGGGTCTCGGGACTGTCGCCGCTCTCGGCGAGGAGGCGGGCCGCGCCGAGCAGCGTCTGCGTGGCAAGGGTGGTGCTGATGTCGCGCGGCAGGCCCGCGGCCACACCGGCGTCGATGAGCGCTTCGGCGACGAGGAAGACGTAGGCAGGACCAGAGCCGCTCAGACCGGTCACGGCATCGAGCAGCGGCTCCGCCACCCGCACGACGGTGCCGACCGCGGCGAGGATGCCCTCAGCCCAGGCGAGATCCTCCTCACCGGCTGCGGAGCCCGGCGCGATCGCGGCCGCGCCCGCGCCGATGAGCGCGGGCGTGTTCGGCATGGCGCGGACCACCGGCGTTCCTGGCGGCAGCTCGCCCTCGAGCCGCGCCAGCGTGACGCCGGCCGCGATCGACAGGACGCGCTGGTCGCCTACGAGCGCGCGGCACGCTCCTGCGACGTCGCCGGGCTTGACCGCGATCACCGATCCCTGCGCGGCCCCGGGCGCGTCGGCGATGTCGACCTCCGGGAACGCCTTGCGCAGCGCATCGGCGCGCTCGCTGACCTTCTCGACGACGCGAAGCTGAGCGGCATCGGCCCAGCCCGATGCGATGAGCCCGCCGAGCAGCGCCTCGCCCATGCGCCCCCCGCCGATGAGCTGCAGCCGGACGGTCACGCGCCCGACGCTAGTGCGGGGTGCTCGTCGCGGACCGGGCCCATAGCGGTCGCCACGAGCAGCCCGCCGGCCAGCGCGCCACCGATGACGAACGTCGCGCCGGTCGACGTCGCCGCGTACGTCGCGGCTGTGCCCAGGGGACCCACGGTCTGGCCGGCGCGGGCGGCACCGACCCACGCGGCGACGATGGCGCCGCGACTCGCGGGCGTCGACGCGCCGCTCACGACGTCCTGCAGCGTTGGGATGTAGATCCCCTCGCCGAGGCCATAGACCATCGCCGCGGCGAGGAGCAAGGGGAGGGTCGGGGCGAGCCCGATGCCGACGAAGGCGACGGTGAAGAGCGACGCCGCGCCCATCATGATCCGGCGCACGCCGAACCGAGCTCGCAGCCGGCCGAGGTTGAGCGCTACCAGCGTGGAGGTGAGCGCAGGTGCGGCGATCACCAGCCCGCGGCCGCCCGCGCTGAGGCCGAACTCCTCCTCGAGGTGCACGGGGAGGGCGGTGAGGAAGAGCCCGAAGATGAGCATGAAGATCACGAAGCCCATCGCGATCACCGCGAGCACGATCGGCTGGCGGGCCACGACGCGCGTCGCTCGCAGCTGCGCGAGGAGGTCGACGCTCTCGTCCGGACGGCTGTCAGGCAGCCGTCGCCACACGAGCGCGGCGGTGGCCAACCCGATCAGGTAGGGCGCGAAGGACAGCCGCCAGCCACCGAGCTCGGTGAGGCCGCCGCCGAGCGGCGGGAAGACGGCCAGGGAGCACGTGAGCACCGCCGCGTTCTGGCCGGTGCGCTTGGCCCGCTCGATGCCGGTCCAGTGGTCTCCGATGATGACGACCGCGAGGTTGATGAGGCCGGCGGACCCGAAGCCTTGGAGCAGCCGCAACCCGACAAGGATCTCGAAGGTCGGGGCCAGCGCCGAGAGCGCGCCGAACACGCCGAACGAGACAAGGCACGGCACCAGCACGTTGCGGCGACCGAAGCGGTCGGCGAGCACGCCGATGATCGGCGCCAAGACGATGCCGGGCAGCGCGCCTGCGCCCACGAACAAGCCGGCCCGGCTCCGGGGTTGGTCGAAGTGGTCGAGGATGTCGGGGATCGCGGGCCCGATGAGTGTGTTGGCGAGGATCCCCGTCAGCGTGATCGTGAAGATCAGCCACAGCGGCGGAGCGGCGCGTGAGGGTCCGATGGGCTCCGGCGAGCTCACCCGCACTTCCCCGATGCAGTGGCTCGGTCAGAGCCCACCGGACCGCCGCCGACCCTAGAACGAAGATGCATGAAACGCAATGAGAATCCTTGACCGTCATCCACCGAACCGGGAGGCGAACCCGATGCGCAGCGCAGGGCGGAAGAACTGCTCCACCCAGGCGTACATCGACCCCAGCAGGCGATCGAGCTCGTCCTCATCGATGGCGGCGTTGGCGAGCTGGCCGACGAGGAAGACCGCGTCCTCCTCACCGATGGCGAAGGCGGCGCCGAACAGCTTGAGGTTGCGCCGCAACAGGTGCTCGTAGAACTGCTGGTGGTTCTCCTCCGGCGCGGGCATCACGTAGGTCTCGTAGTGCAGCGTGCGCTGGCCAAGCGTGAACCAGATCGTGAACGTGTCCTTCTGCTCGCCTCGCAGGCGCACGAACCAGCGGCGCACACCGGACTCGTCGCGGTCGACCGCCGCGACCGTCGGGTTCTCCGCGAGCTGCAGCGCGAGCCAGGCATCGATTCGCGCCTCGAGCGCGTCGAGCTGCTCCGGCGTGGACGCGCCTTGCAATCGAAACCCGCTAGCCGCAGTCGACGAGCGAACGGGCTGCGACGTCGGCGTAGATGCGACGCAGCCGCGCCGCCGCGGTCGACCAGGTGTAGCCGCGCGCTCTCGTCGCGGCCGCGGCGCCGACCTTCGCCGCGAGGGCGCGGTCGCCGAGCAGGTCGGCCGTGTGCCCAGCGAACACCTCGGGGTCACGGTCCTCGACGAGGTAGCCGGTCGTGCCGTGCTCGACGAGCGTGCGCAGCCCACCTACCGCGGCGGCAACCACGGGTGTGCCGCAGGCGGCAGCCTCGAGGGCGACGAGGCCGAAGCTCTCGGACCGGCTCGGGACGAGGCACACGTCGGCGGCTCGGTAATACGTCGAGAGCATGTGGTGCGGCTGCGGAGGCACGAAGCGGACTCGGTCGGACACGCCCAGGTCGTGCACCAGCGCGCGCACCCTGGCCACCTCGGCGGCCCCACCCGGCCCGCTGGCACCGCCGACGACGACGAGCACCGCGGTCCGGTCGGGCAATGCGGCGAGCGCTCGGACCGCGACGTCGAGGCCCTTGAGCGGTTGGATCCTGCCGACGAAGAGGAGCACGGGGTGGTCGCCGAGCCCGAGCGCGGCCCGCGCGCCGCGGCGGTCACCTGGAGAGAAGAAGGCGTGATCGACACCCGGCGGCACGATCTCGATGCGAGCGGGGTCGGCGCCGTACAGCCGCTCGAGCTGCGCGGCCTCCGCGCTGCACGAGGCGAGGATCGCGTCGGAGCAGGCGATCACCTCGGTCTCGGCGAGCACCCGGCGCTCTGGCTCGTCGTCGCCGGTCTCGGCCTTGACCCGGGCGAGGGTGTGGAACGTGGAGACGAGCGGCAGGTCGAGCGCGTGCTTGAGCGCGTGCCCGGACACACCGGACAGCCAGTAGTTCGCGTGGAGCGCGTCGACATCGCCGGCGGCGCGCACGTGCCGGAGCACGCCTTCGGTGAAGGCGGGCACGACGTCGGGCAGCTGCTCCTTGTCCAGCTCGATGGGGCCGGCGTCGACGTGCACGACGCGGAAGCCCGGCTCGACGTCGACGACCTCACGCAGATCATCGGACCAGCGGCGGACGAAGACGTCAGTGCGCACACCGGCTTGCGCGAGCGCGCTCACGAGCTCGCGCACATAGACGTTCATCCCCCCGCTGTCGCCCGCGCCGGGCTGGGCGAGCGGCGAGGTGTGCAGAGAGAGGACGGCGAGGCGGCGCATGGGAGCGGATCAGTGCCCGGAGGGAGGCGCGACGAGACAGCGGGTGCAACGCACGACCGGGTTCAACGCCCGGCGGCCGCCGGGGATTCCGCGACCTCGGGACCTTCGCCGACCGGCTCGTCGTCGGGAACGCCGTTCTCGTGGCGGAACGACAGGTAGATGCGCACGAGCGACCGCTTCTGGTCCTCGGTGAGATGGGGGTCACGGAGGATCTCACCGGCCAGGTCAGCGCCGGCTTCGCGCTCCTCGAGGATGCCGGCGCGGACGTACAGCGTCTCCGAGCTGATCTCGAGCGCGCGGGCGATCTGCTGGAGGATCTCGGCCGACGGCTTGCGGAGGCCCCGCTCGATCTGGCTGAGGTAGGGGTTCGAGATCCCCGCCATCTCCGACAGCTTGCGCAGCGACAGGTGCCCGACGCGCCGCTGCTCCCGGATGAACTCACCCAGGTCACGGAACCGATGCTCGAGCTCCCCCTTCACGGAGGATGAATCTACGCGACACCCGCGAGCAGATGACAGCCAGGCGCGAGCAGGCGGCTATGTCTCCGTGACCTCCTCCGGAGGTCACCGTGTCGGCTGCGCCCTGGCGGGCGCGACGCCGACGGGCTGCGATCCATGTTGCGCTCCCCTATTGGAGGAGGGTCTCCACGGTCGCCTCGCCGGTGCGATAGCGGCGGGTGATCTCGGCCTGCAGCGCGTCGATGCGCTCGAACAGCTCCATGCGGGTGGCGCTGACCTCGTGCTCGAACGCCTCGAGCTGCGCGGCGACCGCGTCGAGCTCCGCGTCGGCGACGTCTGGCAGCGCGGCGAGGGTCGTCGCGCTGACGATGGTGTCGAGTCGCTCCTGCAGCACGGGATCGAGCTCGGCGGGCGCCATCGTCTGCGGCAGGCGCCCGGACCCCGGTGCCCGGGTGCGGTCGGAGAGGATCTCGGGCAGCCGGCTGATGAGGTCGGAGAGGTCGGCCGGCTCGGCCCCGTCGGCGCGGCGGTGCAGCTCGGTGCCGACGATGTCGAGGCGGCCCTGCACGAGTCTGCGGAGGTAGGAGAGCGTGGTCTCCACCTCCTGGCACTCGGCCCGCATGGCGCGGATCTCCTCGAGCGGCCGTGCTTCGACGTCGCCGAGGTAAGCGGGGTCGAGGAGACGTTCGAGGGCGGTGCTCACGGCGGCCAGGTTAGCCCTCGCCGTTGTGTTGGGGAACGGGGCGCGCCGCCGGTACGTTGCCGGCCATGCGACCCACCGCACTCCGCACCGCCGGCCTCCTTGCCCTGCTCGCGCTGCCGCTAGCGGCCTGCGGCGACGGCGATGGCGGCGGCGGCACC
>CAYSAC010000235.1:0-5269 GCA_964428815.1 uncultured Acidimicrobiaceae bacterium | reverse complement strand
GGGCGCCCGCGGAGCTACTGCGACCGCTGCCGCGAGCGACGCGCCGGCATCAGCTACCTGGGCACCGCCCGCACCCACCTCATCGCGGCCGGCCGCATCACCGATGCAGCCGAGGTCACCGAGATGATCCGCCGCCTCGAGGCCCCCCGACCCACCCACAGAGGAGATGCCACGTGACCATACGAACCGCACCCGATGCCAAGGAGGTCGCCCGGACTACGCGCAACCAGCGCATCGTCGACCTCCATATCGACGGCCTGACCGAGCGCGAGATCGCTCGCCTCGTCGGCTGCTCGCGCACGACCGTCTGGACCGTCTTGCAGCGCGCGAAGGCGGCACGCTGATGGCCCGCACCGCACGCTTCCGCAAGCCGAAGGTCGAGCGGATCCCGATCGGCTACAGCCTGAGCGACGACCTGCTGGCCGTCGCCGGCCCTTTGATCCAGAAGCACGAGGTCCACTTCAGCGACCTGCGCCAGCTGAACGTCGGGTACGTCATGGTCTCGGGCGGCCGCGACCCGAAGCAGGACCGCGTCGACGGCGTGTGGGCGCGCTTCATCAAGGTCCCGCCGCTGTGGAAGGCGATCACCGGCTACGACGCGATCCTCTGGGTCCGCCAGGCGGTCTGGAACCGCCTCAGCCCGCACCAGCGCGAGGCGCTCCTGGCGCACCAGCTCAGCCACGGCACCACGAACGACAAGGGCGAGCTCAGCGTCGTGCGGCACGACCTCGAGGACTTCGCCTGGGTCGCGCGCAACTACGGCGGCTGGACGGAGGGGGTTGTGCAGTACGGCACGCAGCTGAACCTGTTCGGGCAGCCTGACCCGAAGCCGGCCAACGGCGCGCAGCCGGATGCGTTCGCTGACATCGACGCCAAGGTCGAGGAGCGCAAGGCGGGCGACAACGTCACGCCGATGCGGCCGCGCAAGACGCCGGACGACCAGCCCACCCCGCCGGCGCCGTGAGCACCGCCACGATCGAGGTCTGCCCGCGTTGCGGCGCGGAGGACCAGGCGGACCGGCGCTCGACCGTCCCGGAGATCCCGTCGCGCTGGGACGTGCAGCCGTGCGGCCACGCGTGGCACGACGGCGGTGAGAAGGGCTACCAGCGCCCTCGCGGTCTCGTCGAGCGCGAGCGGGTGGCATGACGTACGTCGAGCAGCTGCACGGGGCGATCGACCGCATCGCTGAGGCGGACGCGCGCGCGTCCGCGGCCCGGGCCGATCGCCTGGCGGCGGTGGAGGATCTCCACCAGCTGCTGAATGAACAGCCGGAGCGGGGCCTGGAGGACGGCCATGCCGCCAAGACGGACACGATCCCCGCTCCGGCGTCGATCCAGCTCCTCGCCTGTCCCGACTGCGACTTTCAGGCGCGGGGCGCGTCCGGCCTCGCGGTGCACCGTCGCAAGCGCCACGCGGTCGTCGGCGAGCGGACCCTGCAGGGCGGCACCGAGGTCGTGGAGCTCGAGCCCGTCTCGGATGAGCCGCCGACCGCCGACGGCTGGCCGTGCACCGAGAAGGGCTGCCTGTACGTCGGGCCGAGGCCGCAGGCGCTGGGAGCGCACCGCTTCCGGGCCCACGGCATCAAAAGCCAGTCGCAGGACCCCAGCGGTCGCTACCTGTGCCCGAAGGGCTGCGGTCGCGACTTCGCCCATCGCCAGAACGCCGAGCGCCACGGCAAGAACTGCCGCCGCGCTCACAGGAAGGGAGCAGTCGTGCCTGTCGATCGCGTCCACGTCGTCGAGCGATCTGCCATCGAGAGCCCGACCGCTGAGGCGCACGGTCTGATCGAGGCCCGGCCGGCCCCGTGGATCCCGAAGCCCGAGGGCACCGGTCTGAACGGCAGCCCGATCATCCACGGCGGCAAGGAGCGCTGGCTGTGCAACCGCTGCCCCGCCTTCTTCCCGACCGAGGAGTCGCGCGATCGCCACCAGGCGACGCATGCCCCGGTGCCGGATGCTCCGCCTCTGAGGCGCTCCGGCGAGGGCTACAGCTCCGGGCGGGGTGGCGAGTGAGCGCCCTGACGCGCGGCGCGTGCCCCGTCTGCCGCCGCGACGTCGCGCTGCGCAACGAGGATCTCGTCCGACAGCACATGCAGCTGGAGGCCGAGGCGGCTCGGCTCGACGAGCGCACCCGCGAGGCCTTCGGCTGGTGCCGTGGATCGGGCCTCCACGTCGACGAGGAGGTCTGCCGCGTGTGCGGCTGCAGCTACCTCGACCCGTGCGAGGAGGGCTGCGGCTGGATCCTCGACCCTGAGCGCAAGGGCTCGCTCTGCTCGTCCTGCGCGCTGGTGCTGGTGCTGTGACGACGCCACTGCCGCCCGACAGCCACCGCCGGCTGCACTCGAGGAAGCTCGGGGCCCACCTGTCGCGGATCCTCGCGACCAGGAAGATCAGCAAGCGCGGGCTGTCCGAGACGCTCTCGACCTCTCGCAGCCTCCTCATCCTGTGGTGCAAGGGCGACGTTCTCCCCTCGCTCGACCAGGCACGCGAGCTGGCCGAGGCACTCTCCGACCCGCGCATCCTCGAGATCGTCCAGGAGGGCCGGATGCTCACCTGCCCGGTCTGCACGCGGACGTTCGAGTGGCGGGGGGGCGGGCGTGCCACCTACTGCTCCGACCGATGCCGGAGGTACGGCGCCAACGGGGCGACCCGGCGGCGATCGAACCTCCCGCTGGTCGAGAACGAGCTGGCCCTGTTTCGCGATCGCGTCGCCGCCTTCTGCGGGGCGTGCGAGCCCGACGGCATCTGCAAGACGTCCGAGTGCGAGCTCCGCGCGGTCAGTCCGCTCCCGCTCCGTGCCGCGATCGACGTGGAGGCCGCTCGGCCATGGGCTCAGGGACCGCTGACGGAGGCTGGCCGCGCATCGCGCGATGCAGCGAGTGCGGAGCGATGGCGCCGGCCAGGCGAGCGCGAGCGGATGGGTGCCCTCATCCGGGCCTCGCATCCCGCCCATGACCCCGAGCGCCGCGAGGCGTGGCGCGGTCGTGTCGGGGCCGGCAGGAAGGCCCGCAAGGTGGCAGCGGCATGACGATCGACTACACGTACGCGAAGGGCACGAAGGTGCCCGTGGGTCGGTCGAGGGACGAGATTGAGCACGTCCTGACCAAGACCGGAGCCGATGCGATCGGCTTCATGAAGGACTCGACCGCAGCCCAGATCGCCTTCCGGATCGCGGGGCGGCACTACGTCCTCAAGCTGCCGGTCAACCCCGACGATGCCCAGGGAGAGCGTGAGCGCTGGCGACAGCTTCTCCTGCTGGCCAAGGCGAAGATGGCGGCGATCGCTGCCGGCATCACCACGCCGGAGGCCGAGTTCCTCGCCCACGCGATGCTGCCGACGGGTCAGACCCTGGGCGAGCATCTCCGTGAGAACCCCGAGCAGCTGACGACGTCGGGACGCCTGGCGCTCCCAGGAGGCGAGCGGTGACGACGCAGACGGCCACCGCTGCCCGCGGCACGTGGATGCAGTTCGACCGCCGCCGTGGCGCCGGCTGGACGATGGCGCACTTCAACGCCACCGACGCCCGCGGGTATTTCCAGGGGCCGATCTGTGGGTACGACCCGCACCGCGGGCTGCCGCGGCCCTCGGCCGTCTACGAGCGGGACCCGAGCGACGGTGCTCCGCGCTGCAGCCGGTGTGAGGCGCGGGTAGCGCCAACCACGGTTGGTGGAACCGATGGGTGACGCGCTCCTCGACCGCGCCAGGACGCAGCGCGACGAGATGGACCGCCGCCATGCCGTGATCCTCGACTCGAACAGTCGCGTGGACCGCGGGGACCTCGCCCGGTGGATCGGCGGCATGCTCGAAGAGGAGGTATCGCCCGACGACCTCGTGCTCGTCGCCGGTGACGGTGACTACGGCAGTCACTACGACCTGACCGTCGCGGGACGTCGGTTCCACACCTACAAGCTCTGGGAAGGCTCCTTCCACGGCCATGAGCCGCACCTGTGGTGGCTCCGGGACGACGGCACGCGCTGGCTGATCCTCGCGCTCTGGAACTTCCTCGAGCGCCACCCGTGGGCCGAGGGCGAGCACCGCAACGAGTGCGAGGAGTACCACCCGAGGCGACGCGACGCGTGGTGGCGTCGGCTGATGGGAGCGACCGATGCCTGAGCGCCGCCTCCGCATCGCCGGCGTGAACATCCGTTCGGATGTCAAGGTGTCGTGTTCTCCACAACCGGGCGCGGTCATCCCCGACGCTGCTACGTCGACGACACCCTACGTGTCCGGCGAGGTGTCAGCGTCATGGCGATGACCCCCAGCCCGACCACCCTCCACGCGGCCGCCGATCGCCTGCTGCGGCTCATCCGACGCGAGGTCTCGCTGCGGGAAGCAGGACGGCATCTCGAGCTCAACCCCTCGTGCTCCGAGGAGGCAGCCTGGCTGTTCGCGCGCGCCAACGAGGTGCGCGACGAGCGGCTCGAGCTGGTGGCGCGATGCGGCCTGTCCTGACGCATGCCGTCCGAAGCCCCGATCCCTATCCGGCCGCGTGGGCGTCCCCCGGTGCCTCCGAGCACCTCGGACCCGGAGAACTACGCCGATGCGGCGTGGGAGGACCAGCGCCGCGAGAAGCCGCGCAACGGGGGCCGGGAACCGATCAGCGCGGGGATGCTCAGCCCCGAGACCACCAGCGTCCTGACCAACGCGATCGAGGACCTGGCCATCGCGCTGCGTGCCGCGGGGCTGCCGCCGGTGCGCCTGGACTGGCAGAAGGGCGTCGAGTTCGATCGTCTGGCGGACCTCGACCCGCGACGCTTGGCGCTGAAGGCGGAGACCGAGTCGTTCCTGGCCGACTACGAGGGGCTGCGGGCCGGACCGATCGCGTGGTCGCTCAGCGACATCGAGGCACCCGCGGCGCCAGACGCGTACCTGGTGGGCAACCTCATCCGGCCCGGGACGACCGTCATGCTGGCCGGCCCCCCGGGGGCGGCGAAGTCGTGGGCCGCCCGTCAGCTGGCGCTGGCCGCCGGCGCGGGACTCGAGATGTTCCTCGACCGCTACGAGATCAGCCGACCGCTGAGCGTGCTGGTGGTCGACGAGGACAACGGCCCCGACGAGGAGTGGCGGCGCGACGAGCGCCTGCTGTCCCACCTCGGACTGACCCGCGACCAGGTGGGGAAGGTGCGCCGCATCAGCCTGGCGGACGTGAAGCTGGACCAGGAGCGCTGGCAGCTGTGGCTGCGTGGTGCCATCCGGCTGTACGAGTGCGACCTCGTGATCCTCGACCCGGTGAGCGAGATGCACGGCGGCAAGGAGCTGCGCGAGGATCC
>CAYSAC010000234.1:0-5280 GCA_964428815.1 uncultured Acidimicrobiaceae bacterium | reverse complement strand
ACATCGAGGATCGCCGGCCCAACGCCAACTGCGACCCCTACAAGGTGACCCGCCTGATCGTCGAGACCTGCTGCAGCGCCCTCGCGAAGTAGCCCGTCGTTCGGGATAGGTTCGCGGCCCTATGGAGGAGCGCACCCCCGCTGAGGTCCTGTCCCTGGTCGTGGACGAGGGGGTCGAGTTCGTCGACCTCCGCTTCTGTGACCTGCCCGGCGTCATGCAGCACGTGTCGATCCCGGCCGCGGCGCTGAACGAGGGCCAGTTCGAGGACGGGCACGCGTTCGACGGCAGCTCGGTCCGCGGGTTCCAGGAGATCCAGGAATCCGACATGGTGCTGATCGCCGATCCGAACACCGCGTACCTCGACCCGTTCCGGGCGAGGAAGACGCTCGTCATCCACTGCTTCGTCGGCGACCCCGTGACGGGCGAGAGCTACAGCCGCGACCCGCGCTACGTCGCGCGCAAGGCCCAGGATCACCTCTTCTCGACGGGCATCGCCGACACCGCGTACTTCGGTCCCGAGCCGGAGTTCTTCATCTTCGACGACGTGCGGTTCGAGACGCGGTCGAACGGCTGCTTCTACCGCGTGGAGTCGGTCGAGGGGCAGTGGAACACCGGCACCGACGAAGGTCCCAACCTCGCGTACAAGCCGCGGACCAAAGAGGGGTACTTCCCCGTCCCGCCGATGGACCACTACCAGGACCTGCGCTCGGAGATGGCGGCGACGCTGCACCAGGTCGGCATCGAAACCGAGCTGCACCACCACGAGGTGGCGAGCGCGGGTCAGGGCGAGATCGGCATCCGCTTCGACACGTTGCTGAACATGGCGGACAAGCTGCTCACCTTCAAGTACGTGCTGAAGAACGTGGCGTGGGCGCACAACAAGTCGCTCACGTTCATGCCGAAGCCAATCTTCGAGGACAACGGCTCCGGCATGCACACCCACCAGTCGCTGTGGAAGGGCGGCGAGCCGCTGTTCTTCGACGAGACCGGCTACGCGGGCCTGTCCGACATCGCGCGCTGGTACATCGGCGGGCTGCTGCACCACGCGCACGCGGTCATCGCATTCACGAACCCGACGACGAACAGCTTCAAGCGGCTGGTGCCCGGCTACGAGGCGCCTGTCAACCTCGTGTACAGCCAGCGCAACCGGTCAGCGTCGTGCCGCATCCCGCTCGGCCAGCGCAGCCCGAAGGCCAAGCGCGTCGAGTTCCGCTGCCCGGACTCGACGTCGAACCCGTACCTCGCGTTCTCGGCGATGATGCTCGCCGGACTCGACGGCATCAACAACCGCATCGAGCCGCCCGACCCGGTCGACAAGGACCTGTACGACCTCCCGCCCGAAGAGCTCGCGAAGGTGCCGCAGGTGCCGGGCTCACTCGAGCAGGCGCTCGACGCGCTGGAGGCGGACCAGGACTTCCTGAAGGTCGGCGGCGTGTTCACCGACGACCTGCTCGAGACGTGGGTCACCTACAAGCGCAGCCACGAGGTCGACGCGCTCCGCCTGCGCCCGCACCCCTACGAGTTCACCCTCTACTACGACATCTGACGTACGAGGCCTCTGACCAGGGCAAACGTGGGCCAGAACGACTCTCGGGCCGTCGTGGGGCCGTCACGCTGGCGCGTAGTCGCGGTCCGTGGACGGTTCCGCCGGGCAACGACGGACTCATCCGGCGCCAGGCAGGACCTTCACAACGACGTTCGTTTGCTTCGTTTGTAGTATCAGGCGGGCATGGCTGCACTCACTGGTAAGGACCGTGATCGCGCTCGCGAGATGCTGCGAGTCATGGGTGCTCACCCGAGGATCACCACCGACGACGGGACCGAGCTCGACCTTCCGGCGCCGGTGGTCGAGGCGCTCGCCGAGATCCTCGAAGCCGCAGCGGACGGCGAGCGAGCGCTCGTGCTTCGGTCACCCGAAGACCTCACAACCGAGCAGGCCGCTGCCGTCCTCGGAGTGTCCCGGCCGACGGTCATCCGGCTGGTTGAATCCGGCAAGCTCCCAGCTCGCCTGGTCGGCACTCATCGCCGGCTCTCCCTTCGCGATGTGCTCGCTCATCGCGAAGCATCGGCCAAACGGAGAGGAGACGCCCTCGACGAGATGGCTCGCGGGGCCGAGGAGCTCGGCCTCTACGACTGAATTTCAGGGGACGGAACGTCTTGTAGAAGGCGCGGATTTTCTTGGGATCTGCGAATGGCGATCAGTCCATCGGCCCGAGAGCCTCGGCGACGCCTGGCAGGTCATCGGCCGCGATGGCCCAGAGCTGGTCGAGGTCGACACGGTGGTAGGCGTGGGCGAGGACGACTCGCACGCTGATTAGCTCCTGCCAAGGGACGTCGGGATGACGGGACCGCGTTTCGTCACTGAGCTGGGTCGCCGCCTCGCCGGCTATTTCGATCGCTCGTTCCAGCGCCAACCACAGCACCTCGTCGGCCTCGATGGCGGGTCGGCCCCTGGCGACGACATCCGCCGCCTTGGCGCACATCTGGCGGATGTCGTCGAGGCGCTTCTCGTCGCTTCGACTCACAGCCAGACCGCGTCGCGCCGGACGTCCGTGTCACGGGGGAGCAGGCCACCGACCGAGACGACATCGACCTCGCGTCCAAGCAGGGTGGCAAGCTCATCCTGCATCCTGACGAGGTCAAACAGGGAGCTGCCCCTCACGAACTCGACGAGGAAGTCGATGTCGCTCGCCAGGGTCTCGTCTCCACGGGCGACCGACCCGAAGACGGCGACCGCAAGGCCCTTGTGGCGCGACACGATGGTCCTAATCTCGTCGCGGTGCGCCTCGACGAGCGCCCGCAGCGGGAGCAGCGCCACGTCAGCCATGCCGACAGGCTAGGTCTGATCAGGTGCCCACGGGCATGAGGGTATAGGCACGGCCCTCCGGCGAGTTCTGTTGACCCGTACGGTGGAGCTATGGCGAGTCGAGCCGACGACATCTCAAACGACCCCGTCATTGTCGTCATCGACGATGACGAACCGTCGCTGACGTTCGACGACTGGCTCACCCTCCTTGCCGCTGATGAGCCTACGAACGTCGATGCCGAGGCGGCCGAGATCGTCCGGGAGATCCGCCAGCGCGGCGAGCGTTGACGCCGATCGTCCTCGACGCCTCGGCGGGCGTCGACGCGCTCTACGACTAATGCCGAACGCAGTCGCCGTCAGGGTTCGAACGGCGCTACGTGTTCGGACCGGAGCCGCTCGTACTCCTCGATCTCGGTCCTCAGATCGACGGCCTGTGCCCGGACGGCATCGATCGCCAGCTGCGCGAACTTGGTCCGGTCGCCGCTGATGGACTCGGCCTCCAGATTGGCGGCGGCCGCGTCAAACTGCTCGAGGTGAGCCTTCGTGGCCCGGTACTGGACCTCGTCGGTGATCACTCTGTCCTCCGGTCACCGGCCGCCGGCACCAAGCACATCTTCATCATTGTGACCCCTCGGACAGACGCCCTGCCGATCAGGCGGCTGTCAGTCGACGGCAGCGGGTGTGACCGAGAGTCGGGGCCTGGGGCGAGGACGAGGTCGATCGCTGCTCTCGCGCGCCGCTCGGAGGACGGGAAGAGGTGGGCGTACACGCGCAGGGTGAAGCCGGGGTCGGCGTGGCCGAGGTACTCGGCGACGGCCTTGACCGACTCGCCGGCGTCGATGAGCACGGAGGCGTAGAAGTGTCGGAGGGCGTGCATGCCGTTCCCTCGGCCTGGTTCGATTCCAGCGACGACGATGGCCGGCTGCCAGATCCCGCGGTTGAAGTAGGTGCGGTTGAGCAGCTTGTGCTCGCGGCTCACGAAGACCAGGTCCTCGCTTTCGGCCGGGAACCTTCGGAGGTGCTCGGCCAGCTCGTTGGCGACAGAGTCGGGCAGCGGAACGGTGCGGGTCTTGCCGCCCTTCGGCCTGTCGATGACGAGTTGGGAGCGGAGGATCTTGACCTGTTGCTCAACGTGCAGCTGGTGGCGAAGGAAGTCGATGTCGCAGACCCGGAGCCCGAACACCTCGCCCTGGCGAAGCCCGCACCCGGCGGCCACGACCGCTGTCGCTCGGTACCGGGCGGGCAGCGCGTCGATGACCGCTTCGACCTGCTCGACGGGCCACGGGTCGATCTTGCGCTGCTCGCGTTTGGGGAGCCGCACGGACTTGGCCCGACAGGGGTTGGAGGCGATCAGCCCGTCGTCGACGGCAGCGTTGAACACGGCCGAGACGTTGGTGAGCACGGTCCGGACGTAGCTGGGCGCGAGGTCGTGCTGTAGCCCGCGCAGCCAGGCCTGGATGACCGAGGGCTTGATGGCGCGCAGCTCTCGTTGGCCGAAGTGGCGCGTGGCGTGGAGACGGATGCGCAGCTCGGTCGCCTCCCTGGTGGTTTCGGTGAAGGTCTGGGCATCGAGCCAGCGCCCTGCGAAGTCGGCGAAGGTGACCTTGCCGGCCTGCGGGTCGACGAACGCGCCGCGGAGCACGTCGGCGGTGACGGTGGTGAGGAATCGTTCGGCGTCCTGTTTGCGGGTGAACATCTGCGATCGCTCGCCGCCGTCGGGATCGCGGTACCTCGCTCGCCACCGCCGGCCTTGGCCGTGCCGGTCGGTGCGGACTCGCTGACCGTCGACGACGGTCTCCCATCGGTCTTGGATGTGCGCCACGGGGCTGCCCCTCGATGTTCGCCAGGAACGCGCGCTGTTGCGCGGGCCTGGTGTCGTGGGGCTTCCCTGGCGTGGTTGGCGAGTCGGGAGAAGCGACCGACGCTCGCCGCCGATTCCTACTCAGGCCAGGATAGGGGGCGTGGCCATGTCGAAGGTGTCGTTGAGCATCGACGAGGAGGTGCTCGCTGAAGCCCGCGCCCGGGCCGGCCGCCGAGAGCTGTCGTCGTACGTCAACGAGGCGCTGCGCCACCGACTGCAGCACGACCGGCTCGGTGATCTCCTGGTCGAGATGGACGCCGAGTCGGGCCCGGTCCCCGATGACGTGATGGAGGAGGCCCGGAAGACCTGGCGGGGTGCCGCGAAGTCCAAGCCCCGGCCCGACCGCGCTTGATCCTCGGCGCCTGGCGCGGTCATCGGCGAGCGGTGACGCGGGCTCTCTGGAGCCACCCGTCGATCTCGTCGGGGTCGAAGCGGAGAAGGTGGCCCCACTTGAGGTAGGGGATGCGGTGCTCGGCGACGAGGCGGCGGATGTGGCGTTCGTTGACGCCGAGCCGTTCGGCGACGGTGGGCAGGTCGATGAGCGCTCTGCTCTTGGTCTGACCGGTGAGCATGGTGGATGTCCTCCGTTGCTGGTGGTTCACCTCACTAATGG
>CAYSAC010000233.1:0-5286 GCA_964428815.1 uncultured Acidimicrobiaceae bacterium | reverse complement strand
AGATGCTCATCCCGATGGTGTTCTGCATCTTCCCAGCGCTGTTCATCATCGTGCTGGGTCCCGCGATGATCAACATCTACAACAACTTCTGACGTCTCAGGTCATTAGGTTCCTGCCGTGACCCTGGCCGATCGCGTGCGCCACCCCTCCCTGGGGACGATCGCCGGTGCTGCGGTGATCGCGGTCGGTTGCCTGATCGGTATCGCTCCGCTGAGCGACAACAGCTTCTTGACCCATCTCGCGACTGGTCGGTACATCCTCGAGCACGGGTCGGTGCCCCACCGGGACATCTACACGTTCACGGCAGGTGGCGAGCCCTGGGTCGTCCAGAGCTGGCTGGCCTCGGTCCTCTACGCCGCCGTGGAGCGTCTCGGAGGCGCCCAGGCGGTGCGTGTCCTCATCGCCGGAATCACAGCGGCGCTCGCTGTCCTATCGTGGCGCCTCACGCGGCCGGCGGAGACCTTGACCGCGCGCGTGGGTGTGATCGGGCTCGTCGTCGTCGTCGGCGCCCGATACTGGGGTGAGAGGCCGTACCTGTTGGGCCTGCTCCTCATGGCGGTGACGCTTCTCACCGCCGAGGGGGGGCTCGACCCCCGCTGGTTGGTCCCGACGATGTGGCTGTGGGTGAACGTCCACGGATCGTTTCCGCTCGGCATCGCCGTGGTCGTGCTACTCGCAGTCGGTCGCCGCCTCGACGGTGAACAACCAGACGTCGAGATGCGGTGCCTCCGCTGGGGTCTGGTCGGCGTCGTGCTCGCGGCAGTCAACCCGATCGGTCCTCGCCTGCTCCTCTTCCCCGTCGAGCTGCTCGCGCGCTCGGGTTCGCTTCGGTACATCATCGAGTGGCAGGCACCGGAGTTCACGAACCTCGCCGACCGCTTCTTCCTCGTCGAGGTCGTCGTCGCTGTCATCGTGCTCGTCCGGCGGCCGCGGTACCGCTCCGCCCTCGTGCTCGCGCTGTTCCTCGTCGCAGCGTTGCTCGGCTCGCGCAACGTGCCCATCGCCAGCCTTGTAGTCGTACCAGGACTCGCGGCCGGGCTGCGCGGCATCGGGTCGATCTCCTCTGACACCCGCCCGGCACCGGGAGCCGCCGCAGTCGTCGCGCTGACGACAGGGACCGTGCTCGCCCTCGCCGTCGGACTCGGACAGCGACCGTATGACACGGCCGGCTCGTACCCGGTGGGAGCGTTGGGATGGCTGCAGCAGAACGGCATCGATGTGCGCGAGGTGCGGACCGCGACTCAGGACTTCGTTGGCAACTACCTCGAGGCTACGCACGGTGCTCAGGCCAACACGTTCTTCGATGATCGGGTCGATATGTTCGACCGGTCGCTCGTGGAGGACTACGCAGCCCTCAACGGCGCTGACCTCGACTGGGAGTCGACGTTGGACGAGTATCGAATCGACCTCGTCATCTGGGAGCGGCAGGCGCCATTGGCGCAGCTGATCGCGGCGACCGAGGACTGGCGCGTCATCTACATCGATGAGGGCGCGCTGGTGGCGTGTCGGCGCGGGGCGGCGGTCGGCGGTTCGCTGGCACGCTGCTAGTGCACTAGTGCCCTGACGCGGCAGAAGGGCGAGCCGGTGCGTATCGGACGAGCGTTCCCAGACTTGATGGGTCGCTCGGATCTAGTTCCCCCCGACGATGCTCGTCGCCGAGCTATCGAGCTCGCCGCCGGTGGCGCCACCGAAGAACGTCAGCGCGGCAATGCAGGTGACTGCGATCAGAGCGACGAGGAGCGCGTACTCGACGAGGCTCGCGCCGTCCTCGCCTGTCATCCTGCGCTGGTGCTGGTTCATATCGGCCTCACCCCCACAACGACAGAAGGGCGAGCCCAGTGGGCTCGCCCTTCTGAAGGAGTTGTGCTTCGCCTAGTTGATGGCGTTGCCGGTGCTCTCGAACTTGCTGGACGCGTTGCCACCCAGGAGCGTGACGGCTGCGATGCAGACGACGGCGATGAGGGCCACGAGGAGGGCGTACTCCACGAGGGAGGCGCCACGCTCGTCGTCACCGAAGCGAGCCCGGAGCCAAGTGGCGAGGAACTGGTAGGTCGTGATCATTGGAATGGTGCTCCCGTTTGGGTTGGTGCCCCGGTCACCCGGGTGCGGCTTCCTGTCAAGGAGAAGTATCGGGCATGGGGGCTGAGACCTACATAGGTCGCTAGGACCATTTCGCCCAAGCCGCGAAAGGCCAGGTCAGGCGGCTGTCAGTCGAGGTGGACGATGCCCATGCGGACGGCCTGCAGGACCGCTTGGGTGCGGTCGCGGGCATCGAGCTTCTGATAGATGGACGCCAGGTGGTTCTTGACCGTCTTCTGGCTGATGAACAGCTGACTGGCGACCTCCGGCGTCGAGCAACCGTCGGCGATGAGCTGGAGGACCTCCTCCTCCCGCTTGGTGACGACGCGATCCTCCTCTGCCGTCGTCGACGGATCCATGCGGCGGACCTCGTCGAGCATCGTCGCTGCCAGCTGCGGCGACAGCGCCGTGTCGCCGTTGGCCGCCATGCGCACCGCCTCCGCGACCTCCTCGGTCGAGCAGTCCTTGACGAGGTAGCCGCAGGCACCGGCCCGGATGGCGTCGGCGAGCACGTCGTGGTCGGCGTGCATGGTCAGCATGATGATGCGCGCGTCGGATCCGGCGGCCTTGATCCGGCGGGTCGCCTCGACGCCATCGATCTCGGGCATCGACACGTCCATGAGGATCACGTCGGGTCGAAGCTCCTCGGCCATGCGCGCGGCCTGATCGCCGTTCTCCGCCTCGCCGACGACATCAAAGCCCTCGTCGGTCATCGAGCGGCGAAGGCCTTCGCGTAGCATCCGATGGTCATCGGCCAGCAGCAAGCGAATCGTCAACCCGTTCCCCTCCGTGGTCGCGAGCGAGGTGATCAGCGTGGTGTGAGGTGGCAGCGTACCCTCGTGCCCTTGCCGGGAGCGCTGAGCACGGCGAGGGTCGCCCCGATGCTCGACGCCCGCTCCCTCATGCCGAGCAGCCCATAGGAGTCGAGCCTGCCTGCATTGCCAATGGGAAAGCCGATGCCGTCATCGGCGATCTCGAGCTCGGCGCCACCCGCGTCGCAGCGCCACGTGATCGTCAGGTGCTCGGCCCGGGCGTGGCGCTCGGCGTTGGCCACCGCCTCCTGCGCGATGCGCCACAGCTCCCGTTCCTGCAGGAGCGGGCGGCGCTCGGTCTCACGGCAGCGCAGGTGCACCTCCATGCCGCTCCGGTCGCGAACGCGCTGCACGAAGCCCTCGAGCGTGGCCGGCAGGCTCTGGGCGTCCGAGACGTCCGTGCGGAGGTCGTAGAGGGTGTCGCGAACCTCCCGGATGACTCCCCGCACGTCGCTGCGGAGGCTGTCGATCGCTCGAGTGGTGTCGAGGCCGGCCGCACCGGTCTTGACGATGCGGTCGAGCTCGAAGGCGAGGTAGGCCAGCGACTGACCGATCCGGTCGTGCAAGTCGCGGGCGATGCGCGTGCGCTCCTCGTCAGCACCGACTGTGCGCAGCCGGGCGAACCAGCGCGCGTTGTCGATCGCGAGCGCTGCGGGCTCGACGAAGCCGCTGAGCAGCTCGACGTCGCGCGGGGAGAAGTGTTGCTCGTCGGCGTGCTCGATCGACACCAGGCCGATGATCGAACCGCGTGCGGGGAGCACCGCGTAGATGCCCGACACGGTGCTCGGCGCCAGCCCGGGCCCGCCGCCGGAGAGCAGGTTGGTCTCTGACACGAGGCTCTTCAGCGTGAGGGCGCGGCCAAGTGGTGGCGGGAGGTCCTCGGTCGAGATCCGGTCGGGTGGCCGGGTGCCGTCACGGCGGACCACCTGCCAGCGCCCGTCGGTGTCGTCGAGCAGGAGCACTGCGGCCGCGTCGTAGGTGAACAGGTCGCGCATCCGGGTCTGGGTCGAGTCGAGCACCTCGTCGAGGTCGAGCGACGCCGGCAGGCTCTGCGCGACCTGGTGGAGGGAGAAGAGCAGCGCGTTCGCGTCGGCCAGGCGGCCCAGCCGATCGAGGGCGAGGCTGTGCTGGATGTCGGCCTCGCCGGAGATCCGCCGCGCGTAGCCCGCGACCAGCGCCACCAGCAGCAGCTCGACCGCCCACTGCGTGCCGATGCGCAGGTCGGCCGTGCCCACATTCGGCTCGAACGCCTTCGGGATGCTGACCGCGAGGATCGACGCGACGCCGATCTGCAGGCCGAAGCCGAAACCGCGTGCGAAGCCGGCGACGGCGATCGCGGTCAGGAGCGAGAAGGCGAGCGGCGAGTCCCAGTAGCCGGTGCTGACCACGGCCACGACCGTGAGGGCGACCTCCGCCAGCACGAGCAGGAAGCTCGTGCTCTCCTCGTGGTACCGCAGCGGGCGCAGCGTGCGGACCAGCGTGTACAGGAGCAGGACCAGCCCGCAGCCGCTCACCCGCCAATCTCCGTCGGCTACACGCGGGCTCGCGAGGACCAGGCCGACAGCGGTGGTGCCCCACCGGATGACGAGGATCGCTGGTGCGAACGTCGCGAGCCGGTCCGGCCGCGGCGCGGTCGTTACTTGAAGGCGCTCCCGATCTGGGATCCCGCCGGGCCCAGCACCACGACGAAGATCGACGGGAAGATGAACAGGATCAGGGGGAACAGGATCTTGACCGGCAGCTTCGCCGCCTTCTCGCGCGCCCACTGCTTGCGCTTCGAGCGCATCTCGTCGGCCTGGGTCTTGAGGACCCGGCCGATCGGCATCCCGAGCGCGTCCGCTTGGGTCAAGGTGAGAACGAAGTTCGATAGCTCTGGTACCTCGGTGCGGCGCTTCAGGTTCTGGAGCGCCTCCCGACGGGGGAGGCCCAGCTCCATCTCCCGTAGCGTACGGGAGAACTCGTCCGCGAGCGGGGAGTCGAAGTTCTCGCAGACGATCCCGATCGCACCCTCGAAGCCGACACCGGCCTCGACGGAGATCGCGAGAAGATCGAGGGTGTCGGGGAGGTCCTTGAGGATCGCCTCCCGTCGTTCCTCGACCTTGCGGTTGAGCCAGACCTTGGGGAGCAGCGCTCCGACGAGCGGGAGGAACAGCAGCGTGACCACCGCGAGGTTGCCGGTGACGGCGCTGGTGGCGATGAGGAACAGGGCCAGCAGGAAGCCGCCGATGCTGCCGAGCACCTGGGTGGTGATGATCTCCTCGGCACGGAACTGGCCTGACAGCCCAGCGTGCACAAGCTGCAGGTGGACGCTGTCGCGGTAGTTGCCGGGCAGGAGGTTGGCCACCGATCCGAGGAACTGCGACCCGAGGGGGCGGAGCACGCGGGTGAGGAACGG
>CAYSAC010000232.1:0-5319 GCA_964428815.1 uncultured Acidimicrobiaceae bacterium | reverse complement strand
ACACCGACGGTGAGGATCTCGGGCGGCAGCCGCTTGGCGATGTCGGCGGCGCGCACCGGCGAGAGCTGGCGCTTCGACGGGGCGAAGATGAACCCGACCGCGTCGGCGCCCATGGCCACCGCGAGGAGCGCGTCCTCTTCGCTCGTGATGCCGCAGACCTTGACGAACACGCCGTGGACGTTAGCGGTGGACCCCCCGCAGAGCGGCAACGGCTTTCGCGCGATCGCCAGCGGTGACGACGGATTCGCCGACGAGGACGGCGTCGTAGCCGGCGCCGGCGAGCGCGGCGGCGTCGGCAGCATCCCGGATGCCGCTCTCCGCGACGCGCACGACCTCTGACGGGATCGACTCGACCACCCGCAGGGCGCGCTCGTGGTCCACCTCGAAGGTCACGAGGTCGCGCTGGTTCACGCCGATCACGGCCGCTCCCGCGGCCAGCGCCCGCTCGACCTCGGCCTCGTCGTGGACCTCGACCAGCGCGTCGATGCCTACATCGGCGGCCAGGGCGTGCAGCTCGGCGAGCTCCGCGGCATCGAGGGCGGCGACGATCAGGAGGACCGCGTCGGCGCCCATCAGCCGCGCGTCGGCGACGTCGCGGGGCGAGACGGTGAAGTCCTTCCGCAGCACCGGGATACTGACCGCGGCGCGCGCGACGCGGAGGTCCTCAGCCGAGCCGCCGAAGAAGGCCTCGTCGGTGAGGACCGAGAGGCAGGCCGCGCCGCCTCGCTCGTAGTCAGCCGCCACCTCGGCCGGGTCGAGGTCGGCATGCAGGTCGCCCTTCGACGGCGAGCGGCGCTTGACCTCGGCGATCACCGCCAGCCCGTCAGCGCTCCGCAGCGCAGCGACAAACCCGCGCGCCGGCGGCAGCGCGCGGCACGCGTCGACCAGCTCGTCGATCGGCCGGTCGTCGGATGCTGCCGCGGCCCGGTGCTCCTCGAGGATCCGGTCGAGGTAGGTCGGCACAACTCCTACAGAGTGACGCCCTTGGCCGAAAGCGGCCGGGCGAAGCTGAGCTCTGGTGCTCCCGCGAGGAGCGGACCGAGGATGCCGATGAGCTCGCCCATCGCCGCGCTCTTGCCGTGCGCGTCGGACGCGGCCCTGTCGGTGTAGAGCTCGTAGAACCAGATGACGTCGTCGTCCTTGGCGTCGAGGTGCATGACGTAGGCGAGCGTGCCGGGCTCGTCGAGCACGGCGTCGGTGATGATCTTGAACGCCTGCACGGCGTCGTCCCGCTTGCCGGGCTGGATCTTGAGCTTGGCGAAGATGGCGATCTTGTCGGACATGGTCCGCACCGTAGTGGCAGGCCCCCTACTGACCGCGATCGCTCTGCCGGCTCTCGTAGGCCATCGTGACGAGCGGCGCCAGAAGAAACAGCACGATGCTGAGCCCGCCGAGGGCGAGCGCAGCGGCCATCAGCATCCGCTGCTCGAGCACCGTCCCGAGGCTGCCGACACCGACGGCGGCGACGAACGCTCCGGGCGCGAGGAACACCAGCCATCGCATGCCCCTCGGCAGCTCCGCGGCCAGACCGTCGTCGTCGAGGAAGTGCAGCCGCTCCGCGTTCCAGCCATAGTCCTCGGTGTCGGCGGCGGCGGCGGTGGCGCTGTTGCTCCAGCGAGCGGCGAGGCTCCGGTCGTACACGCGCCGCGCGGCCGCGTCGCCGAGCACCTCCCACGCCTCGTTCACCGCCTGCATCAACGCGGGATCACCGCCGACATCGGGATGGTGCCGGCGCGCCAGGTCGCGGTAGGCGTCGCGGACCTCCTCCGGTCGTGCATCCGGTCGCACGCCGAGCACGTCGTAGTAGCTCACTCCGGCCGCGCCGCTACTCGTCCTGGGCGGTGGTGGTCGTCGATCCGCCGGAGCTCGACGTCGTCCCGCCTTCCCCCACGGTCGTCGTCGTGGTGAGCGTCGCCGGGTCGACGCACTCCGGCAGGTCGAGCTCGAAGACCGCTCCTGACCCAGCGAGCTGGACGGCGAGCTGCGGTGGGCCCGTGCTCTGGCAGCTCAGCTCGAAGCGAGCGACGCCTCGGCCGTCGGTAGTGACCGGGTTGCTCGACCGCAGCCGCCAGCGGCTCGAATCACCGAGCGACACGAGCTCGCCTGCCACGCCCTGCGAGCGCACGATGCCGTTCCCGTCCACAACGCTGGTGACGACCTGCACCGCGAGGTTCACCGCTTCGTCGAGGAGCGGTTGCTCTGGGGCGACCACCGCACGGACGTCAAGCCCGGAGTGCTCGACCAGCCTGAGATCGAGCGTGCGCTGCGCGCCGTCCTCGAGGAAGAACACCTCGGGTTCGACCTGCGCGAGCGTCGGCGGCAGGAACGCCCGGACGCGGTAGCGGCCGCCGGGCACGTTCGGCATGTCGAAGCCGCCGTCCTCCGCACGGGTGACCAGGTCTGCTGTCGCGACGCTGCCGAAGACCAGGCGCTCGATCCTCACCGTCGCGCCGCCGATCGGCCCCTGCGGCCCCGTCACGAAGCCCTGCACGTCGGACCGGCCGGTCTGGGTGAGGGTCGTCGTGGTCTGCCCCGGCACCGGCTCGAGCGGGATGGCGCTGAAGTCGAACAGCGTGGTCGAGGTCGTCGAGCCCGCGCTCGTCGGCGACGGCTCTGGCAGCCCCCCGTCGTCGGAGCACCCGACGAGCGCGAGCACCGCCGCGACGGCAACGGCGATCCGCTTCACCGCGTGAGGGGCAGGTCCTCGACCTGGCCGGTCGACGTGCCGGTGGGGAGGACGACCTCGACCTCGTCGCCGGGCTCGACCTTTCGAGAGAGGAGCGCGAGCGCGACCGGCCGGCCGAGCGACGATGCACGGGCCACGGAGCTGAGATGCCCCACGACGTCGCCGGCGCGGCGGACCTCGGCGCCGGATGGTGCAACGTCGGTGAGGAGCACGCCGCGCAGGTGCCGCGGGACGTTGCCGCCGCGCGACTCGATGCGGGCGACCAGCTCTTGGCCCGTGTAGCAGCCCTTGCTGAAGCTGACCGAGGCGTCGATCAGCCAGCGCCCAGCCTCGGCCGGGATCGTGGACTCGTCGAGCTCGGCGCCCATGCGGGGCACGCCGGCCTCGATGCGCGCGGCGTCGAGGTCATCGGCGCTGCAGGTGCGCATGCCCTCGGGGACTGCGACGGCGGGGCCGATGAGGTCGACGCCGTCGATGCCCGGCCATCCTGCGGGCAGCGCTCCCGGCAGGTCGAGGTCGCTCGCCCCGGGACCGCGCACGGCGGCGCAGCGCCAGTCGAGGCGTTCGATGGACGCCTTGGTCCGCAGGAGGAACCGGCGGAGGCGGGCCTCGACCGCATCGCCCCACCCGCCGTCCACGTCGAGCAGCAGCTCGTCGGGCGCGCGGCGGGTCACGCGCAGCCAGGCGTCGACCTTGCCCTGCGGCTGGAGGAGCAGCGACCAGGCGGAGGCGCCGACCCCGAGGGCGGCGACGTCCTGGCTGAGCTGGCCCTGGAGGAAGGCGACAGCGTCGTCACCGCTCACGGTCAGGACGTCGCGGTCGACGGGCACGGCGCCAACCAGCTCACGCAGCGGGGGTGCGGTCGCGGTCGCGTCGGCCATCCGGCGGTCAGGCTACCGAGCCCCGCGCCGTCGTCGCCCCGAGGGTCAGGATCGCGCTCGGACGCCGGATCGCGGCGACGTCCGACATCGCTCTGGCGGGCGCGTTCCTCGTCGGGCTGTCGACGCTGCAGGTCGAGTTCGACTACGGCGTCCCGCAGTTCCGCCAGCTCGAGCACCCCATCCTCATCGCCATCGGCGCAGGGATCGCGCTCGTGGCGGCGCGCATCCGCATCGGGCGCGGCGGAGCGCTCGCGGCCGTGCTCATGTTCCTCGCGATCAGAGGTGCGCTCGCGCTCGGGGTCGCGTCGTTCGGGCGCATCCCGCTGCACTTCCCCCTCTACGTCGTCGCCGCGCTGCTCGTCAAGGCCGTCGCCCTCGCCGTCCCCCGCAACCGGCAGATCACCCTCGGCGCGATCGCCGGCGCGGCCATCGGCACGATCGGGTTCGCCGCGGAGTGGGCCTGGAGCCGCGCGTGGATGCCGATGGGCTGGACCGACGACATCCTCCCGGAGGCCATCGTCGTCGCGGTCGCGGGCACGGCCGCCGGCGTGCCCGGCGGCTTCGTGGGCCGCGCGCTCTTGGCCGACGGCGCGCGACAGCCGACACCGCGCGGCGCCGCCGTGCTGGGTTGGGCTGGCGTCGTTGCCGCCATCGGGTTCGCGCTGCCCATGACGGCGCACGCCGACTGGTCCGCCGATCTGCGCCTCGAGCCTGCCGGTGCCGACCTCGCCTATGTGACCGTGCGGCTCGACCCGGCCGACGCGGCCGAGGGCGCGGCATGGTTCAACGTGCTCTCCTGGCAGGGCGCCAGCGACGGAGAGGACGGCGGCACCTCGTCCACCGAGCTGGCCCGACAGCCCGACGGTAGCTACCGCACCGTCGAACCGGTGCCGGTCGCGGGCAAGGCGAAGACCATGCTGCGGCTGCACAAAGGCCGCAGCATGCAGGTCGTGCCCATCTACCTACCGGAGGACGACGCCATCCCTGCGGCCGAGGTCCCGGCCGAGGATGGCGTGCGACTGTTCCAGCCCGACAAGCGCGTCCTGCAGCGTGAGGCTCGCACGGACAACGTGAACCTCGAGCGGGGCGCCTACGTCCTGCTCGCGCTGGTCGCCGCCGGCTGGATGGCGGTCATCGCCTGGGGCCTCGTGCGCCTCGAGCGCCCACCTCGCGTTCTCCTCACCTTTCTGTGGGTCGCTTCGATGGCAGCCCACACCGTTGCCGCGCTGACCCGACCCGGCGAGGTTGGGGGCATGCAGGTACCGGCACGGTGCACCGATGCCCCCAACTTGGCGACCCGCGGAGGTTGGGGGCGCATACGTACCGCTGAGGTGCTCGGGTGCCCCGAACCTCGGGGGACGGCGCCGGGACTGACCCGGGCCGTCAAGGGTCGCTGCGGGACTCCGCTGCGCTCCGTGTCCTCGCTCGGCCTGCGGCCGACCCTTGACCGCCCTCGCCGACTCGCGCCCACGGGTACAGGTCGCGACGCGCGGCCGCGCGGCCGGATGCGTGCCGTGACCTGCGCCTACGGCCACCAAGCCGCCGAAAGCGACCCACAGAAACCCGCGGAGTCCCCAAGAACGCGGGGTTAGGCTGCGTAGCGCTCGATGCCGGCGACGAGCGTGCGGCGCACGTGCAGGTCGTCGTCGAGCACCACGATGTCTGCCGGCGCGCCTGGGACGAGCCTGCCCAGCGGCTCGGCGCGCGCGACGCGTGCCGGCACCGCCGATGCCGCGGTGAGCGCGGCGGCCA
>CAYSAC010000231.1:0-5324 GCA_964428815.1 uncultured Acidimicrobiaceae bacterium | reverse complement strand
ACTGTCCCCTACTTCGAGGGTGGCGCGGTCAAGGAGTACCCGGGTGGCTACACGACCGTGCGGCTCTACACGGGTGGCTACCAGGTCAACTTCTGGAAGACGTCGTCAGCCGACGCGCGCGCGTGGTCGGAACGCAGCCGCGGCGAGTACCTGGGTCTGTACCCCTACTACACCCTCGGCGGGTTGGCCGACCGCAACTGGGTCTACGCCTTCGAGGACCCGTCCACGGACTCACCCGGGGCGGCCGACCTTCCCGCAGCCGGACTCGGCACGGTGGGTGCCAGCCACGATGCCGACACCTTGGCAGCCACAGGCGGCTCGAGCCCCTTGCTCGCAGCAGGCGTCGCCGCCGCGGCCGGTAGCGCGATCTGGAAGCTGGGCGAGGCGGCCAAGCCCCGCGAGGATCGCGTCGGGTCTGACTGAACGCGAACATGCCCCCGGGCCTCGAGCGGTACCACGACGCCTTCATGTCCGAGCTGTCCACCGGGACTCGTCGCGTCGTCGAACTCGCCTGCGCCATGGCCACCAACCAGGTCGCTCACGCGTCTACGTTGCGCGCCGCACGGCGAAGTCACGAATCCTCGTCACGCTCGCCCTCATCGCCGGTCCTGCCACGGCAACCGTCGTACGCGAAAAGCGATTCGACGCCCTCGCGCTCATCGACGAGTCCCGGTGGCTGTCACATCCGGGGCTCGGGCGGTGTCTTGATGTCGATCACATCGACAAGAGGAGCGCACATGTCCAGCACGACACGGATTCCCAAGGCAGAGATCACCGGCCCGTTCGGCTACTTGCTGAAGCGATTCAGCCGGAAGATGCTCGGTGAGGTGCCCGAGGGGGCCGCGGTGATGTGGCAGAACCGACCAGTGCTCATGAGCCTCTCGGGGCTCGGCCACAAGGTCCAGAAGTGGGACCAGTGCGACGCCAACCTGAAGTCGTTCGCCCACATGGCGGTCGCCGCGCAGGTCGGCTGCTCGGCCTGCCTCGACTTCGGCTACTTCCAGGCCCACAACGACGGACTCGACGAGGTGAAGGCCAGCGAGGTGCCCCGGTGGCGTGAGTCGACGGTGTTCACGCCGCTCGAGCGCGAGGTGATGGAGTACGCCGAAGCGATGACCGAGACACCCCCGCGGGTCACCGACGAGCTGTCGGGCCGGCTGCTCGAGCAGCTCGGTGCGCCGGGCCTGGTGGAGCTCACGGCCGTGGTAGGGGCCGCAAACCTGGCCGCGAGGGGCAACGTCGCGATGGGGATCGAGTCCCAAGGGTTCTCCAAGGTGTGTGAGCTGCCGTTGGCGCAACCCTCGGCCGGGTACGCGACGTCGGCATGAGCGAGGATGCGTGGGCGCGATCACGGGCGGTTCACCAGCTTGTCCAACCGGTCCAGCCGGCGGATGATCTGGTCGAAGTAGTAGCCCGGCTCCTTCGGGAGGGCAGGGTCGACCGTGCCGTTGGAGTCGCCTTCGGTGCGCCGCACCCACCGCTCGACCCACCACAGCGCTGAGCCGAGGAGCGTCATGGGCTCCCACCACCTGGCGCGTTCGATGACGTTTGCGACTCGCATCTCGTTGCTGCTGCCCGCTCGGTACCCGCGCCAGAACGCCGCCCGCTGCGGTGCCGTCAGACCGTTCTGATCGAACAGGTACGCGATCTCGTCGGCGGGATCACCAAGCCGGGCGTACTCCCAGTCGATCAGCACCGGGTCAGGTCCCCACAGAACGTTTCCGAGCGCGATGTCGCCGTGAAGCAGCGCGAGCGTCTCGCCGGTCCTGAAGCTCTCGGCGTCTCGCCAGACATCCCAACTTCGCTCGAGGGAACCAGCGGCATCCCCGAAGCGAGCCTGGATCGGGGCGGCGAGCGGCTCGCGAACCCACGCCAGCCCGGTGAGGATCGACCGCATCCGGCCCGCTGCGTAGGAGGCGATGTCGCCGGTCTCCGAAAGCCACTCGGCCAGGTCGTCGATCGGCTGCGCGTGAACCCGGGCCACGACCGATCCCAGCCGCTCGATCTCCGCCGGCGTGGCCTCGCCAAGAGCCAACTGGTGGCCGGGAACGAAGCCCATGCTCATCGTCGGCGTGTCGAACCATGGGCTCGTCGGGTTGAAGTCGTACAGAGACGGCGCGGCGAGACCCCCGACCTTCTCGAGCACCCTGGCCTCTCGCTCGGCCTGCGCGCGCTCCGCCGGGTCATCACCGAAGGAGACGCGGACCACGAGGTCCGCCGCGGCTCCTCCGGCGTCGACATAGGAGACCTTGTAGACCTCGTGGCGGTTGCCGTCCTCGAATCGGCCCACGGCCGTTATGCCATGGGGACCGCAGCCGACGACTGCAGCGGCATAGCCCCGAATCGCAGCAAGGCGCCCCTCCGGAACCGACAGCAACGGCGTGACACTACGTGGCTCACGTCCTCGGCTGCGCTTGCTTGGCTTCTTCCCCCACATGCCGTGCTCGACGGCCGCTGACCACGGTGCTCGCGACGCGCCGGTCCGGGCGCCGCTATCGCCGTGGACGGCTCGGTTCGAGAGCGTGCGACGGGCGGTCGGTCCGATAATGCGACGATGAACCTCGACTACTACCGCTCGGCGGGCCCGCTCACCCAACTGGACGTTGCGCAACGCGCCCTCGTCGATGCACTCCCCGCGGACCCGGTGAAGCTCTGTGCCACAGCGCAGGGCTTGCTCGTCCTGCCGGCGCTGACGACGGGCACGGAACTCTCACCTCGCCGCCTCGAGGAGAGGAACACGCGCCCAGCCCTGCGCATCCTGCAAGCTGCGCTCGATCGCGATGGAAGCACGCTCGACGTACCCCGCGTGCTGAAGGCAAGAGTAACGGGGACCTGCCGGCACTTCGCGGTCCTCTCGTGCGCGTTCCTGCGAGCACGCGCCATCCCGGCACGCGCCCGCTGCGGGTTCGAGACGTACTTCCAACCCGGCCGCAACAACGACCACTGGGTCACCGAGTACTGGGACGGCGCCCGGTGGGTGCGGATCGACAGCGAGATCCTCGGCTTCGATCTCGTCGAGTGCCCCGAGGATCTCGCCGATGGCCAGTTCCTCACCGGCGCCGAGGCATGGGCCGCGTACCGAGCCGGAGCCGATCCGAAAACTTTCGGCGTTCACGGCACCGAGAACTGGGGCGCCGCGGAGATCGTCGGCAACGCCATCCGCGACCTTGCCGCTCTCAACAAGGTCGAGACGCTCCCGTGGGACGAGTGGGGCCCCATGGCCTCCTGCTACGAGCACGGTCCTACGCCAGACATCGAGGCGCTAATGGACGAGCTCACGGCCGCGCTCGCCATCGACGACGACGTCGCGGTCACGGCGATATACACGACGCTGTCCGTCCCGGCCGAGATGATCTCCTGAGAACGAGGACGCACCGATCAACGCAGGACCCGGACAGTCAGGACACACCGCCGAGTCGCCGAACCGGCATCGATAGCTGGCGCCATCGGAGCACCTCACAACGCGCGCCGGCCGGGACGTGCTGGACGCATCCCCCAAGTGCCTGCCTGCGGGCGCAGGTCATCAGACGCTGCCAGCTACTCGACGCAGCACGAAGTCCTCTGAGGCCACATTTGCGATATCGCGCTCCACGAGCGCAGCGGAGGCTGTCGGGTAACCGGCGGTAGGTGATGCAGCGCACCGGTGTTCGGGGGCGCTCGTTCTGGGGCGTTTCGCCGCTCCCGACGCGCCGATCTGCGCGCCTCTGTCGGAGTCGACCGTCGTCGTCATGTCCGCGCAATCGGTTCCGCGCAGGTGATCTGACACACCGGACGATGGCGGCGACCGAGCGGCGTATAGGAAGCGGCCGCCTGCGAGATGAGGTGCATCCCGAAGGCCGGCACGCGTATCACCGATCGCCGAGGCGACGATCACGGGCTTCAGTCAGGCCGCCGTGCGGGGCGCGTTCGCCCTGGGAACCGGCTCGCACCGTGGGTAACGATTGCGGTGCAGCGCTTCGTCACCGCTCCTCCCCACCGACGCTGCTCCAGCAGATCTCGGGGTGCCCTTCAACGGCACTTATCTAGAGTCACGTGCGTGGCTCGCGCCACATGAACCACACGTGCGGGCCGTCCTTCGCGAGGTCGGCCTCGCCGCGGACCTCGAACCCGTGGCGGCGGTAGTAGGCGACATTCTCTGGCTTCTGCGTCTCGAGGTACGCGGGCCGGCCGTCGGCGTCGCAGCGCTCGAGCACCGGCGCCATGAGCGCGACGCCGACGCCCTTGCGCTGCATCGGCGGGTCGGTGGCCAACCACTCGAGGTACCAGTGCTCCTCGGCCGGGTGGTTCTTCTCGATCACGCTCAGCGCCCCAAGCATCCGGGTCAACGAGCGCACGCCGAAGAGGCGCACGGTGCGGGGGAACAGACGAAACACGATCCGGTTGGGGATCTTCCAGCTCCCCGGTTCGTGCCAGACCGCCGCGCCAGCATGGTCGTCGGTCGTGAACAGGTGCCCCTTGCCCGGCTCGGGCCAGAGGCGCATGGTGTTCCCGAACCACGCCTCGAGCTTCGCGGCGCGGCTTCCTGCTGCCGGGAACAACCACGCGAACATCGGGTCGTCAGCGAATGCCGCACCCATCGCACGCGCCATGCCCGCGCGGTCATCCGGTGTTGCTGGTCGGGCGGTGATCGTGCGCCATGTCTACACCGGCCGAGACCGTCCCGCCCGCGGTCAGACGCGGTCGGACGCCTTGTCGATTCTGAGGACGCAGTACAGGCGACGTCCGCCGCTGCGGACCTTGTCGACGAGAATCGCGCTCAACGGCAGTCGGCAGCGATGTACGAGCGCGAGTACGCGCCGATCGCGCGACCTTCCTCGTCCTCGAGGACTCGGATTACGGGACGCGTGATCGGTGCGTCCTGGTCCGGTACTTGGAGGCCACCAGGGGGCGGCCCCAGTACCTTGAGGACGTGCACGCGAACGAGACGCTGCTGCGGGAGACGTACGAGGCGATGGCCGCCGGTGATGGTCGTACCCTCGCGAAGCTCCTCACCGCAGATACAACGTGGGTCATCTGTGGCAAAGGGAAGCTCGCAGGGTCCTACCGAGGGCCTGACGAGATCTTCGGGTTGTGGAAGGCGATCGCCGAGCAAACGGGTGGCGGCCTCCAGCTCGATGTCCAGGACGTGCTCGCAAATGACACGCGCGGCGTCGTTCTCGTCGTGGCGCGTGGTGAACGAAGGGGGAAGCACCTCGACGAGCACCAGGTAGCCGTGTTCGAGTTCGGCGGTGAGGGCAAGGTCCGTACCGCGACCTTCATCTACGAGGACCCTGACGCCTACGACGCCTTCTGGGCTGACTGACTACCACCGTCTCCGGCTGAGG
>CAYSAC010000230.1:0-5357 GCA_964428815.1 uncultured Acidimicrobiaceae bacterium | reverse complement strand
GAACGCGACGAGGCCGACCTTGGTGACCCGGCCGGGCGCGCGGTTGAGCAGGTTCGCGAGGTTGGCCGCCAGCGCGAGCAGCGCTCCGTCGGCCAATAGGCGCCCGATGGCGCCGGGTTCGTACACGCTGAGCGTCACGATCGCGAGCGCGCCGCCGCCGAACAGCTTCACCGCACCGGTCGTGAGCCGGCCGCGGGCGAGCGCGCGGAGGTGACCCCGGAAGCCGCCGCTCTCCCCCGCGCCGCCGAGGTCGTCGAGCAGGCCTAGCAGGCTCATGCCGACGACGAGGACGAGCGCCAGCGTCCGGCCGGTGCGGACCTCTCCGCTCGCAGGCGTCCCCACCGCCTCGGCCAACCGGGCGATCCCCTCGACCGCGAGCACCGCGATTGCGATCACGACGCCCGCTGCCGTTGGCACCGTCCGGCCCCGCACGTTCTCCCGACCGAACGCCGGCGCCGAGAACGCGTCCTGCACAAGCGACCAGATCGCCCACGCAGCGGCAGCACCGGCCACGAACCAGGCGATCAGCACCCCGGCACGGTAACCCCACCCCCGTTCTGGCGGTGGAAGCGCGCCGCTTTCGGGCGCGCTTCCACCGCCAGTTCGATCCCCTCGGGGCGCCCTCGTACGCTTGCCCGGCGATGCTGACCGCTCGAGGACGGCGAACCCGGGGCGCGGCGACGGTCATCGCGCTGCTGCTCATCGCCTACGGGACCGTGTGGGGAACCGACGACCACTTCCCGTTCGGGCCGTTCAAGATGTACGCCAGGGCGACCAAGACCACCGGGGTCGTCGCCACCCCGTTCCTTGTCGCGGTCGACGCCGAGGGCGCCGAGCTCCGGATCCGCTCGGATGTGTTCGGGCTCCGGCCGGCCGAGCTCGAGGGCCAGTACCCGCGCCTGAAGGACCATCCCGACCTGCTCGGCGACCTCGCCATCGTCTACAAAGCGACCCACCCTGGCGTCGACATCGTCGAGGTCCGGCTGATGCGCCGGCGCCGCCACCTCGTCGACAGCGTGGTCGTGGACGAGACGACCGACGAGGTCGCGGCATGGCAGGAGCTTCCGTGAGCGCGCTGTCCCGCTGGTGGTTCGCGCCTGTGCCCCGCGCCCGCATCGCTGTCCTGCGCCGGCTCGCCTACCTCTTCGTCTTCGTCGACGTGCTCCTCACGACCTCGTGGATCGGCAGCCACAGCCGGACGCCGGTGAGTCTCTACCAACCGTTGCTGATCGGCCGCCTGCTCCACCTGCCCACACCGATCTCCGCCGTCGTCGATGCGGTGAAGCTCGCGCTGCTGGTGGCGGCCGGCCTCGGTGTGCTCGGACGGTCGCCGCGGCTGCTCGGCTGGCTCGTGTTCGGGCTCTACCTCGAGTGGATGGTCATCGGCTTCTCCTACGGCAAGGTCGACCACGATCGCCTGAGCTTCCTCGTGCTGCTCGCGGTGCTGGCCGCGTGCGGACCCGCGAGCCTGCGGGATCAAGACGCCGACGACGGCGCCGGCTGGGCGGTGCGGTGCGTCCAGGTGGCGTGCGTCTTCACCTACTTCCTCGCCTCCCTGGCCAAGCTGCGCTTCGGCGGGATCGCATGGCTCGACAGCGCAACGCTGCTCCGGGCCGTCATCCGCAGGGGCACATCCATCGGTGACGTGTTGGCCGACAACCCGTGGACGCTCCACGTCGGCCAGTACGCGATCGTGGCGGCCGAGCTGGCGTCGCCCGCGCTGCTCGTGCGGGGACGGGTCGGAAGGGCCGCCCTCCTGATCGCCGTCGCGTTCCATGCCGCGGTGTTCCTCACGATCCGGATCATCTTCCTGCCCCACCTGGTCGCCATGACGGCGTTCCTGCCGCTGGAGCGGCTGCGCTACGCCGGGCGACGACCAGCGGCCGAGTCGGAGGACCGCACGAGCAGCCACGTGATGTAGGGCAACAGCACGCCGAACATCATCGCCGGGACCGCGACACCGGAATCGTTGAGCGCGAACCCGAGGACGCCAGCCACGACGCCGCCCACCAGGCACGCGCGCAGGCCGGGCACAGCACGCTGAAGCTCGCGCAAGAACCCCGTCCGCCGCCAGGTCAGGAAGGCGAGGAACGCGAGCGCGACCGGGATCACGTAGGTCCACACCGATGAGGTGAGCAGACCGATGTTGGCCTCGGCCTTGCGCTGCAGGATCGTGCCGATGTCGCCGTCGGCCACGCGCTCGACGAAGCGGCCGAGGTGCGTGCGATGGTCCTCAGGACGAGCCAGATCGACGAGCGCGAAGCCAGCGATCGCGGCGCCGGTGATGACCACGATGGCAGCGATGCGCGGCCAGCTGACGCGCCACCCTGCGAGCAGCAGGATCGTGACCGCGAACGCGGGCATGGTCGCCAGTACGCCCCCGACATCGGAGCCGAGCGACGGCAGCCCGTCGACGACGAGCGTGAGCACGAACAAGCACGCGGCTACAGCGAGACCGGGACCGACCCGCGGCGGCTCCGCGCTTCCGCCAATGCGAGGGAACGCCCAAACGACGGTGCCGACGACCACCGCGGCCATCGCGACCAGCGCGAACGCGAGGTTGCCGTAGCCGGCGAACCGGCCGGCGACGATCGGTGAGTAGCCGAAGGGTGTGTTGATCTGCAGGTGGGCACCGCTCAGCACGTCGACGAGCAGCACGCTGAGGGTGGACCCGATCAGGAGCGCTGGCGGAAGCAGCAGGTGCCGCCGCCCGACCCGCCACGCGAGCGCCGCGAGCGCGGCCGATGCGACGAACAGCGCGACGACGTACCCGAGGACGCCGAGCTGGTCATAGGTGACCAGACCGCTGAGGAAGACGAGTGAGGGCATTGCGAGGACAACGAGCGCGGCACCACCGACGTAGCGCCGCAGCCAGGCGCGGTCACCGGTGAACGCGACCACCGCGGCCGCGTAGACGAGCACCTGGAACACGATGAACGCCACGCTCACCGGTCCAACCGCCTTGTCGCGGAAGCGCGTGATCTCGTCCACCCGCCGCATGTCTTCGACGTCGGCAAACGTGCGGGGACCACCGCCGGCGGAGGTGATGACGGTGCCCGACATCGCGTCGGGAGTCTCGAGGCCGAGCGCGTCAAGGATCGTCGGCGCCACGTCGGTCAAGGTGACGAAGCCGGCGCGCCGGGTCGTCGCGCTGCTCGCCGCACCCGGATCGATGCCCACACCGGCCATCGCGAACACGGTCAGGCGCTCGCCGGTGGACGGTGAGGACGGAGCGACGAGCAGGACGAGGTCACGCTCGAGGTCCACGCTGTCGAGGACGTGAGCGACCAGCCGGTCGGCGGCGCCGACCGCCAGCTCCTCGGCCTTGTCCTGCGCTCGTGCGGTGGAGTGCTTGCGGTACGCGTCGACGCGAGGCATGTCGCTCGCCTCGACGAGCACCACATCGGAGGTCGCCAGCGCGTCGTCGAACGCGGCGGCAACTGCGTCATCGTCGCTGCGCACCCCGAACGGCCACGCGACATCGCCGGTCCGCAACCCCGCGCTCACGGTGCCGGCGCGCACGCGCCCCGATCGATCCATCATCGCCAGTGCGGCCTCACGGTGAGGCTCATAGCTGCCGCCCCGGAGGAGGTCAGAGTTGGCGATGACCGCAGCCTGCAGGTCGGCCTCGGCGAGGGCTTGGCCCAGCGAGCCGGGCTCGGCGCCGTAGTGCAAGCGGGCCGCGCTCCGCTCGACGTCGGCGATCTCGAGGTGGAACACCGAGCCCACCGCCCGCTCTCCTGTGCGGCGGGCGTACGCATCCGCCGCGGTCGAGGCCTCGGCGTGCTCTTCCGGACCGAACGCGGCACCGGCCACGCCCGATCGCGCCGTCGCGCGGTTGCCGGCGCCCAACGTGACGTAGCCCTCGCCGACGTCGGTGCGGGGCCCGATCGTGCGAACGCTCAGCGACGCAGCCGCGGCGCCTTCGAGGAGGTCGCTGATGGCCGCTGGTCGCAGGCGCTCGACGAGCTCCCAGGTGAGCGACGGCACCGCGACGATCACGACCTTGCGCGCCCGTCGCTCGTCGGCGCCAGCGGGCGTCGCGAGCGCGACGAGCACCGCCCCCAGCAGCACGAGCGCGCAGAGCCTTCGCATCGGTCCAGCATGGCGCGACCAGCCCTCGGTCATCGGGACCGGCCGGCGCCGGCGAGCACCTCCTCGTAGACCTCGGCCACGGCAGCGACGAGTGAGCGCGGGCTCAACAGCTCGAGCGCCCGCTCCCGTCCCGCGGCGGCCATCACCGCGGCGCTGGCCGGATCGCGGAGCACGTCGGCGAGCGCGCGCGCCATGGCGTCCGGATCACGGGCGGGTACGAGCCGCCCCGAGCGGCCGTCCTGGATCAGCCGCGGCACGAACCCGACCGGAGTGGCGACGACTGGGCGGGCGAGCTGCAGCGCCTCGGCCGCGACAAGCGGTCCGGACTCCCAGATCGAGCTGATGGCGACGACGTCGGCGGCCGCGAGCTCGTCCGCGGCGTTGGCGCTCGGGCCGACGAGCGTCACGGCATTGCCAAGGCCGGCGCGGTCGATCTGCGCCTGGAGCTCGGCCGCCAGCGGTCCCTCACCGACGATCACCAGGCGGGCGTCGGGGACAAGCGCGCGCAGCGGGACCACAGCGTCGATGAGGGAGGCGAGGTCCTTCTGCGGGTGGAGCCGCGCGACGGCGACGACGAGTGGCGCGCCCTCCGGGATGTCGTGCGCCGCTCGCACGGATGCGCGGTCCCGTACCGGCACGGGCGGCGGACCAGCGGGCGGGACGACCCGCGGTGGCGGGTCGCCGAACCGCGTGGCGATGCCGTCGGAGACCGCGATCAGCGCGTCGACCCTGCGCGGCAGCGCGCCTTCGAGCAGCCGCAGGACCGCCGCCGAGCGTCCGGCGGCCTCGTCGAGCACGAGGTTGTGGACGGTGACGACGAGGGGCGCGCGGCGCGGCGTGAGCGCCGCGACCCAGCCGGCCTTGAGGCCGTGGGCGTGGACGACGTCGACCTCCCCGACCAACGGCGCCAGCGCGCGTCGGGCGTGCCATGCACCGATCGGTGACGCGCCGCGCGGCACCGGCACCTCGGCGATCGGCGGCAGCGCCGTGCCCGCGCCCACGCCGACCGGACCCGCCACCGTGACCTCCCACCCGAGGTCAGGCAGCACGGCCGCGAGCTGCGCGACGTGCTGCCGGATGCCTCCCGTGGAGGGGCCCAGGAGCTGGAGCACGCGCCGATCACCCATCGTCGGGTCCCGGCGAGAGGAGCGATCGCAGCGGTCCCACGCGGCCGGCGGCAACGACCGCGGCGTACGTAGCGAGCCCCGCGGCGCCGGCGACGCCGAGCTCCGCGACTGCACCGAGCCGCCCGGCGAGGTCCG
>CAYSAC010000229.1:0-5399 GCA_964428815.1 uncultured Acidimicrobiaceae bacterium | reverse complement strand
TCGTGATGATCGCGGGGTCGTACACGCCGCTGTGCCTGCTCGCGATGCGCGGCACCACGGCAGTGGTCCTGCTCGTCACGGCTTGGGCCGGTGCCGCCGGAGGCTTCGCGCTCGCGCTCCTCGGCGTGGCCGAGCGCCGGGTGCTCGGCCTGGTCGCCTACATCGGGCTCGGTTGGGCAGCGCTGCTCGGCATGCCGCAGCTGTTGTCGAACCTCAGCGGCCCGAACTTCGCCCTCATCGTCGTCGGTGGCGTCCTCTACACCGCGGGAGCGATCATGCTCGGCACCCGCTGGCCCAACCCGAACCCGCGCCTGTTCGGGTACCACGAGGTCTGGCACGTGATGGTGGTCGCCGGCGCCGTGTGCCACCTCATCCCGATCGCGGCGGTCGTCCAGGCCGGCTGAACGGAACCGGCGCGCGGAGCATCGACCACACCGGCGGCCCGCCCTCGAGCTGCACCTCGCTCGCGACCTCGAAGCCGAGGGTTCGGTAGAAGTCGAGGTTCTCGGGCGCGGACGTCTCGAGGTAGGCCGCGAGCGCGTCCGCGTCAGCCGCGGCCAGCACGGGCGCGAGCAACGCGGTGCCGAGGCCTTGCCGGCGGCTGCGGGCGCTGGTGCCGACGGTGGCGAGGTAGCGGTGCGGGGCCGCCGGCCGCAGGCGGGAGACGGCCTGCTCCGCGGCGCGAGCGTGCTCGTGACGGTCGCCCGCGAGCACCCGCTGCTCCTCCGCCATGTCCGACCAAGCCCTGTCGGGGACAGGCGCGCGGCTGTCCATCCAGACCGCGGCGGCCTCGAGCGATCCGCCCAGCTCAGCGGCCCAGATCTCGCCGAAGGGCAACCCGACGTGCTCGAGCGCGAGGCGCTGCAGCCGCTCGATCCGATGCCTGTGATCGCGGGCATCGACGGTCCACCGGGTCCACGGGGAGTCGCTGAACGCATCGCCCAGGACGGCCGCGACCCGGTCAAGGTCCGCTGCTGTCGCCCGCCGGACCGTGCTCCGCAGGTTTCTCGGTGCGTTCATTGGGCAGTATTCTCGTCAGCCGAAGGCTCGGAAGGCTCCCATGGCACCAACGGCGCTGCAGCACGAGGCGCTCTTCTACGCAGACGAAGACGACTTCCTGGCCGGAACGGTCCCCTTCATCCGCGACGGCCTGGAGGCAGACGAACCGGTCCTGGCGGTCGTTGCTGCGTGGAAGATCGATCCGCTGCGCGCGGTGCTCGGCAGCGACGCCGACGGTGTCGAGTTCGCCGACATGGCCGAGGTCGGCCAGAACCCGGCCAGGATCATCCCGGCCTGGCGCAGCTTCGTCGATGCTCACGCAGACAAGGGCTGCAGGCTCCGCGGCATCGGTGAGCCCATCTGGGCCGAGCGCACGCCGGACGAGATCGTCGAGTGCCAGCGCCACGAGGACCTGCTCAACGTCGCGTTCGCCGACGGCCCGTCGTGGCGGCTGCTCTGCCCCTACGACACGACCGCGCTCGACCCTGCAGTCATCGAGGAGGCGCGCCGGTCGCACCACTTCATCGTCGACGGCGGGGCGATGCAACCCAGCACCGACTACCGCGGCCTCGACGCCATCACCGCGCCGTTCGACCGGCTGCTGCCCGATCCGCCCACGACCAGTGAGCATCTCGGCTTCGACGCAACGCACCTCAGCGCGGTACGCCAGCTCGTCGGCGGTCGCGCTGCCGCGTTCGGGATGGACGAAGCCCAAGTGGACGACGCCGTGCTCGCCGTCAGCGAGCTGGCCACCAACAGCGTCCGCCACGGCGGTGGCAACGGCGTGCTCCATCTCTGGACCGACGGTGACGTGCTGATCTGCGAGGTGCGCGACCGCGGGTTTCTCACCGACCCCCTGGCCGACCGAACGCTGGTCGACCCTGGGAAGCCCGGCGGGCGCGGCCTCTGGATCGCCAACGGCGTCTGCGATCTCCTGCAGCTGCGCTCGTCACCGCAGGGCACGACCGCGCGCATGCACCTCCGCCGCCGCTAGCTGTGGACGCAGACTGAGCGGGGCATCCCTCCATTCTCCCCGGTACCGTGCGGAGGGTGAACTCGCGGCCGTCGCTCGAGCAGATCCGCAGGGCACCAAAGGTGCTGCTGCACGATCACCTCGACGGTGGCGTCCGGCCCGCAACGGTGATCGAGGTCGCGCACGAGACCGGGTACACCGGCCTGCCGACGACCGACGCGGCCGAGCTCGCGGAATGGTTCACCCGAGGCGCGGATCGCCGCGACCTCGACCTCTACCTCGAGACCTTCGACCACACCGTCGGCGTCATGCAGACCAAGGATGCCCTCGAGCGCGTCGCCGCCGAGGCTGCGGAGGACCTTGCCGCGGACGGTGTGGTCTACGCGGAGGTGCGGTTCGCCCCCGAGCTCCACCTGCTGCAGGACCTCACCCTCGACGAGGTCGTGACCGCGGTGCTCGATGGCTTCCGGCGCGGCAGCAAGGGCACGGACCTCACCGTTGGCACGCTCGTCACCGCCATGCGCCACGCCGCGGTCTCCACCGAGATCGCAGCGCTGGCGGTGCGCCACCGCGATGAAGGCGTCGTCGGCTTCGACATCGCCGGCAGCGAAGCCGGCAACCCGCCCACACGCCACCTCGACGCGTTCCGGTTGGTGGCCGCGGAGAACTTCCACATCACGATCCACGCCGGGGAGGCGTTCGGGCTCCCGTCGATCTGGGAGGCGCTCCAGCTGTGCGGTGCCGAACGACTGGGCCACGGCGTGCGCATCGTCGACGACATCACCGTCGACGACCTCGGGCACGCGCGCTTGGGTCGGCTGGCGTCGTTCGTCCGAGATCGCCGCGTGCCGCTGGAGATGTGCCCGACGTCGAACATCAACACCGGTGTGTGCGACACGATCGCCAAGCACCCCATCGGCAGGCTCGCGGCACTCCGCTTCCGCGTGACGGTGAACACCGACAACCGTTTGATGAGCGACGTGACGCTGTCCTCCGAGCTCGCCGCGCTCGTCGAGGCGTTCGGCTGGGGCTGGGACATGATCGAGTGGGTGACGATCAACGCCATGAAGAGCTCGTTCTGGCCGTTCGATCAGCGCCTGCGGATCATCAACGAGCAGATCAAGCCGGGGTACGCATCCCTCAAGGCAGCCTCGCTCGGCTCATCGGTCGCGCTGTAGTGACGCTGCTCGACCGGATCCCCACCGACGTCACCGCCTCTGACGCCGCGCTGCGACGGTTCCTGCACGGCCTGCCGGGCGTCGACCAGGTCGGCGCCGACCGCCGCGCCGCGATGCTCGCGACCCGCTCCATCAAGACCGACGCCAAGGCGATGGCGATCGACCTCGCCATCTCGATGATCGACCTCACGACGCTGGAGGGAGCCGACACGCACGGCAAAGTGCGTGCGCTATGCGCGAAGGCCCGCCGCCCCGACCCTGCCGACGCGTCCGTGCCGCAGGTCGCAGCCGTGTGCGTCTACCCGGACATGGTCGGTATCGCGTCGAGCGCGCTCTGGGGCTCCGGCGTCCGGGTCGCGTCGGTCGCCACCGGCTTTCCCTCCGGCCGCACGTCGCGCGCGGTGAAGACGACGGAGGTGGCCGAGGCCGTCTCGGCCGGCGCCGACGAGATCGACATGGTGATCGACCGGGGCGCGTTCCTCTCTGGCCGCTACCTCGAGGTGCACGACGAGATCGGCGAGATCAAGGCGTCGTGCGGACCGGCCCACCTCAAGGTGATCCTCGAGACCGGCGAGCTGGCGACCTATGACAACGTGCGGCGCGCATCGTGGCTGGCGATGCTCGCGGGCGCCGACTTCATCAAGACCTCGACCGGCAAGATCCAACCCGCGGCGACACCGCCGGTGGTGCTCGTCATGCTCGAGGCCGTACGCGACTTCCGTACCACGACTGGTCGTCAGGTCGGTGTGAAGCCCGCGGGCGGCATCCGCACCGCCAAGGACGCGGTGCGCATGCTCGTCCTCGTCAACGAGACGGTCGGCGAGGACTGGCTCACACCGGACTGGTTCCGGCTCGGCGCGTCCAGCCTGCTGAACGACCTGCTCATGCAGCGCACGAAGCTCACCACCGGCCGCTACTCCGGCCCCGACCACTTCACCCTCGACTAGGACGCCATGCCCACCTTCGACTACAGCCCCGCGCCGGAGTCCCGTTCCGTGGTCGACATCCGATCGTCCTATGGGCTCTTCATCGACGGCCAGTTCACCGAGCCGGCCGATGGTCACGCCTTCAAGACGGTCAACCCCGCCACCGGGGAGGTGCTCGCCGAGGTCAGCTCGGCCGGCCCAGCCGATGTTGATCGGGCCGTCGCAGCGGCACGGCGGGCGTTCACGAGGACGTGGTCGCCGATGCCGGCGAGCGAGCGGGCCAAGTACCTCTTCCGCATCGCCCGGCTCGTGCAAGAGCGATCGCGCGAGCTGGCGGTCCTCGAGTCGATCGACAACGGCAAGCCGATCCGGGAGTCGCGCGACGTCGACCTCCCGCTGGTCGCCGCGCACTTCTTCTACTACGCGGGGTGGGCCGACAAGCTGGCCCACGCCGGCTTCGGCTCCGATCCCAAGCCACTCGGCGTCGCCGGACAGGTGATCCCGTGGAACTTCCCGCTGCTGATGCTCGCGTGGAAGATCGCGCCTGCGCTCGCGACCGGCAACACGGTGGTCATCAAGCCAGCAGAGACCACGCCGCTCAGCGCCCTGCACTTCGCCGAGATCCTCCAGCAGGCCGAGCTCCCGCCTGGCGTCGTCAACATCCTCACCGGCGCAGGCGAGACCGGCCGCCTGCTCGTGTCCCACGACGGCATCGACAAGGTCGCGTTCACCGGTTCGACCGAGGTCGGAAAGGAGATCGCGCGGTCCATCGCCGGCAGCCGCAAGAAGCTGACGCTCGAGCTCGGTGGCAAGGCCGCCAACATCGTTTTCGACGACGCACCGATCGATCAGGCCGTCGAGGGCATCGTCGACGGGATCTTCTTCAACCAGGGCCACGTGTGCTGCGCGGGCTCGCGATTGCTGGTGCAGGAGTCGATCGCCGACGAGCTGCTCGACGCGCTCAAGCGCCGGCTCGCGACGCTGCGGCTCGGCGATCCGCTCGACAAGAACACCGACATCGGTGCCATCAACAGCTTCGAGCAGCTGCAGAAGATTCGCGAGCTGTCCGATGTCGGCGACGCTGAGGGTGCCGAGCGCTGGACGGCCGCGTGCGAGCTGCCCGAGCAAGGCTGGTGGTTCCCGCCGACGTTGTTCACCGGTGTCACCCAGGCGCATCGCATCGCTCGCGAGGAGATCTTCGGTCCGGTCCTCTCGGTCCTGACCTTCCGCACGCCGGAGGAGGCGATCGAGAAGGCAAACAACACGCCCTACGGGCTGTCCGCCGGGGTCTGGACCGAGAAGGGCAGCCGCATCCTGTGGATG
>CAYSAC010000228.1:0-5423 GCA_964428815.1 uncultured Acidimicrobiaceae bacterium | reverse complement strand
GCGACCCCGCCGAACAGCACGGTCTCTTCGGCAACAACATCGAATTCTTGCTCAATCGCTGACGTGTGCGGTGTCAGCCGCCGGCAGCATGCCGGTGCGACGCAGGGCGTCTGCCACGAAGCCCCGGGCCGTGCCGGAGAAGAAGAACCCGACGTGGCCGCCGTTGTAGGAGCCGAGCAAGGGGCGGTCCCAGTGCTCCCACAGCCGACGGGCCTGGTCGAATGTCGACATGCGGTCGCCCAGCCCCCCGAAGATGAACCGGCGCTCGGCCGGCACGAGCGGGGCCATGGCCAGGGGCGAGACCACCCGATGCATCTCACTGGCCATCGGTCCCAGCGCACCGTGTTGCTCGGCGCGCCGGCGGACCCACCCAGGGCTGTGACGCCGGTAGAGCGAGGGGAAGTCCGTGCACGGGATGCCGGCGATCACGCAGGCGAGGTCGGCGTCCAGCGAGGCGACGAGGGCGGCGACATACCCGCCGAGTGACAGTCCGTAGACGCCGATCTGTTCGGCCGTGTGCTTCTCTCGCAGCCAGCGCATGGCCCGACGCACGTCCCACGCGGACTGAGCCAACCCGTGCACGCTGTCCACGAGGTCAACCGACATGAACCCTTCGCCCCTGACGTTGCTCATGGCCCGGGGGCCGTGCGAAGGGAGCACGGGGAGCAGGACGTTCAGCCCATCGCGGTGCAGCTGAAGGGCCCGGAAGGCGCGGAAGTCGACACCCGGCCGGCCCATTCCGAACCCGTGGACACAGACCAGCCACGGGCGCGGCCCGCCACGATGCTTCAGCATCCAGGCGTGCATGGTGGCGTTGGCCACCTGCGAGAGCCACGCGTCGCGGCCGGGCTCGCCAGGGTGGGGTTCGTAGCTGCTCGGGAAGCTCACGTGCTCGTAGCGAACGCCGAGCGCCCGCCCGCGCTGCACCACGTCCCACGGTGGTGCCTCCGGGGTGCGGTGGTACGTCCGGGGCGCCTCGAGCCAGCCTGCGCGCTGGTACATGTCGTGCGCCGACCGAACGGCGGCTCCAGCGCGAGCGAAATCATCCCCGCGGGGCAGCAGCGCCGGGTCCTTCAGCGCGGCCATCATGACCTCGTCGAGCAAGACCTGGGCGGCGAGCCCCGCGGAGAGCCGGGGGCTGGCGCTGCCATCCACCACCGGTTTGCGGCTCCGGCGCGTCGTGGCCAGGAACCCGACGGTGCGCGGGAGGGCTCTCGCGACACCGACGGTACGGGGGTCCATGGCGATCCTGCGCACCGAGCGGTAGGCGCCACGCAGCGGGTTGGATGCCCCCGTCACTGATGTCGTGGGGCCCGGCACGAGTCCCAACTCGCTCACCCGCCGTGTGCCTTGGTCAGCTCCTTCAACGCGTCGGGGATGTGGGCGCTGATCGCCCACGGGTCGGCGATGAGCTCGGGGTCGCACTGCAGGCCGAAATCCACCGAGTCGATGTAGCTCATCACCGTGCAGTTGAGCCCCATCCCCATCATCAGCGGGCCAATCGGGTAGATCGCCCGCACCCGAGCACCGGCTGAGTAGAGCGGAAAGGGCGGCCCGGGGACGTTCGATACCAGGACGTTGGCAGCCGCGGGCACCAGCTGGTCGAGCTGGGCGGAGAACATGGTCCGGAACGCGAGGTTGATGATCGCCGGCGGGGCCGACTCGGCAAAGGCCTGGATGCGACGAGCACGCACCGCCTTTGTCATCTCCTTGGCGCTCATCGTGCTCTCGTGGATCAGGCGCAGTCGCTCGACCGGATCCTCGATCTGCACGGGGAGGGCCACGAACATGTTGGCGATCTTGTTCCCCACCTCGGTGTCGTCGATCTCTCGCGTTGACACCGGCACGCCGGACACGAGGGGCTTGTCGGGAAGAGCGTCCACCTCGATCAGGTATCTGCGCAACGCGGTGGCCACGAGGGCCAGCACGACGTCGTTGATCTTGACGTCGAAGTGCTGGCGGGCGGCCTTGAGGTCATCGAGGGGCACCGACACGAACGACAGGCGGCGGCGCGGGCTCAGGCTCGCGTTCCATGGCGTGGGCGGGGCGTCCATCGGAGTCGCCGGCTTGTTCTGTCCCCGCAGGAACGGCAGCAAGGAGAGCCCCCGCCTTGCCAGCTGCAGGCCGTAGCGGCTCATGGTGAACGGTGTTGCCAGGGTGGGGATCAGCCCACGGGCGACCAGCTCCAGGTCGGTCGGCATCCGGTCCTGGCTCTTGTCCTCGACTACCTGGGGGACCGGCGGGGGCGAAGACGGGCTGGCTTCGAGGTCGAACATGTACTCGGCGAGGCCTTGGCCCGACGCCCCGTCCATCATGCAGTGGTGGGTCTTGGCCAGTACGGCGATGTACCCGTCCTCGAGACCCTCGATGAACCACATCTCCCACAGAGGCATCCGCCGGTCGAGCTGGTGGCCCATCACGTCGCCGACCAGCTCGGCGAGCTCCCGCGTGCCGCCCGGCGACGGCACAGCGATTCGGTGCATGTGGTTGGAGACGTCGAAGTTGCGGTCCTTCACCCACAGCGGCCGGTCGAGCCCGAAGGGAACCTCCTTCACGCGGCAAACGAAGCGAGGCGCCAGCGGAAGGCGTTCGGCCACCAGTCGCTTGAAGCTGTCGAAGTTGAATGTCGGCGCCTCCGAGGCGTCGAACACGAGGAGCCCGCCCGCGTGCTGATGCCACGTCGGCGTCTCCATGGACAAGAAGATGGCGTCTTGACCCGAAAATCGTTCCATCGGTGGCCCCCTCTCGACTCCGGGATGCTAACCCGTCGACTACTACCCGGCCGGTGTGCCGGGTGCGGTGTGTCTCTAGTACACCGCCGCGCCGCCGCCCGTGTGCGCAGCAGGCGCCACCCTCGGCAGACAGCTCGCGTTGGTCGGTGCTCCCCCGTGGCAAGCGGCTACATGGGAGCCGGCCACAGGACGGTTCGGCGCTCTCGCGACCCCAGCGGGACCAAACCGATGTGGCGGCACCGTCGTCTCAACAGGAACAGGGCTGCTGTCCTGGAGTGGCTTACCTTGCGAGGAAGGCGGCGCCTATTTCGAAGCCCGAGCTCTCGCCGGCGGATCACGCTTCGACACCCGCTAGTCCCGATGTTGAGGTATTCGTCGAGCACCCGCTGCACGGCGGGCCGGTCATCGCCGTTCGTGTAACGCTCGACGATGTACGGCCCGGTCTGCTAGCCATCGACCGTCCTCGCTCACCACGAGCGGCGTCACGCAAGGAGAACAAGGGTGCGTTGCTCACGACTCGCCGGTCTCGCGACGGTGCTGCTGCTGGCCGCTTGTGGCAGCGCCGCGGACGACACGCGCGCCACGGGTTCGGATGCGTCGACCGGCACCGACGCGGTGGCGACCACCGACGACCTGACCGCCCCCGCCGTCGCCGGTGACGTCGCTGATCCCGGCGCGGCCGCTGACGCCAACGCGACGGGCGATTCACCAACCGAGGCCAGCGGGGACGGCGGCGTCGAGCCGCAGGCCGGCGGGACTGAGGCGCCGGTTCCACCGGGGCTCAAGCCCCTTGCGGGCAGCTACCGCTACCACGCGGTCGGCACCGCGACGGTGAACGGTGCAGCCCAACCGATCGACGTCGAGGCCACCACGCTCATCGAAGAGGTGAGCGCGAGCGACCAACGTGAGACCTCCTCCGGGGGCCAGCAGGGCAGCGCGATCCAGGTGATGCGCTACAGCTCCGACAAGGTCGAGCTCGTATCGCTGGAGATGAAGGGCGCGGTCAACAAGAAGTTCGAACCGAAGCCGCCGGTGCTCTACGCACCAGTACCCGGCTCCGTCGGTCAGTCCTGGAGCTGGAACGCCACGTCGACCGACCGGCTCACCCGCATCCAGCAGAGCTCGCGCTTCGATCGGACCGAGCAGAAGGTGGTCGGCGCGCAGACCATCGACGTCGTCGTCGTGGAGACCGACATCACGATCACCGGCGACATCAAGGCGACGGGTCACATCACCTCGTGGGTCTCTCCGGCCTACAAGCTCGTGGTCCGGTCGCACTCGACGTTGACCGGGAGCTACGGCGCCTTCACCTTCGCCAGCGACGTCACGTCCGATCTCCTGGACCTTCGCCCGGAGCCAGCGTGATCGGGTTCGTCGTCTTCGGTCTGGTCGTCGGAGTCGTGGCGCGCATGATCGTGCCCGGTCGGCAGGAGCTCAGCCTCGGCATGACGGTGGTGCTCGGCGTCATCGGTTCGGTCATCGGAGGCATGGTCGCCAACGCGCTTGGCACCGGTGATGCCTTCGAGCTGAACATCATCGGTTCGCTCGTCGCGATCGCCGCGTCGGTCGTCCTCGTGGTGATCGGTGAGCGGACAGGGATGCTGCGCCCGCGCTTCAAGCGCTGAGCGAGGGATCAGCGGATGCCGGTGTCGCAGTCGATGTCGGCTGTCGCGGGTGGGCCGGCCGTGACGGTCACGGACACATCGGAGCATTGCGGGAAGGACCCGTCGGTGACGACGCGGAGGGTGTAGTCGCCCTGCGGGAGGGTGATCGCGAAGCGACCGGCGTCGTCCGTGGTTGCGCTGCCAGCCGTGTTGCCGGCCGAGTTCACCGCGTCGACGCGGCCGTGCACCGGGCTGGGTGGACACGGCTGGTCGGGTCGCTCCACGGGGCACGTCGGTCCGGCGGTGACCCTGCCCCGTACACCGGTGCCGTCGAGCGTCAGCGGTGCGGGCTCGGTCGTGGTCGACGGGATCGTCGACGACGTGGTGATCGTCGTAGAGGACCCTCCGGCCGCCACCGGTGTCTTTGGCGACGACCCGCACGCGACGAGTACGACGGGCGCGGCGACGAGGAGCAGACCGATCAGGCGACAGCGGTGCACGTCGGGTAGGACGACTCGACCATCTGAACCGGTTCCCGGCAGGCGACCGTGGTGGCACGACCTCATCGGAGCCCGGCGAGGTGACGCACGACCGCGAGGCCTCCGGGAGTGCCCGTCCAGTGGCGCTCGAGCGCCTCCGCCCCAGCGCTGCGGACCACGCGTCGCAGGGCGATGGCGACGACGACGGCGTCGTCGACATGGCCGAGCACCGGGATGAAGTCGGGCACCAGGTCGATCGGCGAGGCCAGGTAGCCGCCCACCAACCACAACGTCCGCCGCACCGACCGGGGCAGCTGAGGGTCGCTTGCCAGGCGCCGCAACAGCCGAATCGTGTCCGGAAGCACTCTGAGACCGTCCGCCAGCGTCGCACCGTCGCGTCGAGCGATCGCCAGCGCTGCGAGCAACACCAACCACGCCGCCGTCATCGCGATCACCAGAGCGAGGCCAACGCGGATCATCCCGACATTGTCGTCGCGGTGAGGCCCCTAGCCTCCCCGCATGGCGACTTGGGCGCAGTTCGCAACCGCACGCCCCGACCTGGCCGAGATCGGGCGTTCCCTCATAGGGCCGTGCGACATCGCCTTCCT
>CAYSAC010000227.1:0-5468 GCA_964428815.1 uncultured Acidimicrobiaceae bacterium | reverse complement strand
TACTCGACGATGCTGTCGCCCCACCACTCGATCATGCGCGCCTTCACCGGCGGCGAGACCGGCGCGGCGCCGTGCAGCACGACGTGCAACGACGACGGGTCGAACGCGGCGCGCACGTCGTCGGGCAGCCGAAGCAGGCGAACCATCATCGTGGGCACGAGGTGGGAGTTGTGCACGCCCCGCTCCATGATCAGGCGCAGGTTCTCGGCCGGGTCCCAGCGGTCCATCATGATCAGCGGTGCGCCGTTGTAGAGGTCGATGACCGCGAAGCCGAACGGCGCGGCGTGGTAGAGCGGACCGGTCACCAGGTGCGGCCCACCACCGTCGAGGCCGAGCGGCTTGCCCGACGCGGAGGTGGCGATGAGGCCGGCACGGAGGTCGGCCGCCTGCGCCCGCTTGACCCCCTTCGGCTGGCCGGTGGTGCCGCTCGTGTACAGCATCGAACCGCCACCAGGGCCGTCGAGCGGGAACGGCGCGTCCGACGCGCCCGCTGCCGCGGCATCGAGCTCGTCGCCGGCGACTACGACCTTTGCTGCACCCGCCGCCTCGCGCGCGACGGCCTCGTAGCGCGGGTCGGCGACGAGGACCTTGGCGCTCGCGTCCTCGACGATGTAGCGGACCTCGCCTGCGGTGAGATGCCAGTTGATGGGCGTGATCCGGGCACCGGCCAGCGTCGCTGCCAGCGTCAGCTCGATCAGCTCGACGCGGTTGCCCATGAGCATCGCCACGTGGTCGCCGGGCGCGACACCGAGCTCGTCGCGCAGGTGACGGCCCAGCCGCGTTGCCCGGTCCACCAGCTCCGCGAACGTGCGCTGCCTCGTGAAGTCGTCGAGCGCCACATCGTCCGGGCGAGCGGCGGCGACATCGAGGATCGTCATCCGCGTCATCATGGCCGGTGTGCACCTGCTCGACCTGAGCCACACCGTGACCGACGGGATGGAGACCTACCCGGGCCTCCCCGGTCCGGTCATCACCGACCACCTGAGCCGCGCCGCGTCGCGCGAGCGCTACGACGCGGGCACCGAGTTCCAGATCGGGCGCATCGACATGATCGCCAACACCGGCACCTACCTCGACACGCCCGCGCACCGCTACGAGGGCGGGTGGGACCTCAGCGCACTGCCGCTCAAGAGCGTCGCGCTGGTGCCAGGCGTGGTCGTGGACGCCACCGGTGCGATCGATCGCCACCACTTCGTCGGCGTCGAGCTGGCCGGCCGCGCCGTGCTGCTTCGCACCGGGTGGGACCGGCACTGGGGCACGCCGGACTACGGCGCCGGCGGCCACCCGTTCCTCACGGCCGAGGGTGCGGCCGAGCTCGTCGACGCCGGCGTCGCCCTCGTTGGCATCGACTCGGTGAACATCGACGACACCGCGACCGGCGAGCGACCCGCGCACTCCGCGCTGCTGGCGGCCGGCATCCCGATCGTCGAGCACCTCACGGGCCTCGGCGCCCTTCCGAACGCCCCGTTCACGTTCACCGCGGTGCCGGTCAAGGTCGCGGGGATGGGCACGTTCCCGGTTCGGGCGTTCGCCGCCTGGCAATAGGGTGCAGTCATGTCGAGCGGCCACGGGAACAAGGCGATCGTCGCCGCGCTCGGAGCCAACCTCGGCATCGCGGTGCTCAAGTTCGGCGCCTTCATCGTGACCGGGTCGGGCGCGATGCTCGCCGAGAGCATCCACAGCTGCGCCGACAGCGGCAACCAGGGCCTGCTCCTCCTCGGCGGCAAGCGCGCCCGCCGCGAGGCCACGCCGCAGCACCCGTTCGGCTACGGGCGCGAGCGCTACTTCTGGGCCTTCGTGGTGGCGATGGTCCTCTTCAGCGTCGGCGGCGTGTTCGCCATCTACGAGGGCATCGAGAAGATCCGCCACCCCCACCACCTCGAGTCCGCCGGCATCGCCATCGGCGTGCTGCTCGGGGCGATCGTGCTCGAGGCGTTCTCCTTCCGCACCGCCATCAGAGAGGCCAACCACGTGCGCACCACCGGGTGGTGGACCTTCATCCGCCGATCCCGCAGCCCCGAGCTGCCGGTCGTGCTGCTCGAGGACCTCGCCGCGCTCGTCGGCCTCGTCCTCGCGCTCGCGGCCGTGTCCGTGTCGATCATCACCGACGACGCGGTGTGGGATGGCTACGGCACGCTCGCCATCGGCGTGCTGCTCGTGAGCGTCGCGATCATCCTCGCGGTCGAGATGAAGAGCCTGCTGCTCGGTGAGTCGGCCACCGACGAGGTGCAGCAGCAGATCAAGGCGGCGATCGAGGGTGACGCTGGCGTCGTCCGCCTCATCCACATGCGCACCCAGCACATCGGGCCAGAGGAGCTGCTCATCGGCGCCAAGGTCGAGTTCGTCGCCGGCCTCTCCGGCAGCGATGTCGTCGACGCGGTGAACCGGCTCGAGGCCACCGTGCGCACCGCGGTGCCAGAGGCGGGGATGCTCTACATCGAGCCGGACATCACACGAGCGGAGGCGCACCGATGAGGGGACCCGACGAGACCGGGCGCCGCCAGCTCGAGCTGCTCGGGGAGTTCATCCGCACCCAGCGCAAGCAGGCCGAGCTGTCGCTGCGCGAGCTGGCCGAGCGCACCAACGTGTCCAACCCGTACCTCAGCCAGATCGAACGGGGCCTGCACGAGCCGTCCATGCGCGTGCTCAAGGCGATCGCGAAGGCACTCAACGTCTCGGCCGAGACGCTGCTGCAGCAAGCCGGTCTGCTCGAGGAGATCGTCGACGACGGCGTGACCCCGTCCACCGAGCACGCGATCCGTGCCGACCCACGACTCACCGCCGACCAGCGCACCGCGCTGCTCGGCGTCTACCGCAGCTACGTCGAGCAGAACCGCTAAAACGCGAACTGGCGGCTGTTGAGCCCGCTATGCGAGGTCAACAGCCGCCAGAAGCGCGGGGGGATGGGGGACGTGGGTTAGGCGGCCTTGGGAGCCGACTTGACGACCTTCTTGACGGGGGCCGGCGCGACGGCGTTCACGATCGCCTTGGCGAACTTGTGCTGCGCATCGAGGAGGCGCTTGGCGAAGGCGAACTGGCTGTCGACGATCTCGGCCGCGGTGGGCAGCTGATCGGCGAACGGCAGCGACGGGCGGTCCTCGGGCAGGTAGCCCTCGACGAAGTCCACGGCCTTCTTGACGTACTCGACGGCCGGCTTCTGCGCGGACGTGATGGTCTCGAGGATCTGGTCCTCGTAGCTGGTGATTGTGTCCATGAGGGGGGTCATGGCGCTAACTATATCTAGCGTCTGCTAGATATGCAACGTGACGTGCGGCACGCCGGAAATCCCGACCATGCCGGTCGGCTTTCAGCGCCTGCACGGTTAGCATGCGCGCCGACCACCACCGAAGGAGACGCTCATGGCAGTTCGCCTAGGAGACGAGGCCCCCGACTTCACCGCTGATACGACCGAGGGCAAGCTGAGCTTCCACGAGTGGAAGGGCGACAGCTGGGCGGTGCTGTTCTCGCATCCGAAGGACTTCACCCCCGTCTGCACCACCGAGCTCGGCCGCGTCGCCGGCCTCAAGCCCGAGTTCGACAAGCGCGGTGTGAAGGTGATCGGCCTCTCCGTCGACGGCGTCGCCGACCACGAGAGCTGGAGCAAGGACATCAAGGACGTCACCGGCAACGAGCTGAACTTCCCGCTCATCGCCGACCCCGACCACTCCATCGCCGAGCAGTACGACATGCTGCCGAACACGGCCGGCACCGCGCTGCCCGACGTGCTCACCGTGCGTTCCGTCTACGTCATCGGCCCCGACAACAAGGTGAAGCTCAGCCTCACCTATCCGGCCAGCACCGGTCGCAACTTCGACGAGGTGATACGCGTCATCGACTCGCTGCAGCTCACCGCCAAGCACCAGGTCGCCACCCCCGCCGACTGGAAGCAGGGTGATGACGTGATCATCGTGAACGCGGTCTCCGACGAGGAGGCCAAGGAGAAGTTCCCGCAGGGCTGGGAAGCAAAGAAGCCCTACCTGCGCGTCACAAAGCAGCCGACCTAGCGCGCGCTCGACGCCGCTTTGGCCGTCGCCGCAACCTCGTAGGCCGTGCGCCAGCCATCGGCCTCGATGCCGAGCTCGGCCAGGCGCCCGTCGGCCTCGGCCGTGCGCTCGTCGGCGTCGGTCGTGTCGAGCACGCGCGCGGCGACGGCGCCAGCGAGGCGGACCAGTGCTTGGCCGACGCGGTCCTCGGTGCTGTCGACGAGATCGCGGGCGTCCGCCAGCGCGGCCTCGGCGTCGACCGCGTCGCCCCGCTGGACGAGCGTGAGCGCCCTGGCGATGCCAGCGGCGGTGCGATCGAGGTAGGTCGCCCGTTGGCGACGACCGCGTCGGCGCAGCCGAGCGCGTCGTCGATCCGGCCCGCGCCAGCCAGCGCGAGCGCGCGTGCGCTCTGGGCGTAGCCGTCGTCCTCGGCATCGTGGCGCGAGAGAAGCTCGAGGGCCCGGTCGACGTCGCCGAGCTGGAGCGCGTGCAGCGCGAGCCCGACGAGCAGCTCACCGATGGCGGTGTGGTCGTCCCAGTCACCCCCGCCCGGCATCATCTCCCACGCCGACGCGGTGCGATCGGGATCACCCACCTGCACGGCGGTGCCGAGGACCGCCACGAAGATGAACCGGCGCTGCTTGTCCCCGAGCGTCGGGGCCAGCTGCGCCCGCATCTCGTCGAACTCGGCGAAGCCCTCCTCGATCCGTCCCGAGGTGACGAGGCTGCGGCCGAGCGGCGCCCACGCCTGGGCCAGGCCCCAGTTGTCATTGATCGCCGTGAACAGCTCGATCGCTTCGCGGGCGCGGTCGATCGCTGAGTGGGTGCGGCCGGTCCAGCAGTGGATGCAGGAGAGCAGCACGAGCATCATCCCCTGAGCCCACCGGTCACCCCACTCGCCGGCGTCGGTGAGCACCTGTTCGGCCATGACCTCGGCCTCGGCCGCGAACCCCTGCTGGAACCGGGTCCAGGCGAGGAGGCCCATCGCCCACCCGAGGCCGCTGTGGTCGCCGAGCTCGGCGAAGGTGGCGGCCGACTGGCGCAGCCGGACCTCGGCCTCGGCCGGCTTGCCCGTCATGAACAAGGCCCACGACAGGTTCTGCAGCGCCCACGCCTCGCCCCGCCGATCGCCGAGGCGCTGGAACAGCTCGAGCGCGGCATCGAGCGAGGCGTAGGCAGCGTCGAAGTCGTTGCGGAACAGCGCACCGAACCCCTGCAGCCGCAGCGCCTCGGCCCGGCCGGCATCGTCACCAAGCTCGGCGAACAGCGCTTGCGCGCTGACGAGCAGCTCGTCAGCGCCATCGGGGTGGTTGTCCTTCTGCTCGATGTCGGCGAGCACGAGCAGCGCGCAGCCTTCGCCGTTGCCGTCGCCGGCCTCGCGCGCCTCGGCCAGCGCCGCGTTCACGTCGGCGCGGGCGTCGACGAGCTCGGGCAGCTGCGCCAGCGCCCGCGCCCGTCCGAGGAGGAAGGCGCGCCGCCGCTCTG
>CAYSAC010000226.1:0-5483 GCA_964428815.1 uncultured Acidimicrobiaceae bacterium | reverse complement strand
CGTCGACCCCGCGCTGCCTCGTGAACCGTGACCGTCGCGACAACACGAGCTCCAAGCGGGGCGGAGGACGCGAGTGACTTGCTAGTCCTCCGCATCGAACTGCGATTGACCGCACACGCGGCAACCTGGTGACCAGGCGAACGGAGTGGGCGCACACAGACTCGTACCGTGGACCTCTGCCGTGTCGAGTCAGCCCGCCGGGATGTATTCGAAGGTGAACGTGATCGTGAACGCTCCGTCGGACTCGGGGTGCACCAAGGGAACCGGACTGCCGTTCGGGTTCAACTGACCGTTCGGATTGCCGTAGATCTTCGGATCGCCGTCGTTCCCGACAATGAGTGACACCAAGGCCGCAGCAGTGAGCTCGTACGGACCTTCGATCGCGAAGCCTCCGTCGTGTCTCGGGACGCAGCGCCAACACGACGACGACCACCGCGAAGGCGGCGGTGAAGTTCACGAGCGATGCGAGCACAGCGCTGCCGACGCGGGCGCCGAGGACCGCGTTGATCTTCGGCTGTACGCCGCCCAGGACGCCCGCCGCGAGAGCGATAGCGACGGTAGGTGTCACGTGCGCGGCGACAGGCTTGTCGTCCGAGCTCAGCCTCGACCCATCCGCCTCCACCTCGACATCCTGCTGCGCGGCCGCCGTGGCCACGCGCGATGCGCCTGATTGGGGTCGTCGCCTCGGATAATCGGGCGGAAGTTCGGAGCGGGCGTTCGGGGCGTCGGGCGTGACCGAGCGGTCCCGAAGTGCGTGGAGCTGTCGGCTATTGGCTGGACCCGATCGGGTGTCCAGTTGCGAGCGGGGAGTCGGCGGGGTCGCAGCGCCACTGGCCGGGAGCGGTCCCTTCCGGGTAGTCAGGCATCCCACTCGACGTTGATCGCCGCGGGCGAACGGAGGATCGCCCCCCGCGGTTCGAGCCCGGTCGGATCCGCGAGGCGCACGCCGGGCAGCCGCTCGAAGAGGACGTCGAGCGCGGTGAGCAGTTGCTGGCGGGCCATGTGCGAGCCCGGACAGAACTTGCTGCCGAACCCGAACGTGAGGATGTCCGCTTCGGGCCGGCAGGGATCGAAGCGGTTGGGCTCGGCGAACCGACTGGGGTCGCGGTTGGCGGCGGCGATGCCCGCAAGGAGGAACGAGCCAGCGGGCACGTCGACGTCACCGATTCGGCCGCGCTCCGCGGCGTACCGGGGGAGCAGCGCGACCGGTGGCTCCCACCGCAACGTCTCCTGCACCACTCGCGCCCGAAGCTCGTGATCGACCCGGGCAGGCTCGAGCACGTCGGGATTCGTGAACAGCGCGGCGAGGAGGTTCCCCATCCCGTCGGACGTCGTCGTCGCACCGACCGCGTAGAGCAGGCGGACATGGGCGAACAGCTCCTCGTCGCTGAGGTGTGTTCCCTTGTACTCACCGGTCAGCAGTAGGGAGAGGACATCGTCGCCCGGTGCCTGACGGCGCTGTTCGACGACCGGCGCGAGGAACCGGGTGAACTCGGCCGAGCCGGCCCGGGCGGAGTCGGGATCCCACTGGAAGCTCAACATGGCCGCCGCCCAGCGGCGCTGGTCCTCCTCGCTCCCGACGGGCAGGCCGAGCTTGCGGCTGATCGCGTGGAACGGCAGCACCTTGGTGAGCTCGGCGACGAGGTCGGCGCGGCCGCGGTCGGCGAAGCGGTCGACGATCTCGTGCGCGAGCGGCCGAAGCTCCTCGTCGTTGAACCGTGCGACCGCCCGGGAGCGGAACGCCGGCGTGGCCAACTGGCGATAGGTGTCGTGCTCGGCGCCGTCCATGCTGATGAAGGTGCGGCCGACGGTCTCCCCGATCTGCAGCTCGTAGGTGTGGCCGCCAGGGAATTCCTCGTCGTTCTGGAAGAACGCCCGCAACTCGTCGAAGCGGGTGATCAGAAGTGCCGGCATCCCGAAGGCTCTAACCGGCACGACCGCGGCTTGTCCTCGCAGGTCGGCAAGGAGGCGGTGGAAGTCGGCGCCCGGGAGGGGGTCGAACCCGAAGTCGACGTCGGCGGCGAGCCGGTCAGTCACTGCTGGGCTCCTGTCTTCTCCAGCCTGGCGTCCTCGGGACCACGACAAGTGCGCGACATATTCACGCCCCGCCGGGCCACGCAACAGCTCCGATATCCGGCGATAGCGAAGCCTGCGCAGTGTCTCATTACGCGCGTCGTTCCCGACCACGGCCAAGTAGCCCCAAGGTGTTGGAGGCCCGGTCCGAGGGGGGTCGCTCGAGGTGGCGTCCCCCCGGCGCCCATCGAACAGGCCGGCAGCCAGCCGACGTGGGGGATTAGCGAAGCAGACTCGGGCGCTGGTCGCGCTCTGGTAGAGGACGATGGCGAGCGTGTGTGCTCGATCACCGACCGACAGCCGGCGAGGTAGGCGTCGCGCTGGTCGGGGTCCGCGTGGATGGGTCCGGAGACGATGATCACAGCAGTCCTGACGGTGCGGCCATGCAGGGATCATCGCGCCTCACAGCTGGCAGACTCCGGCCGTGGAGCCGGGAGCCGAGCTGAGCTTCGCGCGCTGTCGGCCCGCATCACCTTCGGTCGGCGAGGCCGAGCCCGTTCCCGCGTCGCTCGAGCTCACGGCGGCGCCCGCCAGGCCCTCGAGGATCTCATCGCCACCCGTCCCACCTGGGTCGCGGCGAAGCGCCCGCTACCCTTTCGGCCCATGGCGGACAAGGACATCGACGTGGACTACGTCGTGATTGGGGCGGGGCTGGCGGGGATGGCGTTCACGGACGCCCTCATCGCCGAGTCCGACGCGAGCGTGCTGATGGTCGACCGGCGGCACGGCCCGGGCGGGCACTGGAACGACGCCTATCCCTTTGTGCGGCTGCACCAGCCCTCCGCGTTCTACGGCGTGCCGTCCCGCAACCTCGGCGAGGACCGCATCGACGCGACCGGCCCCAACGCCGGCTTCTACGAGCGGGCCACCGCCGCCGAAGTGTGCCACTACTTCCAGGAGGTGATGGACCAGACCTTCCTCCCGTCGGGCCAGGTCGACTTCCGGCCCATGCACGACGTGGCGGCCAGCAGCAACGGCACGGGCACCGCCACGATCACGTCCCGCCTCACCGGCGCCGCCCGCGAGGTGACGGTGCGCAAGAAGATCGTGGACGCCCGGTTCCTCGAGAGCTCCATCCCGCTCACCCACACGCCGAGCTTCACGGTGGACGAGGGCGCGCGCTGCATTCCGGTCAACGGCCTGGTGAAGGAGGCCGAGCCGGCGGGCGGCTACGCGGTGCTCGGCGCCGGCAAGACCGCGATGGACGCGTGCGTCTGGCTGCTCGAGCAGGGCGTCGACCCAGGCCGCCTCACGTGGGTGAAGCCCCGCGAGCCGTGGCTGATCGACCGCAAGAGCCTGCAGCCGCGCGAGAAGGTGGGCGACTTCATCAAGGACTGGGCCGAGTCGGTCGAGGCCTCGGCGCAGGCGACATCCGTGCCGGACCTGTTCGGGCGGCTCGAAGCCTCCGGCGCGCTGGTGCGGGTGGACACGAGCGTCGAGGCCACGATGTTCCGGGCGCCGATCCTCAGCCGGTACGAGCGGGACCTGCTCGCCACGATCGACCACGTGGTGCGAGCGGGCCACGTCCAGAGGATCCAGCCCGACCGCATGGTGATGGACGAGGGCGAGGTGCCGATGCCGACGGGAGCGCTGTTCGTCGACTGCACGGCCGAGGGCCTGCAGTCGCCGACGCCTCGCCCGATCTTCGAGCCAGGGCGAATCACGCCGCAGGGGATCCGCGAGGGCAGCCCGTCGTTCAACGCGGCCCTCATCGGCTACCTCGAAGCGACCCGGGGCGACGACCCGGCCACCGCCAACGTGCTGACGCCGCCGAACATGTATCCGAGCGTGGCCATGGACTGGATCCGCCAGCGCCACACCGGCATGACGGCCCAGATGCGGTGGGACCAGCACCCGGACATCAGCGCCTGGGCCGATGGCTGTCGCCTCAACGTCGCCGCCGGACTGGGCGACCATGCGGGCGAGCCAGGGGTGGGCGACGCCATCGGCAAGTACCTCATGAACGCCGGTGCCGCCGTCGACAACCTCGCCAAGCTCTACGCCGACGCCGGATCATCCGCCTGACCCCGTTGGACCGACGCGAACGAGAGGTGGTGACGGGCCGTGTCGATCGACGTGCGATCTTCGGCTGCCCACCCGGATGACGCCGTCGAAGCCGTCGTCCGGCAACTCGACACGCCGACCGCCGCCCATCGAGAACGGAACCGTCATCGCGCGGGCGACGACCCGCCCACGGTCCAATAAGAAGAGCACGAACTCAGGCCACCGAGCTGACATCGCCGACGAGTAGAGCCACCCAGTCTCGTCGTGCTGCATGAACGCATGCTCAGGCCGCCCAATCGCGAAGGCATCCTCGGCGAGGTCTGGCCGACTGGCAAGGGATACGACCTCTACTAGTAGTTGTACGTCAGGTTGGCACAAGGTCCCTGCGCCCGCGGCGGCGAATCCAGTCGAGGTGCGCCGCCTCCTGCTCGTCTTGGCCGCATTCGTCGCTTTCGCGCCAACCGTGCGAGCCGAGCCGGTGCCCTTCGCCAGCACCGACGCGCCCGGCGTCTACCCGGGCGCGCTCCTCCGGGTCGACGGCGGGTTCTGCACCCTCGGCTTCCTGCTCGTCGACGGCACCAAGAACACGAAGGAGCAGGAGCGGTACATGACCACGGCCGGACACTGCGCGCTGCCCGACCCCAAGGCCGACACGGTGTGGGCGGCGGGGACGGGACCGGAGGCGGTCGTCGATGGCCAGCGCATCGGCGAGGTCGTCTACGCCGTGCAGGACGACCAGCGCGACATCGCGCTCGTGCGGCTCGACCGCGACGTGGTGGCGTCACCATCGGTGCTGCATTTCGGCGGGCCGACCGCGCTGTACACCGAGCACTCGCCGGACCCAGTCACCCTGCGGCACGTCGGCAACGGCGTGTTCGTCGGCGCCCTGTGGAACGCAGCGTTCGCCGGCATCGGCGACCGCGACGTGCGCCTCGTGAACGCCCGTACCGCGGTGGCCGCCGACACCCTCAGCGCCTACGAGGTGCTCGCCATGGGCGCGGCATCGGTCGGCGACTCCGGGAGCCCCGTGCTCGACGACCAGGGACGCGCCGTCGGCGTGCTCATCAACGTCGCCCACACCGGCACCGACACCGGTCCGGTGTTCTTCGGGACGATGGAGCTCGGCCGGCTCGACCACCAGCTCGCCATCGCCGAGCGGGTGCTCGGCACCAGGCTGACGCTGGTGACGGCGCCACGCGCCTGAGCGCCGATGGCGTTGCGGCAGGTACGGGAACAGGCCGTGGAAGTGGGTGTGCGCGTGGCGGATGAAGCGGGCTTCGTCGCTGTCGGCGCGCGTACTTGAGCGCCCCAAGAGCGAATGTAGGAGATTAGCAAAGCAGACTCCCGTCGACTTCGAGCTCGCCTTCACCCCTCAGCCCGTCACCGGCGACGCCGCTCACGCGGCA
>CAYSAC010000225.1:0-5502 GCA_964428815.1 uncultured Acidimicrobiaceae bacterium | reverse complement strand
CCGTGACCGGCCCCGCTGCCGACGTGCTCCGCGCCGTCGGGCTCGCTGCTGGCCTCGACGCGGTTGGCGTCGCCGCTGCCGACCGGTTCGTGGGCACCGAGCGCGACCTCGTCGACCGGCGGGCCGCTGGGCTCCACGGTGGGATGCAGTTCACCTACCGCAACCCGGCGCGCTCGACCGACCCGTCGGCCACAGTGCCAGGGGCGCGCGCGCTCGTCGTCGGTGCGAGGTCCTATGACCGCGGCGAGCCGACGACACCGAACGGGCCCGCGGGGCGGGTGGCCCGCTATGCCTGGTCCGACCACTACGCCGAGCTGCGCGCCGGCCTCGGAGCAATCGCCGACCACCTCCGAGCAGCGGGTTGGGTGGCGCGGGTGGTGGCGGATGACAACGCGCTGGTCGACCGCGAGGCCGCGGTTCGCGCCGGCTTGGGTTGGTACGGCAAGAACGCCAACGTCCTCCTCCCGGGCCGGGGCAGCTGGTTCGTGCTCGGCACCGTCATCACCGACGCGCCCCTCGAGCCGTCACAGCCGGTCGGCGACGGCTGCGGCACCTGCACCCGGTGCATCAGCGCCTGCCCGACTGGCGCGATCGTCGCCCCGGGTGTGGTCGATGCCCGGCGGTGCCTGGCCTGGCTCGTGCAGGCGCCCGGCTCGTTCCCGGTCGAGCATCGCGCCGCGCTCGGCGACCGCATCTACGGCTGCGACGACTGCCAGGAGGTGTGCCCCCCGAACCGCCGCGCCGGTGCCCCGCCTCCAGCGGAAGACCACGCCGAGCCGTGGGTCGACCTGCTCGAGATGCTGGCCGCCTCCGACGACGCGCTGCTCGAGCGGCACGGCCGCTGGTACATCGCCGAGCGCGACCCGCGCTACCTCCGCCGCAACGCGCTGATCGCGCTCGGCAACGTCGGTGACGCGGGCGACCCGCGCGTGCCCGCCGCAATGCAGCCGTACCTCGACGGCGATGACGACCTGCTGCGTGAGCACGCGTCGTGGGCGGCGGCGCGGCTGGCGTCGCGGTGACCCACCTGCTCGTCACGAACGACTTCCCGCCAAAGCTCGGCGGGATCCAGACGATGCTGTGGGAGCTGTGGCGGCGGCTGCCGCCCGAGTCGTTCGCGGTGCTCACGACGCCCTACGACGGAGCGGACGCGTGGGACGAGGCACAGCCGTTCCGTGTCGACCGCGTGCGCGAGCGCGTCCTGCTGCCGACGCGCTCGACGGCACGCCGGATCGACGCCATGGCGCGCGAGATCGGCGCCGGCCTCGTCGTGCTCGACCCGGTGCTGCCCATCGGCCTGGTCGGGTCGCGGCTGCACGCCGCGCCCTACTGCGTCGTCCTGCACGGCTCAGAGATCACCGTGCCCGGCCGGCTGCCTGGCAGCTCACAGCTGCTCGGCCGCGTGCTGCGCGGCGCGAAGGAGGTCATCAGCGCTGGCGGCTACCCCGCGGCCGAAGCGGAGCGGGCGGCTCGCCGGGCGCTGCCGATCACGCAGGTCCCGCCAGGGGTCGACACAGCGCGGTTCGTCCCGCTCGACACGGCGGCGCGGGCCGCGGCGCGTGAGCGCTTCGACCTGCCCGCCGACGGCAGGCTCGTCGTCAGCCTCAGCCGCCTCGTCCCCCGCAAAGGCATGGACGTGCTCATCCGGGCCGCCGCGGTCCTCGCGCCGGCCCGGCCCGACCTCACGGTGGCGATCGGTGGCAGGGGGCGCGACGGGCAGCGGCTGGACCGGCTCGTCGCCAGCACCGGCGCCCCGGTGCGGATGCTCGGCCGCGTGCGGGACGAGGACCTGCCCGCGCTCTACGGGTGCGCGGACGTCTTCGCCATGCTCTGCCGCAACCGGTGGGCCGGTCTCGAGCAGGAGGGGTTCGGCATCGTCTTCCTCGAGGCGGCCGCCGCGGGTGTCCCTCAGGTGGCCGGCGACAGCGGCGGGGCCGCCGAGGCGGTCGTCGACGGCGAGACCGGCCTCGTGGTGCGCGATCCGTCCGACGTGTCGCAGGTCGCCGCGGCCATCGGCACGCTGCTGGACGACCAGGCAGCGCGAGCGCGCATGGGCGAGGCCGGCCGTCGTCGGGCCGAGCAGGGCTTCTCCTACGACGTGCTCGCGGCGCGCCTCGCGGCCACGCTCGCCGCTTGGTAGCTGCCGTGTCGGGCTGGGAGGCTGAGACGGTGCCCGAGGTGTCCACCGACGACGAGATCATCGAGGTCGACCCAAGCACGGGCGCGGGGCTCGTCAACCTCGACTTCCTCGGCACGGGCACCTTCACCGCGATCGCTATCCTCGGCGTCATCGCGCCCGACGCGCTGGGCGTCGCTGCCGCGGCGTGGTCCTGCGCACTCTTCGCCGTCGGCTGCGTGGCGTTCTTCTGGGCCTACGCCATCGCGGTGGGTCGCAGCCGCGAGGACCTCATTGGCATCGGCGGCCTCTTCTTCCTCTCCGAGAGCGCGCCGAAGGTCGTGCGCTTCCGGTTCCGGCTCGCGCTGGCCGTCCAGATCGCGGTCGCCGTCGCGACCGCGTTGATCCGGCCCTACACGGTGGCCGCGTTCGGCATCCTCGTCCCCGTCTTCGGGCTCGCCTTGATGGGGCTGTGGGGCGCACGCCACGGCCGCTTCCCCCCGCGGCCACCGAAATAGTGGAACCCCCCATCTGGTTGCTGCTACTCGGGCTCGAGTTCCCGGCGCTCATGGCGATGCTGGACTGCACCCAGCGCTCACCCGACGACTTCCTCGGCGGCGCCGAGGACCGGCGGGCGTGGGTGAAGTGGCTCGTAGTCGCCATCGTCACGGTGCCGATCCTGTTCGGCTACGGGGTGGTGCTCGGCTACTACTTCAGCGTCGTGCGCCGGAACTCACCCGCATCCCGGGGCTGATGAGAACGCGAAGGGCCACGGCGGCTGGGCCAGAATGGCGCCCCATGACTGACCAGGCGACGCAGAAGATGGTGATCGGCGCGTCGCCCGAGCAGATCATCGAGGTGCTGCTCGACTTCGAGGCCTACCCGCGCTGGGCGCGCGACATCAAGGGCGTCACCGTCGAGGAGCACGACGAGGAGGGCCGCGGCAAGGTCGTCACCTTCCGGGCGGCGGCGATGGGTCGCAGCGTGAGCTACACGCTGCGGTACGGCTACGACCTGCCCCACCGGATCAGCTGGGAGCTGGTCAGGGGCGACATCATGCGCCGCCTGGACGGTGTCTACGAGCTCGAGCCGGTGGACGACGGTGACACCCACGTGACCTACCACCTCGAGGTGGAGGTGATCGTGCCGCTGCCGGGGTTCGTGAAGCGGCGAGCGGAGGCGAAGATCATGCACACCGCGCTCCGCGAGCTGCGCGCCCACGTGCAGCCGTGAGGATCCTGCTTTTCACCGGCAAGGGTGGGGTCGGCAAGACGACGACGGCGGCCGCGACCGCGCTTGCGTGTGCGGACGCGGGCCTGCGCACCATCGTCCTGTCGACCGATCCCGCCCACTCCCTTGGCGACGCGTTCGACGTGCCGCTCGGTCCGCTCGTCGCGCCGATCACCGGCACGCTGTTCGGCCAGCAGCTCGACGCGCAGGAGCGGATGGAGGAGTCATGGGTGGAGATCCAGGACTACCTCATGGAGGTCTTCGCATGGGCCGGCATCGACGCCATCGAGGCGGAGGAGCTGGCGGTCATCCCCGGTCTCGACGAGGTCTTCGCGCTGACCGACATCAAGGCCTACGCCGAGTCGGGCGAGTGGGACGTCGTCGTCGTCGACTGCGCGCCGACCGCCGAGACGATCCGGTTCCTGTCGCTGCCCGACATCCTCTCCTGGTACATGGAGCGCCTCTTGCCGGTCGGCCGGCGCGTCAACAAGGTCGTGTCCCCGGTGCTGTCCCGCGTCACGAAGCTGCCGGTCGCGGGGGACGGCGTCTTCGCGGCGGCGCGCCGGTTCTATGACCGGCTCGACGGCGTGCGCGAGATCCTCACCGACCCGCAGCGCACCTCCGTGCGCCTCGTCGTGAACCCCGAGCGCATGGTCATCGCCGAAGCGCGCCGCACCTACACCTACCTCTCGTTGTTCGGCTACCGGGTCGACGCGGTCGTCGCCAACCGGCTGCTGCCCGACGCGATCGCGGACCCGTGGTTCGCGACGTGGAAGGCGCTCCACGCCGAGCACCTGGCCACCATCGAGGAGGGCTTCGCCCCCCTGCCCGTCCTCAAGGCCGAGCTCGCCCCCCACGAGCTGATCGGCAACGAGGCGTTGCGCTCGTTCGCGGCGGCGCTCTACGGCGAGCAGGACCCGGCCGCGCAGCTGTTCACCGGCGAGCCCCTCCGGATCACGCGACGGGGTGCCGCCTTCGTGCTCGAGCTCGAGCTGCCGTTCGCGGACCGCGACGACCTCGACCTGGGCCGCCGTGACGACGAGCTGCTCGTGCGGGTGGGCCCCCACCGCCGGGCGCTGTTGCTCCCAGACTCGCTGCGGAAGCGGGTCGTCACCGACGCGACGCTGAAGCAGGGCAGACTGACGGTCACATTCGGCGGTGTGCGCTCGAAGGGTGGCGCCGCACCCGCGGCACCAGCGGCAGGGGCGGCTGCGGCGGCGAAGGCGCGCTGAGGGAGCGACATGGCAACAGCAGACGAGGCGGCGGCGATCCACGCAGGTCTTGAGGACCGCGCGCGCGACGGGCTCGACCACCTCCAGGCTGCCGCCAAAGAGATGATCAAGGCCGCCCGCGCGCTGCTCGACGTCGCCGAGGAGCTGGTCGAGGACCCGAGCACGGTGACCGCGGTCGTCGGCGCGCTGGGCAGCCTCGTGCAGGCCGCGACCGGCAGGGTGAGCGTTCCGCAAGCCAGTGACGACGATGCCGGCGAGCGCGTCCAGCGCATCCGGGTCACGTGAGGCGCGGCTGAGCATGCGCCTCCTCCAGATCGACGCGGGTGACGGCACCGCCATCGACCTCCACCCCTACGTGAGCGTCGTCCGGGGATTGGCGCCGGACGTGCGCGACCGCGTGCTCGAGACCGTCGCGGCGCTGCCGCGGGGCGAGACCCCGAGCGTCACGGGACTGGTGGAGGCGCACGGCGTGTTCCTCGACCTCGCGCCCTCGACGCTCGCGCTGCTCGACCTCGACTCGGCCGAGCTCGATGTCGTCGTCAGGGCCAAGGATCTGCCGGGGAGTGCGATGAGCCCTGCAGCACGCCAGCTGCGGGCGCGCCAGCAGATGCGCGAGGACCTCGTCCTGCGCGTCGAGGAGACCCGCCGGGCCGACGCCGACGCCGTCCACAACCTCACCGCCGCCGAGGAGGCGGCCGACCGCGCCCGGCGCGCGCTCGACGAGACCGCGGCCACCGTCGGCACCCGCCTTGGCAACCTCGACCACGTCACGCATCGCATCGACGAGCTCGACGGTCGCACCCGCGAGCTCGAGCGCGAGCTGATCGAGGCTCGCGCCGCGGTCGCCGCGGCACAGGCGCACCGGGCGGAGGTCGAGGCATCGTCGGAGCCCGTCCGCACGGCGCGCCGCGAGGCGGCTGAGCG
>CAYSAC010000224.1:0-5510 GCA_964428815.1 uncultured Acidimicrobiaceae bacterium | reverse complement strand
CGGCGACATCCGGCCGGCGAGACATGGGCGAGACTTCTGCGGGGTTGCACTAGTGATGGGCGAACCGGCGGCGCACCCGTGGAAAGGTCGTCCCGCTCGAGCCGCGCCAGCTCGGGCTCGGCGAGGTCTTCTACCTCACGCGCGAGGCCGTGGTCGTCGCGGACGCGACGTCGGGTCGCATCGTGCTGTGGAACGACTCCGCCGCTCGCCTCTTCGGTCACAGCCAGGCCGAGGCCATCGGGCTCCTGGTGGAAGACCTGGTGCCCGACGCGCTGAAGGAACGCCACCGAGCAGGTCTCGCCGACTACGCGCGCGACGGGACCGGACCGCTCATCGACTCGGGCTCGCCCATCGAGCTGCCCGCGGTTCACCGGGACGGCATCGACCTGTGGATCGAGATGTCGCTCACTCCCCTCAGGGACAACGCGCTCCCCGGCACCTACGCCATGGCGATCGTCCGTGACATCACCCAACGCCGCCGGCTCGAGGACGAGGTCAGCCGCGCCCGGGAGGAGCTCTCCGCAACGGTGAAGCAGCTGGAACGACAGGCTCGCGAGCTGACGCTCGTCAACGAGCTCGGAGATCTGCTCCACGCGTGCACGACCACCGAAGAGGCAGGCGACGCGATCAGCAACATGGTCGGTCGCCTCTTCCCGGACGAGTCCGGCGCCCTGTACCTCTACGCGCCTTCTCGCAATCGCCTCGAGCCCATGAGCGCGTGGGGGGTTGCGCCGCCCGAAGATGCGACCTTCGCACCGCAGGACTGCTGGGCACTGCGCCGAGGGGCGGCGCACACGGTCAAGGCGAGCGGTCAAGGTCCCGTTTGCACCCACGTCCGCGACGGCGAGCTGAGCTACCTCTGCGCGCCCTTGGTCGCGCAGAGCGAGACAATCGGTCTGCTCCACCTTCGAGTCGCACCGGCGACGGGCGGATCACCGTCCAACGCGTCTGCGACAGCCCTCGCCGTCGCCGTCGCCGGGCACCTCGCGCTGGCGCTGGCCAACTTCCGACTCCGCGAGACCCTCCGCAACCAGTCGATCCGCGACCCGCTGACCGATCTCTACAACCGGCGCTACATGGAGGAGACCATCGAGCGCGAGGTACGGCGAGCATCACGCCACGGTCTGGCGCTCTCGGTCATCGCGATCGACATCGATCACTTCAAGCCGTTCAACGACGCCTACGGCCATGAAGCCGGCGACATGTTGCTGCGGGAGCTGGCCGGGTTCCTCCACTCCCACATCCGCGGCGACGACGTCGTCTGTCGGATGGGAGGTGAGGAGTTCTTGGCCATCCTTCCGTACGCGTCGCTCGAGCATGCGAGCAATCGCGCCGAGGAGCTCCGCGCCGGAGCGAAGTCGCTCACGATCCTGCCCCGCAGCGCGCGCACCGAGCAGTCCGTCACCATCTCACTCGGTGTCGCCGCCTACCCCGAACACGGCTCGAGCTCGAGCGATCTCCTACGCGCTGCCGACACGGCCCTCTACCGATCGAAGGCCGAGGGTCGCGATCGCGTCAGCGTCGCCCAACCGCCGGACTGACGAGCGCTACTGCTGCGCGAGTGCGGCTCGCTGCTCGCCGGCGGGGTCGCGGTAGCGATCTCCCACGCCCTCGACGATGACCCTGCGCAGGACGCCTGGCGTGAAGGCGAAGTGGCCCTCGTAGTCCGGGCTGACCGGCGCGCCGCGCTGGTAGCCGACGCTGAAGCCTTCGACCCCGTAGCTGATCGGCGTGGTCCGGGCGATGTGGCCCTCCCCGACGGGCACGTCGTCGTAGTAGAGCGCGAGGTCGCCCTCGAACCGACCGGTCGGCGTGAACACCGCGCGTGCTCGGACCGCGCCCGCAGGCAGCTCGATGCTCGCCGAGATCGTCGTGATCTCCGCGCCGAGCAGGTTGTTGACGTAGTGGATCCGGTTGCCCTTGGCGTAGAGCGCGTAGCCGCCGGCCGGGCCGCCGTGGCAGGCGATGACGCCATCCACAGCCGTCCCCTCGGGGACGTGGAGCTCCGCGACCATGTGGAAGCCACGGTTACGGAGGTTCGGCGCGACCACTTCGGGCAGGCTGCCGGTCCCGGGCTGGAAGACGTAGCGGTCGCGGCGGTAGCGGCGGTCGCCGTGCCGGCCGGGCTGGTTGTTGAGCGGCAGCGCCTGGTAGCGCTCGGCCTCGTCCCACCAGAGCTCGATCATCTCCTTGAGCTTCTCCGCGTTATCGGCCGCGAGGTCGTCGACCTCTGAGAGGTCCTCGGCCACGTGGTAGAGCTCCCACTCGTCGGCGTCGAAGGGCGCGTGGGGATCGCGTCCGTCGCCGTAGTTGATGGCGGGCATGGGGTGGAACGCCACCGCCTTCCAGCCGTCGTGGTAAAGCGCTCGCGACCCGAACATCTCGTAGTACTGCGTGACGTGCTTCGTCGGCGCGGCACCGTCGGCCAGCGTGTGGGCGAAGCTGACGCCCTCGAGGGGGCGCTGCTCGATGCCGTCGATCTCCGTTGGGGGCTCGATGCCGATCGCCTCCAGCAGCGTCGGCATGACGTCGATGGCGTGCACGTACTGGTGGCGCACCTGGCCGGGCGAGCCCAGCCGCGCCGGCCAGTGCACGATGAGCGGGTCGGTGACGCCGCCCTCGTGGGTCTCGCGCTTCCAGCGCTTGAGCGGCGTGTTGCCCGCCCATGCCCAACCCCAGGGGTAGTGGTTGTAGGCCCGCGGGCTGCCGAGGTCGTCGATGCGACGGAGGTTCTCGTCGAGGCTCTCCGGCTCGAAGTTGAAGAAGTACATCTCGTTGAACGAACCGCGCGGGCCGCCCTCAGCGCTGGCGCCGTTGTCGCTCATGATGAGCACGACGGTGTTGTCGAGCTCACCGAGCTCGGCGATGCGGTCGAGCACGCGGCCGACGCAGTGGTCGGTGTGGTCGAGGAACGCCGCGTACACCTCCATCATCCGGGCGTAGAGCCGCCGCTCGTCCGGCGAGCACGAGTCCCATGCCGGGATCCAGCTCGGGCGGTCGCTGAGCTTGGTCCCCTCGGGCAGCAGGCCGGAGGCGAGCTGGCGGGCGAACACCTCCTCCCGCCACGCGTCCCATCCGTGGTCGAACCGACCGCGGTACTTCTCGATGAACGCCGCCGGCGCCTGGTGAGGCGCGTGGCATGCCCCGGGTGTGAGGTACAGGAAGAACGGCTTCGCCGGCGTCACGTTGCGCAGGTCGTCGATGAACAGGATCGCCTTGTCGGCCAGGTCCTCGCTGAGGTGGTAGCCGTCCTCGGGGGTGGCCGGCGGGTCGACCTGGTGGTTGTCGTAGACGAGGTCCGGATGGAACTGGTCGGTCTCACCGGCGAGGAAGCCGTAGAACCGCTCGAAGCCGCGACCTAGAGGCCACCGCTCGCGCGGGCTGCCCATCGTCGTCTCCGTCGCCGGCGTCAGGTGCCACTTGCCGACGGCGAAGGTGCTGTAGCCGTTGCGCACGAGCACCTCCGACAGGAACCCGTTCGCCTTCGGGATCGTCGCGTCGTAGCCGGGGAAGCCCGCGGACATCTCCACGATGCGCGCCATGCCGTTGCTGTGGTGGTTGCGGCCGGTGAGCAGGCAGGCGCGCGTCGGCGAGCAGAGCGCCGTGGTGTGGAAGCTGCTGTAGCGGAGACCGCTCTTCGCCAGGCGGTCGAAGGTCGGTGTCTCGATGTCGGACCCGTAGCAGCCGAACTGCGCGTAGCCGACGTCGTCGAGCAGCACCATCACGACGTTCGGCGCCCCATTGGGCGCGCTCGGCAGGTCGGGCCACCACGGCGTCGAGTCCTCGTAGGTACGGCCGATGACGCCGCCGAACTCCGTCCTGTCCTTCATCACGCTGTCTCCTTCTTGCCTCGGGCTCATGGTTCCTCCACGCGCAGCAGAGCGCGCAACGAGCGGACCATCACCGCCCGGCATGCGCTCCTCGACAGGCCGCGGTGGCGAAGTAGATGGTCCAGCGACTCGAGCTGGCAGAGGATGTCGGCCGCGCTGGCGATCGCTCGGCGCTGTGCAGGAGCCAAAGCGCGCAGCTCGGGTGCGAGCTGGGCCTCGGTCTGGTGCCGCAGGTGCTCCCAACGCCGCTCGACCTGCTCGCGGATGAGCGGCTGGTCGGGGGCACGGAGCAGCGCCGCCCGCGCCGTCGGTGCGACCGCGTCGTGGAGCCGGAGGCGCTGGTCGACGAGCCGGTCGATCCGATCGCCGACCGCACCCTCGCCGAGGCCGTCGAGCTCATAGAGCGCCCCCACCCGCTCGTGCTGACGGACGATCGCAGCGCGGATCAGCGCGTCGGTGTCCTCGAAGTAGCGGAAGACGGACCGCTCGGAGACCCCAGAGCGTGCCGCCACCTTGGCGACGTCGGGAAGAAGCTGGTCCTCGCGGAACAGGTCCAGGACCGCGTCGAGGACCGCGTCGCGGTTGCGCTCGCGCCGCGCGTTGCGGCCGTCCGCGACGACGGTGCTCACGGCACGCTCACGACGTCGAGGTCCTGCGGCACCTCGACGGTCCCGTCGAAGTGCGCGGCGGCAAGCACACGCCACGCGTCCTCGTCCCCCGGCGCCACCGCGGGCACGCAGTGCGTCAGCACCAGCGTGCGGGCGCCGGCTCTCGCGGCCGTCTGCGCGGCCTGCTCCACCGACGAGTGGTAGTCGCAGACGTCGCGCAGGCGCTGCAGCGGGATCGGGTCGATCAGGTCCGTCCGGATGACGGTGTGGACGATCACGTCCGCGCCGAGGCTCAGCTGGTCCAAGCCCGCGCACGGGACGGTGTCCCCCGCGATGATGACCGCTCGGCCCTCGTGCTCGATGCGGTAGGCGAGCGTCGGAGCGACGGGGCGGTGATCGCTCGGGGCCGCCGTAACCCGCACGCCGCCCATCTCCCACGCGACGCCTTCGGTCACCTCGACCACCTCGACCGCCGGCGGCGCGACGAGGTCCTCATGGTGCGCGAGCCGGTACGAGATGTCCGGCCCGAGCGACGCGAGCGTGGCGTCGACGACTGCTGCGGTGCCCGCCGGTCCCACGATCGTCAAGGGGACGGCAGGGAACCCCGTCACCCAACATGTCGTGATCACGTCACCCAGGTCGGTGATGTGGTCGCTGTGGAGGTGCGTGAGCAGCAGCGCGCTGAGCTGGCCCGCGCTCGATCCAGCCCCCGCGAGCCGCATGAGCACGCCCCGCCCGCAGTCGAACAGCAGCGAGGCGCCACCGGATCGCACGAGCGTGGATGGGCCGGCGCGACCGGGGTCTGGTAGCGGGCTGCCCGTGCCGAGGACGACGACCTCCACGCTCAGACCCACCCGCCGGCGTAGGCGATGAACTGGCCGGTGGTGAACCCGCTGTCGCCGTCAAGGAACGCGGTGCACAGGTGGGCGAGCTCGTCGACGGTGCCGAGCCGCCGGAGCGGCACCGCCGCCTCGAGCTTGGCTCGAACGGCCGGATCGTCGGCGCCGCTCGCCCTGAGGAACTCGGGGAAGTCCATGAAGTTGGTGCCGATGGCGTTGACCTGCACGCCCGA
>CAYSAC010000223.1:0-5525 GCA_964428815.1 uncultured Acidimicrobiaceae bacterium | reverse complement strand
CTCGCCGCGTTCGAGACCGGCGACGGCGGCTTCCAGTTCGAGGTCCACCGCAAGTGGATCAGCGAGTTCGGTATCTCCTGGCATCTCGGCATCGACGGGATCTCGCTGTTCCTCGTCGTGCTGACCGGCATCCTGTTCCCGATCGCGATCCTGGCGGTCAAGCCCGACCGCGACCCCAAGCCGTACTACGCGTGGCTCCTCGTGCTCGAAGCCGGCTGCCTCGGTGTGTTCGTCGCGCTGGACCTGTTCGTGTTCTTCGTGATGTTCGAGATCGTCCTCGTACCGATGTACTTCCTCATCGGCGGGTGGGGCTACGGCCGGCGCGTCTACGCGGCGGTGAAGTTCTTCCTGTTCACGATGTTCGGGTCGGCGTTCATGCTCGTCGGCATCGTGTCGCTGGCGTTCCTGCACCGCGAGGGTCAGCGCGACACGGCGGCGGATCGTGCTGCGGCGATCAGCACCGCAGCGGACGGTGAGATCGCCGCGCTCGGCCAGCCGACCTCGGAAGAGGAGACACAGGTCTTCTCCGACGAGGTCGCACGCATCCAAGCCGACCGCGACGCGCTGATCACCGAGATCAGCGACCCGGCGCTCGACTTCGACCTCGTCAACATCGCCGAGTCCCAGCACGTCAAGGACGACTCCGCCGGTCCGAGCCCGCTCGACTGGAGCGCGGCGCGGTGGATCTTCCTCGCGTTCGCGATCGCGTTCGCCGTCAAGGTCCCGCTGGTCCCCGTGCACACGTGGCTTCCCGATGCCCACACCGAGGCGCCGACCGCGGGCTCGGTGATCCTGGCCGGCGTGATGCTCAAGCTGGGCACGTACGGGTTCGTGCGGTTCGGTCTGTACCTCCTCCCTGGCGCCGCAGTGTGGTTCGCGCCCGGGATGGTGACGCTTGGGGTCGTCGGAATCATCTACGGCGCGGTGGTCGCCACGATGCAACGTGACCTCAAGCGCCTGGTCGCGTACTCCTCGATCGCCCACCTCGGCTTCATCGTCCTCGGCACGTTCGCGATCACGACCCAGGGCATCGAGGGCGGGGTGCTGCAGATGGTGAACCACGGGATCTCGACGGGCGCGCTGTTCCTGCTCGTCGGGATGATCTACGACCGACGGCACACCCGCGAGATCGCCGCGCTGCGGGGCCTGCAGAAGTCGGCGCCGATCCTCGCTGCGGTGTTCACGGTCGTGATGCTGTCCTCGATCGGGCTCCCCGGCCTGAACGGGTTCGTCGGCGAGTTCCTCATCCTCACGGGATCGTTCCTGACCCGTCGCTGGTGGGCCATCGTCGCTGCCGGCGGCGTGATCCTCGCCGCGCTCTACCTGCTCTGGGCCTACCAGCGCGTCTTCCACGGTGAGCCCGACGAGGAGAACGCGTCGATGCCCGACATGACCTGGCGCGAGGGGCTGGTGATGGCGCCGCTGCTCGGGCTCATCGTCTTCCTCGGCGTCTACCCCAAGCCGGTGCTCGATCGGCTCGAGCCGTCGGTTCAGACGCTCATCGCCCACGTGGAGCGCAACGCCGACTTCACCGAGCCCGACGTGGCGACGACGGGCGCCGAGTCCGCTGAGGACGCGTCAGCGGAGGACCACGAGTGATCGCCACCCTCTCCTCGCTCGCGCAGCCGCTCCCGATCGACGCAGAGCCCCTCGCCCGGCCCGACGTCGCGTGGATCGCGCTCGGCCCGGTCCTCGTGCTCATCGGCGGCGCGCTGCTGCTGATGCTCGTGTCGTCCCTCGCGCCCCGCAAGCCATTGCCGGGCAGCTACGCGCTCTTCACGGTGATCGTCGCCGGGGGCTCGATGGCCGTCGCCATCCCGCTGTGGGACCGGGTCGTGGACGAGGGCCGAGGCCCCTTCTCCACGCTCGCCGACAGTGTTGGCGTGGACGGCTTCTCGGTGTTCTTCACCTTCGTGATCGGCGCGTCGGTGGTCCTCGCCGCGCTCATCAACGACGGCTTCCTGCGCCGGGAGGGCGACGACGGCGCCGAGTCCTACGTGCTCATGCTCCTGTCCGCGTCGGGTGGGCTGATCATGGCGAGCGCCAACGACCTCATCGTCATGTTCCTCGGGCTGGAGATCCTCTCCATCGCTGTCTACGTGCTCGCCGCCATGCAGTTGCGCCGTGTCACCTCGCAGGAGGCGGGCGTGAAGTACTTCGTGCTCGGGGCGTTCTCCTCCGCGTTCTTCTTGTACGGCGTCGCCCTCATCTACGGCGGCACCGGTTCGACCAACCTCGTCCGCATCGTCGACTTCTTCGCCGCGAACGCGCTCCTCGACTCCGGCCTCGTCCTCGCCGGCCTGGCGCTCCTGCTCGTCGGCTTCGGCTTCAAGGTCGCGGCCGTGCCGTTCCACTTCTGGACTCCAGACGTGTACCAGGGCGCGCCCAGCCCGGCGGTGGCGTACATGGCCTCGGGCGTGAAGGCGGCCGGCTTCGCCGGTCTGCTCCGAGTGTTCTTCCTCGCGTTCGACGGCTACCGACTCGACTGGCAGCCGCTGATCTATGGCCTCGCGGTCGCCACGCTCCTGGTCGGCTCGATCCTGGCTGTCGTGCAGCGCGACGTGAAGCGCATGCTCGCCTACTCCTCGATCAGCCACGCCGGCTTCATCCTCGTCGGCGTGCAGGCCGCATCCGACCAGGGTGTCGCCGGCTCGCTCTTCTACCTCGCCGCCTACGTGTTCATGATCGCCGGCAGCTTCGGTGTGATCAGCCTCATCGGGCGCGAGGGCGACATCGGCCATGACGTCGACGACTACCGAGGCTTGTCGAAGAGCCGCCCCGCTCTTGCGCTCGCCTTCGCGATCTTCCTGTTCGCCCAAACAGGCGTGCCGCTCACGTCAGGGTTCTTCGCCAAGTTCTACGTGATCACCGCGGCCGTCGACGCCCACTCGTACTGGCTCGCGGTGGTGGCGATGGTCTCCGCGGTGATCGCCGCCTACCTCTATCTCCGCATCATCGTCAGCATGTACATGACCAGCGACGACGAGGAGGAGGGGAGCGGGGCCGCCGATCGCGTCATCCCGATCCCGACGGGTGTTGCGATCGCCTTGGTCATCGCGCTGATCGTCACGATCGGCGCCGGCGTGTGGCCCGGAGCGATCAGCCACTTCGCCGACAAGGCCATCCCCGCGCTCGTCGCCTCAGGCTGATCGTCTGGAAGCGTTGTGGCCTGGGGTTCGTCTGAAGGGGTGTGACCTGTGGTGTAGGTGTAGTGGCGCGTCGTCCATCGATGGACGACCTCCGCCCCTCGAGCATGCCGACGCCCTCGCCCACTGACGCCGAGCTCATCGCCCTTGCCAAGCGCGGTGACCACGACGCCTTCGCCACCCTGCTCCGCCGCCACGACGACGACATGCGGGGCCTGGCCTACCGGCTGGTCCTCGACCGCCACCGCATGGATGACGCGCTGCAGGAGGCCTACGTCAAGGCCTACCGGGCGCTGCCAAGCTTCCGGGAGGGCGCCGAGTTCTCCTCCTGGCTGTACCGCATCACCTACAACGCCTGCATCGACGAGCTGCGCAAGGCGAAGCGCCACCCGCTCGCGCCGGAGGACACTGATGATCCGGTCTCAGGGGCGCCCGGCCCCGACCGCGCCGTCACCGCGTCGGACACCGTGCGGCGTGCCCTCGCCTCCCTGCCGCCGGACCAGCGCCTCACGCTCGTGCTGGTGGACGGGGAGGGGTTCGACAATCGGGCCGCGGCCCAGATCCTGGGAATCGCGCCGGGCACGGTCGCGTCCCGCCTGTCACGGGCCCGCGCCGCGCTGCGCCAGATGCTCGAGCGCGAGGACCAGGCGTGAGCGCGCGCAACCCGAACCGCGTGCACGAACCCGTGGCAGCCACGGGTTCGTGCACACAGACGGGTTCACGCACGCGGTTCGCCCCGGGGGACAGCCCGTGAGCGACGCGCCCGACCGCGATCTCGTTGTCGCCGCCGCGCTGCTGCGGGTGCGCGCGCCGGAGCACACCGACGGGTTCTGGGAGCGGCTCGAACACCGCTTGTCCGCGACCGAGCTCGAGTCGAGCCGGCTCGACGCGCTCCGCGGTGCGCTGCCGTTCGGGCCGCCGACCGAGCCGGAGCCGATCACTGTCGCACCGACGGCGATCGCCCGGCTGCACCGCACACGGCAGATCTGGCGGGGTCGAGCCGCCGTGCTCAGCGCCGCCGCCGTGCTCGTGGTCATCGCCGGTGCCGTTGCGCTGCTGAGCGAGGACGACCCGGGCGGGCAGGTCGCCGCGCCCACCGTCGCCAGCACCGCGCCGTTCTTGCCCTCCACGACGCTGGCCATCGCCTCGACCACCTCGATCGGCCCACCCGAGGCGATCGACGGCGAGCCCAGCAGCGAGATCACCTCGGTCGAACAGTGGGTCGACGCGGTCGCCATGGGCGACACTGAGCGGGCCTGGGAGCTGCTCGGCCCCGTCTCCCGTTCGCGCGTGGGCGGGTACGAAGGGTTCGCGGCGCTCATGCCAGAGCTGGCGGAGGGCTACGGCGCCCTCGCCACCGCTGTGGACCGTGGTGGCTCCATGCTCGACCTGGTCGCGCATGACGAGGGGACGCTCGTCGTAATCACGCTGCGGGGCCAGGCGACCCAGGAGGGCGCGCCCGGCGACCAGGCCAAGCCGGTCCCTGTCCGCCAGTCCCCGACGGGCCGCTACCGGGTCGAGCCGTTCGCCAGCGTCGAGGGCGAGATGGTCGACATCCAGTCCCCTGAGCCGCGGCCCGACGGTCGAGCGCCGCTCCGCTCAGGCGAGTCGGTCGAGGCGATCCTCCCGGCGCGCGCCGAGGTGGTCGCCGTCTCAGTGGACGGCTATCCGACGATCCAGGTGACCGCGGAGCGCATCGGCTCGAGCGATCTGGCCCGCCTCAGCTACACGCCGGAAGGGGGTTGGACCGACGGCGTCCACCAGGTCACGATCGCCTACCTCTGCCCTGATGGGACCTTCGGCGCGGCCGCGATCGTGCTGGACGTGACGTCGAAGTAGCCCTGGTCGGGCCATCTTGGTCCCATGTTCGCGAGGTCACTAGGCTCCGCCGACGTGTCGGACTTCCTCCGCAGCTATCTCACGGTGGCGATCTTCGGAGGTGCCGCGGTGGCCGTGCTGGCTGGCGTTTTGGGGCTCGGCAGCCTCGTCCGCCCCACCCGGCCGCAGCCGGAGAAGTACATCAACTACGAGTCCGGCGTCGACCCCGTGGGCTCCGGCTGGGCCCAGAGCCAGGTCCGCTACTACATCTTCGCGTTGCTCTTCGTGATGTTCGACGTGGAGGCGGTGTTCGTCTTCCCGTTCGCCACCCGCCTCGAGCCCTACGGCTGGTTTGGCGTGTGGGAGATGGGCATCTTCATCCTCATCCTCGCCCTTGGCCTGCTCTACGCCTGGCGCAAGAAGGTCCTCCGATGGGCGTAACCGCCTGATGGGTCTCGTCGAGAGCGGCAAGATGCCAAAGCCGCTCACCACGCTGCTGAACGTGAGCCGCAAGTACAGCCTCTGGATGTACCAGTGGGGTCTCGCGTGCTGCGCCATCGA
>CAYSAC010000222.1:0-5546 GCA_964428815.1 uncultured Acidimicrobiaceae bacterium | reverse complement strand
CGTACTCCTCCTTCGGGCGACCGGCGACGGCGTTGAGCGCTGCTGTCTCGATGACGACCTTGCCGAACACCCAGACGTCAGAGCCTTCGTCGTTGCGAACGAGCTTCGGGGCGCTGTCGCGGTATTTGGCGTCGAGGTGGTGAGCGAAGAGGTCAGGGGGCTCGATGATGTGGTCGTCGACGCTGATGAGGATGAGATCGCTTGCTTCGGTCACGGCTCCCCCTGAGAACATCGTTTTCACTGGCGTAGAATCATCTTGACGCTAGATGAGCCGGAGCGCCCCGTCGAGCCGGATGTTCTCGCCGTTCAGGTAGTCGTTGCGCACGACGGCCTCCACGACAAGGGCGAACTCCTCGGGCCGCCCCATTCGCTTCGGAAAGACGATGCCTCGAGTCGGGTCCTCGTCGAGCCGGTCCACCACTCGCAACATGACGGGGGTGGCCATCGGGCCTGGCGCGATCGCGCACACCCGCACCCCCATCGGCGCCAGGTCCCGGGCCATCGGCAGCGTCATGCCGAGGATCGCCGCCTTGGCCGCGGCGTAGGCGACCTGCCCGCGCTGGCCCTCCATCCCGGCAATCGAGGCGGTGTTCACCACCACGCCGCGCTGGCCGTCGTCGTCGGGGTCGTTGTCCCCCATGGACGCTGCGACCAGGCGGGTGACGTTGAACGTACCCACCGCGTTCATGGTCATCGTCTTGACGAACGACGCCTTGTCGTGCGGCCCCCGAGGTCCGACGGTGGGGCCGCCACCAACGCCACCGCCCGCCACGTTCACGAGCACCGACACCGACCCGAGCGACCGCGCCGCGTCGATAGCTGCGCCGACGTGGTCGTCATCATTCGCGTCGCCGGTGACCGCGAGGGCGGCATCTCCGCACTCGTCAGCCAGCACGCACCCTCGCTCGGCATCTCGATCGAAGACCACGACGCGCATGCCGACCGCGACCAGACGGCGGACGGTCGCCGCGCCGAGACCACCAGCACCGCCGGTGACGATGGCGACGCGCCCCTCGGGGTTCATCGGCCCATGCCGGCGAGCGCGCCGCCATCGACGAGCACATCGACGCCGGTCATGAACGACGCGACATCAGAGGCGAGAAAGGCGGCGACGGCCGCCACCTCCTCGGGTCGAGCCATGCGGCCCAGCGCACTGGCCTCGACCATCTGCGCCATCGCCGGTTCGTGCTCAGCCTCGAGGCGCCCCATGCCGGTGTCGATGATGCCCGGCGAAAGCGACAGCAGCCGCGCTCCGCGAGCACCCCACGACGTGGCCCGTCGGCGAACGAGGCGGACGACGGCGCGCTTCGACAGCGCGTAGGCGAGCTGCGGTTGGTCGGGGTCGACGCCGGCGGCGGCAAGGTCGTCGAACAGCGTCGGCGACTCTGGGTCGTCCAGGACCTCGTCGATCTCCTCGGAGCCGGGGACCAGGTGGGCCGACATCGACGCGAAGCACACGGCGACGGACCCAGCGCCGAGCGCGGGCTCGAAGCTGCGCAGCACGCGCGCAGTGCCAACGATGTTGACCTCGTAGATCCGCCGGCCTGAGGCCATCGACGGTGACAGGCCGGCAGTGAGCACGAGCGCACCGAGGGGCCCGGTCGCCCCGACGAGGGTGTCGACGTCGGCGGGTTCGGTGATGTCGCACCGCGTCGTGGAGACATCGGGTCCGAGGCGGGCGGCCACGTCGCCGAGCTGCTCGGTGTCGCGATCGGCGAGCAGGAGCGGGCCCCGCGGGGCCAGCAGCTCGGCCACCGCCGCGCCCATGCCGGACGCAGCGCCGACCACGACGTTGGTGCGCGGCTCAGCCGGCGACATCGACGACGACCTTGCCGATCGCCTTCCCGTCGGCCACGAGCCGGAGCGCCGCAGCCACGTCGTCGAGTGGAAACGACGCGCCGATGTGAGGCACGACGCGCCCCGCCGCGAGCAGCGCCAGCAGCTCGTCCTCGTTGCGGCGGAGCTCCTCAGGGTGGTGAGTCGCGAAGCCAAGGAACTCGAAACCGACGATGGCGATCCCCTTGAGGAGCACGAGGTTCAGGGGGATCCTCGGGATCTCGCCCGACGCATATCCGACCGTCACGAAGCGGCCGCCCCGCCGGAGGGACCGCAGCGCCGGTTCGGAGAGATCGCCGCCGACAGGATCGACGACCACGTCGGCGCCGTCGGGCAGCTGTGCTCGGAGCGCTTCCCGCAGACCACCTGACCGGTGGTCGATGAGGTTGACCGCGCCGCACGCCGCCGCCGCGTCGAGCTTCTCGGGCGACGACGCCACCGCCGTCACCGACGCGCCGAGCAGCGCGCCGAGCTGGACCGCGGCGAGGCCAACACCGCCACCGGCACCCAGCACGACCAGCTCCTCCCCCTGCTGCACGGACGCCACCGAGCGGAGCACGTGGTACGCCGTGCGGTGGGCGACCCCGAACGCTGCCGCGGTGCGGAGCTCGATCCCATCGGGGATGCGCACGACCGTCGCCGCAGAGAGGACCGCCTCCTCGGCGAAGGCGCCGACCAGGCCAGTTCCGGTCACCCGATCACCGACGGCGATCCCGTCGACGTCGCCGGCGACCTCCTCGACCACGCCCGCGAACTCGCTCCCCGGCACGAACGGGGGCGGGACAACGATCTGGTAGCGGCCCGCGACGAGCAGGACGTCGGGGAAGTTCACCGCGGCCGCGCCGACCCGCACGCGCACCTGTCCCGCGCCGAGCTCCGGCGCTGCGATCTCGGTGACCCGAACCACCTCGGGGGCGCCGTGCTGGGCGCAGACGGCGGCCCTCACGTCAGCGGCCGTGCCAGACCGGTGGGCGTCGCTCGACGAAGGCCGCCGCGCCTTCCTTGGCGTCCTCGCTCGTGAACACCACCGGACGCCAGTGGTCCAGCCGTGCCGACCAGCGGTCGGCGTCGGTCACCGCGAGGCGCACGAGCTCCTTGCACGCGGCCGTCCCGAGCGGCGCGTTCGCGGCGATCCGTTCGGCGACGCCGAGCGCGGCTGGTAGCACCTCGTTCGGCGGCACGACGGCGTTGACCAGACCGAGCTCGTACGCACGGGCGGCGGTGATGCTCTCGCCGGTCAGCGTCATCTCCAGTGCGACTCCGAGCGGTACGCGCAGCCCGATCGCCGTGCCCCCTCCGCCCGGCATCAGCCCGCGCTTCACCTCGGGGAACCCGAACGCCGCGTCGGACGAGGCGACGATCAGGTCGCAGCCGAGCAGGAGCTCGAGGCCGCCGCCGATCGCCGTCGCGTTGGCGGCGCCGACCAGCGGCACGGTGACCTCGCCCTGCATCAGCCTGTTGAAGCCAGCCATCGAAGCCTCGTCGGGCAGCCGCTCCCCCGCCGCGAATGAGCGCAGATCCATCCCCGCGCAGAACGCGCGGTCGCCGGTGCCGGTCAGCACGACGACTCGGACCTCGGGATCGGCCTCGGCCTCCTCGATCGCCGAGCTGAGCCCCGCGATGAGGCCCGGCGTGAGCGCGTTCCTCGCGTCCGGCCGGTTCAGGCGGAGGACGAGAACGAGGCCCCGTCGCTCGCGCACCAGATCGTCGTCGGTCACCCGCGGTAGTCCGACGACTCAGCCATGTCGGCGGCGGCCTGCATCAGGTCGAGCACGACGGGGCCGAACGCCTGGAGCTTCTCGTCGTCGCCAGCCCGCTGGAACCCCTGCTCGAGAACGACCGCGAGCTTCCACTTGGCCAGGACGCAGTAGTAGTCGATGTCGTCGACCTGCCGGCCCGACACCTCGGCGTAGCGCTCGAGCATCTGGGAGCGCGACGGCATGCCCTTCATCTCGACGTAGCTGAAGGCGTCATCGACGACGTTCGTGTCGGCAGGCCAGGGGTGCATGACCCAGCCGAGGTCGAGCTTCGGGTCGCCGACCGTGCCCATCTCCCAGTCGACGATGGCCGCGAGCTGCGCCGGCGCGCCGTGCTGGTACATCACGTTGGCGAACTGGTAGTCGCCGTGCATGATGCCGGGCACGAAGTCGATGGGCTTGTGCGCGCGCAGCCAGGCGGCGGCCTCGTCGAAGCCGGGCAGCTCCCGGCCCTTGATCCGCTCGAGGAATGAGGTCCACCGATCGACCTGCCGCTCGTGGAACCCGTCGGGACGGCCGAGGTCCTGCAGGCCCTTGGCCTGCCAATCGACCTTCGACAAGAGAGCGATGCCCTCGACGAGCTGGTACGCCAGCCCCTGGCGGGCGTCGAGGTCGGTGTCGAACGGCGCGGGCCAGCCGTCGACGTTCATCGGCGACCACCCCTCGACGAAGCCCATGATGTAGAAGGGTCGGCCCGCCACCGAGGCGTCCTCGCAGTACGCGATCGCCGGCGTGTGCGGGACCTCGGTCCCGTCGAGCGCCTCGGTGATGCGCCACTCGCGCAGGATGCCTGCGTCACGCGCTTCGGGTGCGCCCGGCGGCGGCATGCGGAGGGCGCCGTGGAGGTCGCCCCGGCGGACCTCGTAGATCTCGTTCTGGGTGCCACCGGAGATGAAGCTGTGCTCCAGCGGCTCTCCCGCGCCCGGGAGGCCGCGGCTGTCCATCCATGCAGCGAGTCGCTCGACGTCCATCACAGGTTTCCAACCTCCAGCTCGAGGTGCTCGGCGAACTTGGCCTTCGCGGCGGCGACCCGCTTGGGGAGGTGCTGGGTCGGCCAGAGGTCGTCACTCGGCTTGTAATCGCGGAGCACCTGGCGAGCGACGGTCATCTTGTGCACCTCGGTCGGTCCGTCGGCGAGGCCCATGATGCTGGCGCCGAGGAGCATGCTGTGGAACGGCATCTCGTTGCTGACACCGAGCGCGCCGTGGATCTGGATCGCCCGCCACGCGATGTCGTGCAGGACGCCCGGCATGAGGACCTTCACCGCGGCGATGTCCTTACGAACCTTGCGGTAGTCGTTGTGCTTGTCGATCGTCCACGCCGTGTACAGCACGAACAACCGGAACTGCATCAGCTGGGCGTAGGAGTCGGCGATGTAGCCCTGCACGAACTGCTTGTCGGCGAGGATCCCACCCTGCGTCTCGCGGCTCAGCGCCCGCTCGCACATCATGTCGAGCGCCTTGGTGGCCATGCCGATGGTGCGCATGGCGTGGTGGATGCGGCCACCGCCGAGGCGGGTCTGGGCGATGGCGAAGGCCTGGCCCTCGCCGCCGAGAAGCGCCTCGGCCGGCACACGCACGTTCTCGTAGTGAATGAGGGAGTGCGAGCCCTCCCCCAGCGGCTCGGCGCCGAGGCCGGCGTTGCGCACGATGTTGACGCCCGGCGTGTCGCTCGGCACCAGGAACATCGACATCCCTTGGTAGGCGCTGATCTCGGGGTTGGTCACCACCATGACGATCAGGAACGCCGCCGTCGGCGCGTTCGACGAGAAGTACTTCCACCCGTTGATGACCCACTCGTCGCCGTCCTTCTCGGCCCGGGTCTTGAACATCGTCGGGTCGGAGCCGCCGTGCGGCTCGGTCATCGAGTAGCACGAGAACAGCTCGCCATCGAGCAGCGGGCGGAGGTAGCGCTCCTTCTGCTCGGGCGTGCCGTAGTGGGCGATGATCTCGG
>CAYSAC010000221.1:0-5575 GCA_964428815.1 uncultured Acidimicrobiaceae bacterium | reverse complement strand
TCGATGGCCTCCGTGCCGTCGGCCGCCTCGGCGACGACCTCGATCGACCCGGATCCGTCGGCCAGCACGACCCGGAGCAGGGCGCGCATGTCGTCCTCGTCGTCGACGATCAGCGTGCGACGCACGCCGATCCCTTCAAGGAGCGAAGCGGCCATAACCGCCCTTGTAGAAGAGGAGCGGGCCTCCGGCATCGTCTCGCCCGATCCCGAGCTCGCGCACGCGGCCCACGACGATGTGGTGGTCGCCGGCATCGTGCACGACCTCGATGTCGCAGTCGATCCAGGCGATGACGTCGTTGATGATCGGCGATCCGCTCGCTGCCGGCTTCCACCCGATCGCCGCGAACTTGTTGTCGCCCTTCGACGCGAACGTCCGGCAGATGTCCTCCTGGTCCTCGCCCAGCACGTTCACGCAGAACGACCCTGCCGCTTCGATCTTCGGCCAGCTCGACGAGCTCTTGTCGGGGCAGAAGGCGACGAGGGGTGGGTCGAGCGACACGGAGCAGAACGAGCCGACGGCGAGACCGACCGGTTCGCCCTCGCAGAATGCAGCGATCACGGTCACGCCGGTCGGGAAGTGGCCGAGCACCTGCCGGAACTGGGCGGCGTCGATCGCGGTCACGGGCTGGTCGGTCACGGCGGGTGCGGTCTCCTGTCGGATCTCGCCGCAGGTTAGCGAGGCACGGCCGCCGCGCCCTTGCAAGTCAGGTCAACTAGTGACCGAGGGCGATCGTCAGGCCCTCGTACGCGGCCACGACCTCGACCGCCGTTGGTTCGCCGGCGATGCGCCGCGCCCCCTCGAGCATCTTGTCGACCTTGTCGTCGCCGTGCGCGGGATCGTGGTGAAACAGGGCGAGCCGCCTGGCCCCCGCCTCATGCGCGACGTGCACTGCGTACTCGACGGTGCAGTGGCCCCAGTAGTACTTCTCTGCGAACTCCTCTGGGGTGTACTGCGCGTCATGGATGAGCAGGTCGACGCCGTCGCAGAGCTCGAGCACGGCATCGCTGACCGTGTGGCTGCCGTCCATCGGCATCTGGTGGTCGCTCAGGTAGGCGACGCTGGCGCCGCCCATCTCGACGCGGTAGCCGTTGGTGCTGCCGACGTGGGGGACGTCGCGCACGAGGACCTTGGCGCCGCCGATCTCGAGGTCGGCGCCGGCGACGTCGTGGAAGCGGATGTCGCCCCGGAGGTCTGCGGCGCGCACAGGGAAGTACGGCGGTCGCATGAACTCCTCGAACGCCTCTGCGAGCGTGCAGCCCTCCTGGGGCGGGCCGTAGACGTCGAAGGCGGCGCCGGGACGATCGATCGGCACGAAGAACGGCAGGCCCTGCACGTGGTCCCAGTGGATGTGGGTGACCAGTGCCGCGCCGCGGAAGCTGCCGTCCTGCGGCAGCGTCTGGCCCCAGAAGCGCAGGCCGGTGCCGAGGTCGAGGACGATCGGGTCATAGCCGGGCGACTCGAGCGCCACGCAGGACGTGTTGCCGCCGTAGCGCGCGTTCGCGTCACATGAGCATGGGGTCGAGCCCCGGACGCCATAGAAGGTGGCGGTGAGCAGTGGTCCCCCCGGAGTTCCGCCTAAGTGAACGCAAGGTACCGCCCCCGTTTACCCGCCGCCCGTCGTGTGACATAGGTAACAGGCCCCCACCCGGGGCCATTACGTAGGGTCGGCGGCCATGCAGATCACCGAGGGGCGGATCCCCGCCAATGACGTCGATTTCGCCTACCTCGAAGCCGGGAGCGGGCCGCTGGCGCTGTGCCTGCACGGCTTCCCCGACTCGGCGTGGGGCTGGCGCCATCTCCTGCCCGCGCTCGCCTCCTCGGGGTACCGGGCCGTCGCGCCGTTCATGCGCGGCTATGCACCGACCGACGTGCCGGCTGACGGTCGCTACCAGACGGCGGCGCTCGCGCTCGACGCCTGCGCGCTCCACGACGCACTGGGCGGTGACGGCGACGCGGTGATCATCGGCCACGACTGGGGCGCGATGGCGACCTACGGCGCAGCCAACCACGAACCCGACCGGTGGCGTCGCGTCGTCGCTGCCGCGGTGCCGCCGGCCGGCGCCCTCGCGACCGCGTTCCTGTCCTACGACCAGCTCCGGCGCTCCTGGTACATGTTCTTCTTCCAGCACGCGCTGTCAGACGTCGTCGTGACCCTCGACGACATGCGCTTCATCGATCGGCTCTGGGCGGACTGGTCACCCGGCTACGACGGCGCCGAGGACGTCGCCCACGTGAAGGACTGCCTGCGCGAGCCTGCGAACCTCGCCGCCGCGCTCGGGTACTACCGGGCAACGCTCGGCGACGGCTACACGGACCCCGCGCTCGACGGCGTCCAGGCGGCTGCCGCCAACCCGACGAGCCAACCGACGCTCTACCTGCACGGCCGCACCGACGGGTGCATGGGCGCCGACCTTGCCGAGGGTGCCGCCGCGTTCCTGCCGGCACCAGGCTCACGCGCCGAGGTCGTCGAGGGCGCCGGCCACTTCCTGCACCTCGAGCGTCCGGACGAGGTCAACCGCCTGATCTTGGACTTCCTCGCGGAGGACTGACTGACACACGCCCACGGCGGGTGCGCGAGCGGTCGGCCCCAGTCCAGCCGTAGCTCCGCTCGGCGACCGCGGGCGCCCTGCGGGTCGGCGTCGGGAGCGCCAGCGAGCAGCCGACAACGACGACGCCGAAGGCGTGTCGAAGTTAGAGCGTGTCGAAGTTACGGCAGGCGCAGGTGGTCGCCGTCGGCGGTTGCCAGCCCGTCGGTGATGACGCCACCGGCGACGCGGGCGGCGCGATCGGGGTCGTCGACCCAACCGATCACCGCGGCCACGTCCACGACCGCGACCGGGCCGTGCCGGAGCGCGGCGACCAGCCGGCCCCTGCCCTCGCGATCAGATCCTGCGAACCGGCTCTGACCGCGGCTCACCGCCGCCGACCCGTCAGCCGGGTCCGGCTCGGGCCAGCCGGCCACGGCCCACCCGCACGTCGCCTGCACCGGGCACGCTCCGCAGCGAGGGCGGCGGCGCAGGCAGACCGCCGCGCCCAGTTCCATCAGCGCCTGGTTCCACCCCCACCCCGCGCCAGCCGGCGTGTGAGCATCCGCGGCGCGCTGCGCCTCTGCCGAGCCCATCGGCTCGCCACGCCAACGAGCCAGCACTCGCCCGACGTTGGTGTCGAGCGCGCCGACGTCGCGCTCGAACGCGAACGCGAGGACCGCCCTCGCGGTGTAGGGCCCGATGCCTGGCAGCCGGAGCATGGCTGCCAGATCGTCAGGGACGACGCCGTCGTGGTCCGCGACGACCGCGACCGCGCAGCAGTGGAGGTTGATCGCCCTCCGGTTGTACCCGAGCCCTTCCCACAGCCGGACGACGTCACCGACGGGCGCCGCCGCGCAGGCGGCGGCGGTCGGGAACCGCTCGATGAACGCCGTCCATCGAGGCACGACGCGCTCGACCTGGGTCTGCTGCAGCATGACCTCTGACACGAGCACAGCCCAGGGGTCTCGCGTCGCGCGCCACGGGAGCGCGCGACGGGTGCGCTCGGACCATGCGAGCAGCGCCGCACGATGGTCGGTCAGCGTCGCCGGCACGAGGTCGATCACGGGACGGCCTCATCGAGGACGGCGACGACCGCGTCGGCCCAGAGCCGGTAGCCCTCGTCGCTCGGGTGGTAGCGATCGGCCGAGAAGTAGCGCGACGGTTCGTCCCGGAAGGCGGGCCCGGTGCTGGCGGCGATGTCCACATAGCGCAGCTCCTCGTCGTGCGCGACCGCCTCCACCACCTCATCGAGCCGCCGGCCTTGCACGCCGGCGATCGACCTGAGCGGCTGCGCGAAGCGCCGGGGCGACCCGAGGTCGGGCACGCCGAGCAGCACGATCTCGCTGTCATCTGGGAGACGACGCACGAGCGATCGGTAGCGATCACCGAAGTCGGCGACGGAGGTCAGGTGGGTCACGTCGTTGGTGCCGACGCTGATGAGGATGAGGTCCGGCTGCGCGGCGGCGACGCGCTGCATCTGGTCGTCGAGGACATCGCCCACCCGGTCACCCGACACGGCGAGCACCGTCAGCTCGACGGGCCGGTCGAGCCGTCGCGCCACCTGCACTGGCAAGGTGGCCGCCGGCGACGACGCGCCGACCCCGGCGGCCGTCGAGTCGCCCAGCCACAGCACGCGGAGGAGCCGTCTCGTCCCGGCGCCGTAGCGGCCGTCGAGCACGAATGGCTCGTCGGGAAGGTTGGGCCCCCGCCGGGCCAGCTCGACCTCGACGGCGAGGACGCCGAGCGCGACCACGGGCACCGCAGCGAGGCCGAGCAGCGCTCGCCGGGCCGGGCTCACCCGGGGGCGTCGGCCCAGATGTCGTCGCCGTAGGGCCGCCGGCGCGGAGGGGCGCTGTCGCGCTTCCAGACCATGACCTTGCGACGGAAGTAGCAGACCTCGTCGCCGTGCTGGTTGAACCCCTTGGTCTCCACCGTGACGATGCCGCGGTCAGGCTTCGAGGTCTCCCTCACGTCGAGCACGCGGGTCTCTGCGTAGATCGTGTCGCCGTGGAACGTCGGCTTCTTGTGGGTCAGCGACTCGATCTCGAGGTTGGCGATGGCTGCCCCACTCACGTCCGGGACGCTCAGCCCCAGAACGAGCGAGTAGACGAGGTTCCCGACCACGACGTTCTTGCCGTAAACCGTCTCGTTCTGCGCGAACCACTCGTTCGTGTGCAACGGGTGGTGGTTCATCGTGATCATGCAGAACAGGTGGTCGTCGTACTCGGTGATCGTCTTGCCCGGCCAGTGCTTGTAGACGTCGCCTGGCGCGAAGTCCTCGTAGTGCCGGCCGAACGGGCGGTCGTGGACGGTCATCTGACCGAGGCTAGGAGAGCACCTCGGACGCCGACAACACGCGGAAATGCTCGATTTCTTGATCAAACGTGCCGATGACCTCACGGACAGGTCCGAATGGTGGGATCGGGAGGCGAAGGTGGTGCAGACGCAGGAGGTGAAGGCGCCCGCCGAGGCTCGCACGTTCGCGCCCACGGCCCGCCCCCGCTCCGCGCCCGAGGCCACCCACCAGCAGCAGCTTCGCCTGTGGCGCCTGGTGTTCATGTCGCGCCACGTCGGCATCGTCGCGCTCGCCGGCGCGGCGGCGGCCGTCCCCGCGATCGGGCCCAACCGGTTCTGGATCGCCACGATCGTCCTGACGATCGTGCTGCCCTACGACCTCGCGCTCGACATCGAGATGCGCCGGACGGGGCAGATGCCCCGGATCATGGCCGTCTCGGATCAGGTGGTGGCCTGCGTCGTTCCGCTCCTGGCACCGACGACGTTCACGCCGTCGGTGATCATGATGACGTCGAACGTCGCGCTCGCGTCGGCCGCCTTCGGTCGCCGCAACGGCGTGGTCGCGCTGGCGCTCGGCGCGGTGGCGATCGGCGCCGCCGGCGCAGCCAACTTCGCCGCCGGGTTCGTGATCGTCGCTGTGCTCGGGTTCGTGATCGGCGCGGGCATGACCATCACCACGGTCGGCACGATGTCCGAGGGCGAGCGCAAGCTCCGCCACCGCTACCACGAGCTCGTCGACGGGCTGGATGCGA
>CAYSAC010000220.1:0-5576 GCA_964428815.1 uncultured Acidimicrobiaceae bacterium | reverse complement strand
CGAGCGGCTCGCCGTGCTCGATGATCGACATGCTCAACCGGAGCGCCTCGCGGTCAGCGCTGCCCCGGTGGACCGGGAACGCGCCGAGCACCGAAAAGATGGCGCCGAGCGGCTTGATCTTCCAGAGCGAGTCCTTGCCCATGTAGCGCATGCGGGTGCGCGTGAGCGTGGCGACGAGCGCGAAGTCGATGTTCGAGCGGTGGACGGGCGCGATGACGAACGGCCGGTCGGTCGGGACGTGCTCGGCACCGATGACCTCGAGCCGCCAGAACAGCTTGGCGAACCCGAGGATGATGCCCCGCACCGCGCCGTAGAAGAGCTTCACGAGCGGACCCGGCCGCCCGATCTTCGGCTCAACCACCGAGCCTCCCAACGAGGTCGGCGACGATCTCCTCGACCGTCATGTCCGTGGTGTCCAGCAGGAGCGCACCGTCGGCCTCAGCGAGCGGCGACACCTCTCGGCCCTGGTCGAGTGCGTCGCGCCGGGCGAGGTCCGCAGCGACGGTCTCATAGCTCAGGTCGCTGACCTCCTTGGACCGGCGCGCGGCGCGCACCTCGGGGTCGGCGGTGAGGTACACCTTGAGCACTGCGTCGGGGAACACGACCGTGCCGATGTCACGACCCTCCATGACGCCACCGCCACGTGCTTCGGCCCACTCCCGCTGCCGGCGGACCATCTCGGTCCGCACGTCGGGGTTGGCGGCGACGATGCTGACGGCGCGCGACACCTCAGGCCCTCGGATCTCGATCGTCGCGTCGACGCCGTCGACCTGCACGCCATTCGGTCCTACGACGAGCTCCATGTCACGGACGATGCGCGCCACCGGCTCGGGCTCGGACGGATCGACCCCTCGCCGCAGCGCTGCGAACGTCACCGCGCGGTACATCGCACCTGTGTCGAGGTAGTCGAGCCCCAGCCGCTCGGCCAGCAGCTTGGCGACGGTCGACTTGCCGGACCCCGCCGGCCCGTCGATGGCGATGACCTGCACGGCGGGCACCCTAACGAAGCGAGTCCAGAGCGGCGAAGAAGCCAGGGAACGTCTTGGCGACGCAGTCGGGGTCAGCGATCTGAATGCCGGGCGCTCGCACTCCCAGCAGGGCGAAGCTCATCGCCATGCGGTGGTCGTCATAGGTCTGGATGACCGCGGGGCGAGGTGAGCCGGGATGGACCGTGAAGCCGTCGTCGTGCTCCTCGGCATCGATCCCAGCGCGTCTCATCTCGGTGACCACGCCGGTGATGCGATCGGTCTCGTGGTGCCGGATGATCCCGACGCCGCGCACGCGCGTGGGCCCGTCGGCAAACACCGCAACCGCGGCGATCGTCTGGGCCATGTCGGGCATGTTGCTGAGATCGACGTCGACGCCGTGCAGGATGCCGGTGCCGGTGACCTCGGTGACGTCGTCGCCCCGCTCGACCGTCGCTCCCATGTGCGCGAGCACGTCCACGATGGCGGCGTCGCCCTGCAGCGCGTCCCGGCCGAGCCCGGGCACGCGCACCCGGCCGCCTGTGATCGCGGCCGCAGCGAAGAAGTAGGACGCGGCGCTGGCGTCGGGCTCGATGGCGTAGGTGGTCGCCCGGTAGGCCGCGTGCGGCACGACGTACCGACCGGCGTCGGGGTGCTCGACGGTGACGCCGAAGCTCGCCATCACCGCGACCGTGAGCTCGATGAACGGCTTCGAGACCGCGCCTGTCGTCAGCGACAGGTCCAGCCCAACCGCCATCGCGGGGGCGCTGAGGAGCAAACCGGAGATGAACTGGCTCGACAGGTCGGCGGCGATCTCGGCGCGCCCGCCCGCGAGGCCAGCACCGCGGACGAGCACCGGCAGATGGCCGGGCTCGCCTTGCTCCTCGACGGACGCGCCGAGGTCTCGCAGCGCGTCGAGCGTCGGGCTCATCGGGCGGGTCCGCAGCGGCGGGCCGCCGTCCAGGGTCACGTCCCCGCGGCTCACCGCGAGCAGCGGCAGCAGGAACCGGGCGGTCGTGCCGGACAGGCGGGCGTTCAGGCGGGCGCCGGGCGGCACGGCGGGAGGTCCCCCGCCCGTCACCTCCACCGACGGCCCGTCCGCGTGGACCTGCGCGCCGACACCGAGCGCCCGCAGGCAGCCGAGCATGGCTTCGGTGTCGTCGGCGAGGAGCGCCCCCTCGATCGTGCTGACGCCCTCGGCCAGCGAGGCGCAGATCAGCGCCCGGTTGGTGAGGCTCTTCGAGCCCGGAACGCGGACGGTCGCGTTGGGCGGTCGGAGGAGCGGCTGCACGGCGCGCGTGGCGGTCACGACAGCGCTTGGATCGACGGCCTGTAGCCGCGTCCCAACAGGCCGTCCCGCAACAGCTCAACCTGTTCGGCCTCGACCACGAGGATGAGCACGCCGCGCTGCCCTTCACTCGAGTGGGCGATCTCGAGGTCGACGATGTTGACGTCCAGCTCGGTCGCGAGCGTGGTCACGTCAGCAAGCACCCCGGGCCGGTCAGGGACGGGCACGCGCACCTCGGCGAGCGCCGCGGTGCGGTCGTAGCGCGCCGGCAGGTTCACCCGCGCCGCGCGGGCGCGCTCGAGGACCCCCAGCAAGCCATCGCGGTCATCCCGAGCAACCACGTCTCGCATCTCGCCGAGCGCGTCGACGAGACGGCCGAGCACCTCGACGATCGCCTCGCGGTTCTCGCCGCAGATGTCGGGCCAGATGCCGGGATGGCCGGCGGCGATGCGCGTCATGTCGCGGAAGCCGCCGGCTGCCAGCCGCAGCAGCGCGCGGTGCTCCTCGGAGCGCTCGTCGGCCAGCCGCATCAGGGTCGCCGCGGTCAGGTGGGGCACATGGCTCACGACGGCGACGAGCGCGTCGTGCCGGTCGGGCGGCAGCGCCACCACCTCAGCGCCGAGTGACGTCACTACCGATCGGACCGTGGCGTAGGCGCTGTCGTCGGTCAGCGCCGTCGGGGTGAGCACCCAAACCGCGCCCTCGAACAGGTCGGCAGACGCCCCGTCGACGCCCTCCTGCTCCGAGCCCGCCATCGGATGGCCGCCGACGAAGCGAGGATCGGCGACCGCCTCGACGACCGATGCCTTCACGCTGCCGACGTCGGTGACGAACCCAGGCCCGGTCGCCAGCGCGTCGAGCACAGCGGCGGCGACAGCCCGCACCGGTGTGGCGACGAAGGTGACGTCGGCAGCCGAGTCGAAGCCGCCCTCATCCAGCGCGCCGATCGCAAGGGCGCGAGCGAGCCGGTCCGGATCGCGGTCGTGCCCGGTCACGTGCCAGCCCTGACGGCGGAGACCCATCCCGATGGAGCCGCCGATGAGGCCGGTGCCGACGATCGCGGCGCGCTTTGCCACCGTCAACCCGGCAGGTCGTCGCGCAGCCCGCGCGCGCCCTCGAGGTACACGTGGTGCAGCTCGGACCGGGTGCGGGCCGTGTTGAGGTGCACGAGCACCCGGACGCAGAGCGGCGTTCCCCCTTCGACGTCGAGCTCGCGCGCGCAGATGAGGGGCACGTCGCCGTAGCCCGACGCGCGGGCAGCCGTCGCCGGGAAGGTCGAGTGGATGTCATCGGTCGCGGTGAAGAGGATGCTGATGATGTCGTCGTGGTCGACGCCGTTGGCCTCGAAGAGCGCTCCCAGCAGCTCCATGACGCGCTCGTGCACATGGTCTCGGTCGTCGACCTCGACAGTGGTCGCGCCGCGGAGGGCACGAACGGCGGGGGGCACGGCGTTCGACACTAGTTGGGAGCCGTCGCCGTCCCGGTGGCGCGTTCCAGCTCGCGGACCTCGTCCTGGGTGAGCTCGCGCCACTCCCCCGGCTTGAGCCGTCGCTCGGCCAGGGGCCCGATGCGGGTGCGGACGAGGCGGCGCACCGGGTGACCGATGGCCTCGCACATGCGTCGCACCTGGCGGTTGCGACCCTCGTGGATCACCACTCTGATCACGCCATCGCCGACGACCGCGACCTTCGCCGGGGCGGTGACCCCGTCCTCCAGCTCGACCCCTTCGCGCAGCTGCCGCAGCTCGCCGCGGGTCGGTGATCCCTCGATCTCTGCGAGGTACTCCTTCTCGACCCCAAACGACGGGTGGGTGAGGCGATGGGTGAGATCGCCGTCGTTGGTCAGCAGCAGCAGGCCCTCGGTGTCGGCGTCGAGCCGGCCCACCGGGAACACGCGCGGCTCGGGTGGCACGAGGTCGACGACCGTGGGCCGACCGTGGGTGTCCGACGCCGTGGTGATGGCGCCGGCCGGCTTGTTCAGCAGGTAGTACACGAGGCCGCTGCGGACGCCGATCGGCACGCCGTCGACCTCGATGCGGTCCTGCTCGGGATCGACTCGCGCGCCGAGGATGGCCACCTCGTCGTTGATCCGGACCCGTCCCGCCTCGATGAGGTTCTCGGCCACCCGCCGGCTACCGAGCCCGGCGCGCGCCAGGACCTTCTGCAGCCGTTCGCCGTCTTCGCGCTCAGCCACCCGCTTCGTCGTCGCGGTGGCGCTCGGCGTTGGCGCTCTCGATCTCGTCGAGGCGCGACGCCATCGGGACCGGGTCGGGGCGCAGTCCGGTCTCCAGCGCCTCCACTATGTCGGCGCCGGGCACGAACTCGCCGAGGGCCGGCAGCTGGTCGAGGGTATCGAGCCCGAGCCGCTCGAGGAACAGGGTGGTGGTGCCGAACAGCACCGCCTGGCCTGGGCCGGTGTCCCGCGAGACCTCACCGATGTAGCCGCGATGCTGCAGGGTGCGCATGACACCGTCGACGTCGACACCGCGGATCGCGCCCACCTGGGCGCGGGAGACGGGCTGCTTGTAGGCCACGATCGCGAGGGTCTCGAGCGCGGCGCCGGACAGGCGGACGCTCTGCCCCTCCAGCACGAACCGCTCGACGTAGGCGGCGAGGTCGGGGTGGCTCTGGAAGCGGTAGCCGCCAGCGACCTTGGCGATGACGAAGCCGCGGTCTTCCGCCGCGTACGACTCCGCCAGCTTGGCGCACAGCTCGTCGACCCGGGCCGGGGCGATCTCCAGCAGCTGCGCGAGGAGATGGGTCTCCACGGGCTGCTCGGCCACCATCAGGATCGCCTCGATGGCCCGCTTGGGATCGTCGCTCATGCTCGGTGCCCTCAGCCTTCGTAGACGTCGATGGGGGCGAGGTCGTCGAGGCCGGCGCCGTCGCGACCGAGCCAGATGATCTCGATCGACCCGAACGTCGCCGGCTGGTCGAGATCGACCAGGCCTTGTTTGAACAGCTCGAGGATCGCCAGGAAGCGCACGACGATCTCGAGGCGCTCGACCAGCGCGGCCGTGAGGTCGCGGAAGCTGATGCGCCCGGCGCGGGGCAGCTCGTCGAGCAGCTCGACCACGGCATCGGTGACCGACGCGCGGATCGGCGCGACGTGGTCGAGGTCGATGTGAGGAACGGGCTTCGGCGTCGCCGCCCGGAGGTAGGCGCGGTGCAGCTCGTCGGCGGTGACGCCCTCGAGCAGGTCGGGTGCCAGCTCGAGGAAGCGATCCTCGAGGCCGGCGGTGCGGGGGAAAGAGCGGCTCGCCTCGCCGGCGAGGCTCTGCAGCGCGATCGCCGCGTCCTTGAACGTCTTGCACTCGACCAAGC
>CAYSAC010000219.1:0-5580 GCA_964428815.1 uncultured Acidimicrobiaceae bacterium | reverse complement strand
TCGGCGTCGACCGGCTCGGCCAGCTCCATGATCTCGAGCTCCTCGTCCTCGAGGGTGCGGACGCGCCGCTGCAGCGATCCGATCTCGTCCTGCAGCGCCTGGAGGTCGCGGGGAGCGGTGATCGCGCCGGCGTAGAGGGCCTTGTCCTCCGACGCGATCTTCTCCCCCAGCGTCGCGATCTCGTCCTCGAGCCGGCGCTGGCTGCGCGTGAGATCGTCGCGCCGCGCCCGGTTGCGCGCGATGTCGGCCTCGACGGTCGTGATGCGATCGCCGAGCTCGCCGAGCTCGGCCCGCTCGGGGAGCGTCCGGAGGCGGTGGTTGAGCTGATCGACGGTGGTGTCGTGCTGCTGGACGAGGAGGAGCTGGTTCCAGCGGGTCATGCTGCTCGGGACGGGGCGGAAGACGGGCACGCCATGGCGCTCAGTCTCCCACGTCCGGTGGTGGGTCGACGGTCGACGGCGGCGACGTCGTGGGCGGTTCGCTCGTCGGCGGCACGGTGGTACCTGAACTGTCGGTCGTCGAGGTGCTGCCGTCCGCAGACGTCGTGGCCGTCGTCTTGCTCTTCGACGAGGACGACCGCGACGACGCGCGGCTGTCGATGGACTTGTCGACCCGGAGGTACTTGCCGCCGCGCGTCGACTCCGGGTCTTCGAAGGAGAGGACCTCGAGCCCCTCGTGCCACGGCGCCATGTACCGCTGCCACATCTGCGCCGGGTACGACCCGCCGGTGACGCCCCTGCCCCCGATGCGCATGCCGACCCGACCGACGGGTGAGCCCATCCAGACCGCGGTCGACAGCTGCGGCGTGAAGCCGACGAACCACGCGTCGCCCGAGTCCTGTGCGGTCCCCGTCTTGCCCGCCGCGGGACGGCCGGGCAGCCGAGCCCGGGTGCCGGTGCCACCCTCGACGTTCTTCTGGAGGATCTCCGCCGCGAGCCGCGCCGTCTGCTTGGACAGCGCGCGCTGGCCGTCCGGCTCGTGCTCGAACAGCACGTTGCCATCGGCGTCCTCGACCCGGTCGACGTAGTACGGGGCGTTGTAGATGCCGTCGTTGGCGATGACGGCGTACGCCGCGGCCATCTCGATCGGCCGGACCTCGACGGTGCCGAGGGGCAGCGAGAAGAAGCTGGGGTCGAGCGCCGAGGTCAGCCCCATCCGGCGCGCCGTCTCCACCACGTTGTCGAGCCCGACGATCTGCCCGAGCCGGACGTACGCGCAGTTCGAAGAGCGCAGCGTCTGGGAGGTGATGTTGCCCCCGCCACCCCTGCTGTTGTCGAAGTTATCGACCTCGTAGGGCTCAGCGATGCCAGGGATCTTGAAGCGGCACGGCCCGCTGCCGTCGACGCTGTCGTTCGGCACGTAGCCGTTCTCGAGCAGCGCCGACAGCACGAAGCCCTTGAACGCGGACCCGGTCTGGCGACCGATGCCGTCGGTGACGATGTTGTACTTGTACTTGTCGAACCCGGGGCCGCCCACCATGGCCCGCACCGCACCTGTAGACGGCTCGACCGACACGATCGCCGCGGTGCCGAACCGCTCGGCCCCGGTCACCGGGTCCTTTGGCAAGGGGAACGTGCCCTCGGGGAAGCCGTCCGGCGCGATGCCGCCGAGCACGTTGTTGCGCGACGAGAGGGCGAGCCACTGCGCGCGCTGGTCGAAGGTCGTGTAGATCTTCAGCCCACCGCGGAACACCGCGTTGTACCGCTCGGTCTGGGTCTCCCCCAGCCGTGGGTCGGCGAGCAGCAGCTGCTTCACCTCCTCTACGAAGTAGTCGTTCGGCGGCGGCAGCAAGCGCTGGGGCGACGTCGGCATGGGCTCGCGCGCGAAGCGGTCCGCGTCGTCCTGCGCGAGGTGACCGGTCTCGACCAGCCGGCGGAGGGCGAGGCGGCGACGCTCGAGGGCGGCCTCCGGGTAGCGGAACGGATCGGCCGAGACCGGGTTGCTGATCAGCCCGGCGAGGAGAGCGGCCTGCCCGGTCGTGACGTCGCCGACATCGACGCCGAAGTAGGTCTCGGCTGCGGCTTGCACGCCGTAGGCGCCGTTGCCGAAGTACACGGTGTTGACGTAGCGCTCGAGGATCTCGTCCTTCGTCATCTGCTCCTCGAGCCGGACGGCCAGCACCGCCTCACGGGCCTTGCGGTCGAGGTCGCGCTTCGAGCCGACCAGGGTCTGCTTGACCAGCTGCTGGGTGATCGTCGAGCCGCCCTGCTCGATGCCGCCGGACTCGACGTTGGTGAGCAGCGCGCGCATCGCTGAGCGGAGGTTGACGCCGCCGTGGGCGTAGAACTCGGAGTCCTCGACCGCCAGGATGGCGTCGATGACCCGAGCCGGGACCGCGTCGAGCGTGACCGGCGCGCGGTTCTGCTCGACGTGCAGGGTGGCAAGGAGGTTCTCCTCCGCGTCGTAGACGTAGGAGCGCTCGTCGAGCGGCATCAAGTTGATCTCGACGTCGTTGGCGATCGCAGCCCCGAAGAGGCCGCCGACGGTCGGGGTCAGGACGAGGCCGGTCGCGGCGAGGCCGACGCCGGCGAGCGCGGAGACGAGGAGGAAGCGGAAGAGGAGGCGCACGGTGGGGGCTGCTCGGGACGCGGAACGCCCTGGAGGTTACTGCGGGGCCCCGGGCCGTCCGGCGCGCTCGGCTCAGTAGCCTGCGGCGATGCCGCATCCCCGCACGTTCCGCTTCGGCGTCCAGCTGTCCTCCGCTCCGTCCGGTCCCGCGTGGGCGGAGCTCGCCCGGAAGGCCGAGGACCTCGGCTACAGCAGCCTGTTCCTGCCCGACCACTTCGGCGACCAGCTGGCGCCGGTGCCGGCGATGCAGGCGGCCGCGGACGCGACGACCGATCTGAAGGTCGGGTGCCTCGTGTTCGACAACGACTACAAGCATCCCGTCGTGCTGGCCAAGGAGATCGCGACCGTCGACGTCCTGTCCGGCGGCCGGGTCGAGCTCGGCATCGGCGCGGGGTGGATGGCGTCCGACTACGAGCAGTCCGGCCTCCAGCACGATCGCGCCGGCGTGCGCATCGACCGGATGGAGGAGGGCATCGCCGTCCTCAAGGGGCTCTTTGCCGACAGCGCGTACAGCTTCGAGGGCAAGCACTACCGCATCACCGGGCTGGACGGCCGGCCCAAGCCCGTGCAGCGGCCCCACCCGCCCATCCTGATCGGCGGCGGGGCCGAGCGAGTGCTCACCATCGCCGGACGTGAGGCCGACATCGTCGGTATCAACCCGGCGATCGTGAGTGGCCGCGTGGATGGCGCAGCAGCGCGCGACGGTGCCGCCGACGCCACCGACCGGAAGCTCGAGTGGGTGCGGGCCGCGGCCGGGGACCGCTACGCCGACCTCGAGATCAACATGCTCATCTTCGCAGCGCTGCTCACCGAGGACCGGCAGGCCACGGCAGAGAGCATGGCGCCGCTCTTCGGCCTCGATCCCGCGGGCGTCGCCGAGTACCCGCACGCGTGGATCGGCTCCATCGAGTCGATCTGCGAGGACCTCCAGGCGCGCCGCGACCGCTGGGATGTCTCGTACCTCGTCGTCCAAGGGGATGCGATGGAGACGATGGCGCCCGTCGTCGCCAAGCTCGCCGGCACCTAGTGGCGCCGCGGATCGCGTTCGCGGGCGCGGGGTGGATCAGCGCGGTGCACGGCTACGCGCTGGCGGCCGTTCCCGACGTCACCGTGACCCACGTGGCGTCGCGATCGCCGGAGCGAGCCGCGGCCCGCGCCGCGGCGCTCGGAGCCGAGGCCTGCCGCTACGAGGACCTGCCGGCAGGCGCCGATGGGGTCGTCGTCGCGACCAACCCGCCGCGGCACGCCGAGGACGCGCTGCGCGCCGTCGCCGGTGGCGCAGCTGTGCTGCTGGAGAAGCCCCTCACCACGACGCTCGCCGACGCTGACCGCCTGGTCGAGGCCGTCAGCAACGGCGCTCGCATCCTCTACGCCGAGAACCTCTGCTTCGCGCCGGTCGTGACCAGGGCGGTGGCCGCGGCCGCCGACCTGGGACCGCTCACCCACCTCGAGGTGCGCGTGGAGCAGGACCGGCCCACGTGGGGCGACTTCCTCACGCGCGAGTGGGGCGGCGGCGCGCTGTTCGACCTCGGGGTCCACCCCGTGGCGATCGCGCTGCTCCTCGCGGCGCCAGCGGTCGTGGTCGCCGTGCGCTGCCGGCTCGAAGGTGCCGATGACCACCCCACCGACGAGCACGCCGAGGCGACCTTGCGGTTCGACACCGGCCTCGAAGCGCGCGTGGTCTCGAGTTGGCGCGCGACCGCACCGATCTGGGACGCGCAGGCGGCCAGTGCCACCGGCGTGGTGCGCGTCGAGCTGCTCCCAGAACCCCGCCTCGAGCGCAACGGCGTCGAGGTGCGGCTGCCGCCGCCCAGAGCGGGCGTCGCCCCCCAGCTCGATCAGTTCGGCTACCTCGCTCAGGTCGAGACGTTCCTCGCCGACATCTCCGCCCGACGCCAGCCCGTGCTCGGGCCCGTGTTCGGCCGGACGGTCCTCGAGATCGTCTGCGCCGCCTACGCATCGGCCCACGACGGCGGCACCGAGGTGCCGCTGCCGTTCGAAGGCCCCCGCGACCGCACCCCCCTGGAGCTCTGGCGGCCGTGACCTGGGCGATCTCGTTCCGCAACGGCGCAAGCAGCCAATAGGGTCGACAGCCGTGGACGGCGACCAGAAGGGTCTCATGCGGCGCGGCGCGCGCCTGCTGTGGCTCTCGGCGCGCACACACCCCAAGCCGTTCGCCGTCTCCATCTTCGGCGCGTTCCTGTACTCGACGATGGCGGTGGGCGGGACGGTCGTGCTCGGCCGGGTCACCGACCGCGTGCTTGTCCCCGCGTTCGAGGAGGGCGTCGGGTGGGGCGAGGTCATCGCCGGGGGACTGGCCCTGCTCGGCGCCTCGATGCTACGCGCACTCGGCGTCATCCTCCGGCGCTACTTCGGCATGATGACGACCCGGAGCATGCAGGTCACGTGGTTCACCAAGATCACCGACCGCTACCTCGCCGTCCCGCTGTCGTACTTCCAGTCCCACCCGACCGGCGAGCTGCTCGCCCACGCCGACAACGACGTGGAGCGCGCCACGATGGCGTTGCAGCCGCTCCCCTTCAGCCTGGGCGTCATCGTCCTCATCGTCGCCGCGTCGATCAGCCTGCTCGTCGTCGATCCCGTCCTGATGCTCGTGGGCGGCGCGCTCTTCCCGTCGCTCGCGCTGATGAACCGCGTCTACACGCGGAGGGTCGAGCAGCCCGCTGCTCGCGCGCAGGCCCGCGTCGGTGATGTCTCCGCGGTCGCGCACGAGAGCTTCGACGGCGCGCTGGTCGTGAAGACCCTCGGACTCGAGGAGATGGAGGTGCAGCGGATGTCCGACGCTGCGGACGCGCTCCGGCGAGAACGGTTGCACGTGGGCCGTCTCCGCGCCGGCTTCGAACCTGGCCTCGACGCGCTGCCGAGCCTTGGCACGATCGCGCTGCTCGCGGTGGGGTCGTGGCGACTCTCCAACGGCGCCATCAGCACGGGCGACCTCGTGCAGGCGATGAGCCTGTTCGGCATCCTCGCCTTCCCGATGCGCATCGTCGG
>CAYSAC010000218.1:0-5606 GCA_964428815.1 uncultured Acidimicrobiaceae bacterium | reverse complement strand
GGCGGCGACATCTACGGCGGTGGCGGGACCAGCGAGATCGAGGCCGCGACCGTGCAGGTTGCGAGCAACCCCGATCTGGGCGAGCTGCTGGTGGGGCCGAACGGGCACACGCTGTACCTGTTCGAGAAGGACGAGGGGACGACGTCGGCGTGCACCGGCGGCTGTGCCAGCAGCTGGCCAGCTCTGGCTGTCACCGGCGAACCGACTGCGGGCGACGGGGTGGACGCGGCCAAGCTCTCGACGGCGGACGGCCAGGTGCCCGGCCAGGTCGTCTACAACGGGCACCTGCTCTACTACTTCGCGCAAGACGCGCAGCCCGGCGACGTGAACGGACTTGGCGCGCCCTCGTGGTACCCGGCCGACCCGACCGGCAACAAGATCGATTCGGACTGACATGGCTCGCTGGGCGGCTCGCCTAGCGCTCCTCAGCGTGGCCGTCGTCGCGCTGGTCTTCGGCATGGCGCCGACCGCCAGCGCGGGCTGCCACGCCTTCCGCGTGGCCGTGCAGCCGGCGACCGTGGCGGAAGGAGGCGAGGTGACCGTCACGGTCAGCCGCGACGGCGCGTTCGGCGCGTCGCGCATCGACATCGAATCGGTCGACGGGACCGCGACGCGCGGCGCCGACTACGTGCAGGTCGCGCGGCGGACGATCTCGTTCACCAGCGAGGTCGAGCAGTCTCTCCGTGTGTCGACCGTCGACAACGCGGATGCCGAGTCGAGCGAGACGTTCCGGTTGCACCTGTCGAACCCGGGCGGGTGCGCGGTGAACCCGAACTTCGACGTGGGACCGGATGCGGTCGTCACCATCACCGACAACGACCAGGTGCAGCCGACCTCACCCCCGACGACAGCGGCGCCGACCTCGACCTCGAGGCCGACGACGTCAACTGCGGGCTCGTCGACGAGCACGGCGCCTTCCGCCGACGCGACCAGCACCAGCACGACCGTCGCCGCCTCCAGCTCGGCGTCCTCGTCGACCACCGACGCGGCAGTGACGACTACCGATCTCGACCAGCAGGAGCTGGCTTCCGATGAGGGCGACGATGGCGGCGGTGGCGGGCCGCTCATCGCCGTCGTGCTTGTCATCGTCGCCGGCGTCGGTGCTGCCGGCTGGTGGCTCGTACGCCGGCGAGCAGCCGCGGATTGACCGTCGCGCTTGCGCCCGCGCCCTCTGGCGGGTCTCATTGTCCGGGCATGGGGCGCGACGGGCGGTTTGGACCAGGTGATGGCGGCGCGCCGTCGCCAATCCCGCGCCGCACCGGGCTCGTACACCAGGACATGTGGGAAGCGTCCGACGAGGCTCTCCTCGCCGGCTTCGGCACCGGTGAGACCACGGCGGCCGCGGTGTTCGTCCGCCGCTTCCAAGGTCGCATCTACGGGCTGGCCTCCACGATCCTCGGCGATAGTGCCACCGCTGCCGATGTCGCGCAGGAGGCCTTCGTCCGCGCCTGGCGCCACGCCGGGGCCTACGACTCGCGTCGTGGATCGGTGATCACCTGGCTCCTGACGATCACCAGGAACCTGGCGATCGACCACCTCCGTATGAACCGAGCCCGTCCGACAGACCACCTCGATGCCACGATGCTCGACCAGATCATCGCCGGTGACCGCTCACCCGACGACGCGGCGGTGGCGGAAGACGACCTCGGTCGGGCACGCGCCGCGCTGCGCGCGCTGCCGGAGGCGCAACGACGGGCGTTGGTGCTCGCGTCCCTCGGGGGTCGCAGCGCGCAGGAGATCGCCACGCTCGAGGACATCCCGCTCGGGACCGCGAAGACGCGCATCCGCACCGCGCTGATCCGGCTCCGCGAGACGCTCAGGGACGAAGAGGGAGCCGACCGTGACTGAGCAGCACACCATCTGCCTTCGCACAGACGAGCTTGCGCCAGACCTCGCGCTCGGGCTGCTCACCGGACCAGACCGCGGTGAAGGGCTCACTCACGTGGCGTCGTGCGCCGCGTGCAGGGCCGAGGTCTACCGCCTCGCCGCGCTCGCCGATCAGCTGGTGCTCCTCGCACCTGACGCGGAGCCGCCCGCTGGGTTCGAGTCATCGGTGCTCGCCGGCATCGCGCCGCGGACGGTCGGCTCGCGGCCCCCCAGGCGGTGGGCCGTCGCCGCCGTCGCAGCCAGCCTCGCGATCATGGCGGCCGTCGGCGTAGCCGTCGCCGCCTCACCGCAGCCGGCGGAGGCCGATCAGGCCGAGATGGTCACGCCGTCAGGCCGTGACGTTGGCGAGGTGCAGGTCTACGGAACGGAGCCCGCGTGGCTCCTCGTTTCGGTCCCGCGGTGGCAGAGCTGGGACGAGAAGGTCGGTCGCCCGCTCTCCTACGAGCTGCTCGTCGAGCTGCTCGACGGTCGCCGCGTCCAGATCGCGGGCGTTGACCTCCGGCATGACGGGGCGTGGGGCACGACGACGACGCTCGACCCGTCGCTGATCGCGTCAGTGTCGATCGTGGACGACACCGGCCACGTCTGGTGCACCGGCCGCTTGTCGTAGCTGCTCAGCGGGTGAGGAGGCGTCGCGCCGAGACGCCGAGAAACTCCTCCATCGCGTCCTCCGACAGGGGCAGCTTGCTCGCCGCCTCCAGCGCCTTCTTCACCGGCAGGACGGGGTGGTCGGACGCGAACAGCACGCGGCCTCTACCGCGGGACGAGTCCATGAAGCGGACGAGGCCGGGATCCATGTACGTCGCCAGGTATGCGGACGTCATGAGGTGCAGCTGGGGCCACTTGAGCATGTACTGGATCAGCAGCGCCTCGTAGGGGTGGCCCATGTGCGCGCCGATGACGGTGAGCCCAGGAAAGTCGATGAGCACGTCCTCGAGCAGCACCGGGTCCTGGCAGCGCGACCGCACCTTCGGGCCGGGGATGCCGACGTTGATCGAGACCGGCAACCCGAGGTCCGCGCAGGTCGCATAGACGGGGTAGTACAGGCGGTGGTTCAGCTCGTACTGCTCGACCAGCGGCGTCACTCGCACCATCACCACGAGCTCGTGCTGCGCGAGCTCACGGATGCGGCGGCAGGTGTCGACCGGGCGGGTCGCCTGGTCGACGGCCGCCGACACGAGGAAGCGGCCGGCGTGCTCCTCGGCGATGGCGATGAAGTCCTCTGCCGCGAACACGCCCGACCGGTGCGAGCGCTGCGGGTCGCGCAGCCCGGACGTCAGCACGCCGGTCTCGACGCCCGCGTCGTCCATCGCCTCGAGCAGGCCCTCGACCGTGCGGGCATTGGTGAGGTCTTCGCCGAAGAGGTCGCCGACGTCGGCGTTCTCGCGCTTGGACGACCACGCGGAGGCAGCGTCACCAGGGAAGAGGTTGACCCACGCGTCGAGGACCATGGCCGGCGACGCTACATCCCGTTCTTGCGTCGTTTCGTTCCGGTCTTCGGAAGGCGGTCTCAAGGGGTCGGCGCAAACGCCTCACGCCCGTCGACACCGCTGACGGGCCCGATCGCTGGGGCCCCAAACTGCGGCGCGGAACCAAGGTTCGGGGCACCACGTGCCCGAATCGGGCATCGCACGCCCCCAACCTTCCGTCCGACCCCTGGTGTTGCGCGCACCCTTTGAATCCGCCGAACAGAACGACGCAAGAACGGGCTCACGCGAGTTCGCCGGCGATGACGGTCGCGGCCACGGCTGAGCTCGACGGGTCCTCGAGCACGCGGGCCAGGGGGGCGCGCAGCACCACGACGTCGGCCCGCGCGCCGGGAGCCACCCGCCGCGGCCGGCCTGGCTCGTCCGCCGACCCGAGGTACAGGTCGAGCGCCCGTCGTGGCGCGACAGCCTCGTCTGCGCCGAGCACCGCGCCGTACTCGGTCGTGCGGTGGACTGCGGCGGCGATCGACGCCCACGGGTCGGGGCGTCCGTGGGGCGCGTCGGTGCCCGCCGCCACGACCACGCCGGCGTCGATCAGCGACCGGCAGCGGTAGAGCGACGACTGGTCCTCCGGTGCGACGTCGAGGGCGTACTGGTCGCCGCGCTCGGCGACGAAGCCGGGCTGGGTCACGACCGTGAGGCCATGGGCGACGAGCCGCGGGATCAGCTCGGCCGGAACCACCGACGCATGTTCGATGCGATCGCCGGGGCGCGCGCTGGTGATGTCGAGCGCCGCGAGCAACACGACCAGCTGCACGCGGGTGACGCAATGAACCGCGACGGGACGATCCTCAGTGTGAGCGCCGGTGATGGCCGCGGCCAGCGACTCCGGCGTCGGCAGGTCCCGGTCGTCGAGGACGAGCTTGACCGGGCCGAGCGTGAGGCGATCACCGCCATCGACCGACAGCCCCGCCGGTCCCATGACGTGAACGCGCTGCGGCACGGCTGCGAGCGCGGCGACGTCATCGAGATCGCGCCGCGGGTCGGCGTCGGTCACGCCGGTGATCCCCTGCCGCGCCAGCGCCTCGCCGACCGCGCAGAGGTCCACCGGCACCGACGGCGTCGCGCTCCCGATCCAGGCGTCCATGCGCCAGAGCCGTCCCGTCGGCCGCCCACCTTGGTCGCGCTCCACGCCGTCGTCGGTGCATTTGTCGAGCCCCGTCTGCTCGACCGCCGCGCTGTTGAGCATCCACAGCACGCCGCTGCGGTGCTGCACGCGCAGGGGACGATCGGGCAGGAGCGCGTCGAGCGCCCACCGGTCGAGCGAACCGGCGACGGACTCGTGGTAGCCGGTTGCTCGCACCCATGGCCCGGGCGCGGCCCGTAATGCGGCCGCCAAGTCCTCGCGCGACCGGACCGCGGGCCGCCCGACGCGCACCGACGACGCCTCAGCTGCGAGCGCGCGGAGGTGGATGTGGTGGTCGTGGAGCCCGGGGATGACCGCGCCGCCACGCGCGTCGATCACCGCATCGCCAGCCACCGGCCGCACGTCCGCACCGACGTCAGTGACCAGACCGCCAGCCATGCGCACACCGACGCCGGCGACGCCGTCGACCTCCGCCCCGACGACGACTACTGCGGTCACGGTCCAGCAGCGACGTACGCCGCGACATCGGCGAGCGCGCAGTCGAGCAACCGTCCACCTCCCGCCGCGAGCGAGCGCAGCGTCCCCACCGCGGCGAACAGCCCGGTGATGGGGTCGGCGATGGCGTCGCCGCAGAACACCGGCAGTCCGTCGTCGCCCCACGTCACCAGCCCGCCAGCAGCGGCAGCGTCGTCACCGAACGCCACCCGCATCGCGGCTGGACCCTCGCGCCCGTAGCCCGCTATCGCTACCCACGTTGCTCCAGTGCGGGCGACAACTTTCTCGGCGTCGATGCCGAGCTGCCGTAGCGCCCGCGGGCGAGACGACTCGATCACCACATCGGCGGAGGCCAGCAAGCGGCGCAGCTCGTCGACGCCGGCCGCGCTGCCCAGGTCGATCGAGCGCTCCTCCTTGCCGCCGTTGAGCCAGGTGAAGAACGGGGCGGATCCCCGCCGTGCTCCATCTGGCCTGGCGGTGCTCTCGACCTTGATGACGTGCGCGCCGGCCCGGCCGAGCAGCTGGGCGCACAGCGGTCCGGCCCACAGCGACGAGAGGTCGACGACCATCATGGCGTCCGCCCGCCGCGGATGGCCGGGCGGCGCCAGCTGCACGACGCGGGGCGGCTCTCGGACGGGCGGCGCGCAGCT
>CAYSAC010000217.1:0-5607 GCA_964428815.1 uncultured Acidimicrobiaceae bacterium | reverse complement strand
GCCGACGATCTGTACATCGTGCGCGAAGGCCGCATCGCCATCACCATCCGCTCCCCCGACGGACGCGAATCGGTTGTCGCGCTCATGGAGCGTGACGATCTCTTCGGCGAGATGCCGTTCTTCGACGGCGAGGGGCGCTCGGCCGACGCCCGTGCCCTCGAGCCCGCCGAGCTGCTGGCGGTGCCGTACCAGGCGCTGCGTGACGTGCTCGAGGAGCGACCCAAGCTGCTCTGGAAGGTCACCGAACTCATGGCCCGACGGCTCCGTGCCACTGACGCGGCCCTGGCCGACTCGCTGTTCCTCGACGTCACCGGCCGCACGGCCAAGCGCCTGCTCGAGCTGGCCGGCGACGACGACGAGTTCGTCCTGCCGGTCACGCAGGAGGAGCTCGCCGGGATGGTCGGGGCGTCGCGCGAGCGGGTCAACAAGGCCATCGCCAGCTTCGTGCGCCTTGGCTGGATCGCGCAGACGGACCGCCGCTACCGCATCACCGACCGCGAGCAGCTCTCACGGCGCTCGAGGTAGGCATCCGCGATGGCGCGACGGTTCTAGCACGGTGTCGCATCTGGCGACCCCACGGCGAGCAGCGTGGTCCTCTAGACCTCACCACATCGCGTTCTTGCGGCGCTTGTCGACGGTCTTCGTCGATAGGTGCCGCAGGAAGCTCAGGTGGCACTGAGGAACGAGGTGGCGCGCAGCCACGCGTCGGCGGCGTCGTCGGGGCGGTGCGCCGGCCGCTCGGGCGCGTGCACGAACCCGTGCTCTGCCTCCGGGTACGCGACCACCTCGACGTGGGGCAGCGCGCGCAGCGCGTCGACGTCATCGGGCGGCGTGTACGGATCGAGGGCGCCGATGATCGCCAGCACCGGGCAGCACTCGGGCTTGGCGAGGAAGTCGAGCGGCTCGCCGTGCTCGGGTCGGTCCGACCGCATGCGGATCATCCCGTAGAACGAGACGGCCCGGTGAAACCGGCCTGTGCCCGCGCCCTTGAAGGTCCACATGCCGCCCTGGCAGAACCCGATCAACCCGACAGACTCGACGTCGAGGTGGTCGGCGGCGGCAACCAGGTCGCCGATCGTGTCGGCGTCGTCGTTCGAGCTGATCACCCGCTCCTCGAGCGGCAGGTGCTCTCGACCGGGGAACGGCTCGACCGCGATCACAGCCCAACCGTTCTCGTCCGCCAACCGCCGGCACATGTCGTCGAAGAGTGGCCGGAGCCCGAAGATGTCGGGCGCGATCACCAACCCGCGAGAAGGGGCGCGCTCGTCCGCGGGGCGTGCGAGCTCCGCACTCGTGCCGGATGGAAGTGAGACGCGCGGCATGGCCAGCCAGTCCAGCACCGCGGGTACAGCGAGCGCCAGCGTCGGGGGGTATGCCAGGGGGGCGAAGCCCCCTTGATGCACTACGAGTAGCGGTCGAGGATGCTCGACTCGGCCAGCCGGGACAGGCCCTCCTTGATCATGCGGGCGCGCGCCTCGCCGACGCCGGACACGTCGTCGAGGTCGTCGATGGTCGCCCGCATGATCTTCTGGAGGTTGCCGAAGCGGGCGACGATGCGCTCGACGACCTGCTCGGGAAGGCGGGGGATCTTGGCCAGCAGCCGGTAGCCGTGGGGCTGCACGCTGGCGTCGAGGTCGAGGCTGCTGCCCGGCAGGTGCAGCATCGAGCCGACTGCCTTGAGGTCGAGGAGGTCCTGGGTGCCTAGGTCGGACAGGCCCTGCAGGGCCTGGTCGACGTCCCATCCGGTCTCCTCGTGGAAGTAGTCGCGCAGGACGAGACGACGATCGTCGTCCACGCCGCCGAGCAGCTCTTCGAGCTGGAGGCGCACGAGCCGGCCGTCCACGCCGAGCTCGATGATCACGGCCTCGATCTCCTCCGCGATGCGCAGCACCATCTCGGTGCGCTGCAACACGCTCACGACGTCGCGCACCGTGACGAGGTCTTCGACCTCGAGCGCCGACAGCGACGACGACACCGCGTCCAACCGCGTCCTGTAGCGCTCGAGCGTCTGCAGCGCCTGGTTCGCCCGGTTGAGCAGGCTCGGGATCGGCTGCAGCGGGTGCTTGCGATCGCGGGCGTACACGGCGATGACGGCCATGTCCTCCGACACCGAGATCACCGGCACGTCGATCGAGCGGGCGACGCGCTCGGCGGTGCGGTGCCGGGTGCCCGTCTCCGATGTCGGCACGTTCGGGTTGGGGACGAGGTGGACGTTGGCGCGCGCGATGCGGCTGGCGTCGGGGGCAAGAATGATAGCGCCGTCCATCTTCGCCAGCTCGGACATGCGCTGCGGGCTGAACGCGGCGTCAAGCAGGAACCCACCCGAGCAGATGTTCAGGACCTCGGGGCCGTCGCCGACGACGATGAGCGCGCCCATGCTGGCCTGGAGGATGCGGTCGATGCCCTCGCGCAGCGCGGTGCCAGGGGCGACGGCGGCGAGCGCGGCAAGGAGCTCGGGACTTCTCCTGGCGGCCACCCCGCCATCTTAGTTGGGCGCCTCAGACCAGCCCTGCGAGCGCGACCGCATCGTGCAGTGTCGGGGCCCGAAGGGCGCGGATGCCGGCTGGCGGCTCGGGTGCCGACATCGGTACCACGGCCTGGCGGAAGCCGAGGCGCGCCGCCTCCGCCAGCCGCCTGGCCGTGTGGCCGACCTGGCGTACCTCGCCGCCGAGACCGACCTCACCGCAGGCGACGAGGTCATCGGCCAAGGGCTGCTCGGTGAACGCCGACACGATCGCCAAGGCGACAGCGAGGTCGGCGCCGGGCTCGGCGACGCGCACGCCGCCCGCCGCCACTGTGTGGACGTCGAACTTGGACAGGCCCTGGTGCAGCCGCTGCTCCAGCACCGCGAGCAGCAGCCCGAGGCGCCCCTGCTCGAGCCCCTGAGCCGAGCGGCGGGGCACCGGCAGGTTCGACTTCGCCACGAGCGCCTGCACCTCGACGAGCAGCGGCCGGTGGCCGTCCATGATCGGAGCGACGATCGAGCCGGCGACCCCCTTGCGCCGATCGGCGAGGAAGAGCGCGCTCGGGTCGGGGACGCCGGCGAGGCCCGTCTCGCCCATCTCGAACAGACCGAGCTCGTCGGTGGAACCGAAGCGGTGCTTGGTCGCGCGCAGCAGCCGGAGGGCGTGGTGCCGGTCACCCTCGAAGCTCAGGACGGTGTCGACGAGGTGCTCGAGCACGCGGGGCCCGGCGAGGCCACCGTCCTTCGTGACGTGGCCGACGAGCACCGTCGCGATGTCGCGCTCCTTGGCCTCGCGCACCAGTCGGTGGCTGCACTCGCGCACCTGCGCGACCGAGCCTGGGGCCGACGCGAGCGCAGGGTCGTAGATCGCCTGCACTGAGTCGATCGCGAGCACCGCGGGCTTGACCTCATCGAGGTGGCGCAGGATGTGCGGCATCGCGGTGTCGGCCACGAGCCACAGCGACGGAGCGAGGCTGCCCAACCGCTGCGCCCGCACGCGCACCTGCTGGGCGGACTCCTCGGCCGAGACGTAGAGGCAGCGCGCGCCACCAAGCGCGAGACCCGTGAGCATCTGCAACAGCAGCGTCGACTTGCCGGTGCCGGGCTCGCCGCCGAGCAGGGTCACCGATCCGGGGACCACACCACCCCGCAGCACACGGTCGAGCTCGCCGATGCCGGTCGGTGAGGGCGCGGCGTCGTCGGCGACGACCTCGTTGATGGGCACGGCCACGCCGCCCGCGCCGATAGCAGCGCTGGAGGGCGCGACCACGGTGTCGAGCTCTTCGACGAGCGTGTTCCACGCCTCGCACGCGACGCAGCGCCCCGCCCACTTCGGCGCCTCCGAACCGCAGTCGCTGCACCGGTAGACGGTCTTGGTCCTAGCCATGACCGCTCACGCTATTCAGCAGGTGTGACAATTACGTCGACCCGCCTCCGGCGGCGTCGTTGCGGCTGCTCGCTGGCGCTCCCGACGCCGCGGGTGCTGGAACGCGGCGGCGGAGCCGACGAACCGTGACAACTGCCGCTGCTAGGGCTGCGAGGACTGCGGCCGCGGCGAGGCCGAGCACGGTCAGGTCGCGGTCGGTGCTCGATGCCACGAGCAGCACCGGGCTGTCGCCGATGCCCGGCGTCCACTTCGCGCCGTTGTCTGCCTTCGTCGGCGCGTTCGACGACACGTCGCCGGGCAGCCGGACCGCGATCTCGACCTGAACGAGGCGGTCGATGCTCTCGCCGAGCCGCTCCTCGATCGCGGCGATGTCCTCGCCGAGCGGCTCGCCGTCGAGCTCGGCCGCGAGCTCGTCGTCGCCGAGCTGCCCGAGGCCGTCGGTGAAGTCGACCGTGCCGGTGAACCGGTAGGTGGACGTGCCGAAGCCCTTGCGCCGCTCGACCATGAAGTCCTGGAACGGGCTGCCCTCCGCGATCTCGGCCATGACCGCCCCCGCCTCATCCGGCGTGCCGAAGGGCTTGGTCGCGCGGAACCAATGCAGCCCGTCGTCCTCGACCTCAGGACCGGTGATTGTCCACCCCGTCGCCTCGAGGTCATCGACCTGGATCTCGCCCGCACGCTCGAGCGCCTCGTCGTCCAGCCCGACGGCGACGGCGATCGCGCCGCTGCCGTCGTCCTCGACCGTGATGCCGATCTCGGTGCGCAGCTGGCAGCCGGCTAGCGCGACGAGCAGGAGGAGCGCGGCGAGCAGCCGCCTCACGTTGTCTTGACGATGAGCAGCGTGCAGGGGAGGTGGTGGCTGACCTTGTTCGGCACGGAACCGAGGTGGAAGAACCGGGTGAGGCCGGTCATCCCCTTGTTCCCCATGACGATGAGGTCGTAGGCGCCGTGCTCCGCGGCGTTGATGAGCGCCGCCGTCGGGTCGTCGTCGACGATCTGAGTGTCGACGGAGACACCGCTGCTCGCGTGGCGCGCGGCCTCAGCCTTGACGACCTTCTGCGCCCGGTCGTGCTTGCCCGCGCTCAGGATCGTCAGCGTCGCGCCGGTCGTCTTGGCCAGCTCGATCGCCCGGTCGACTGCCTTGCCCGCGGTCTTCGAGCCGTCCGAGCCGACGAGGATCTTCCCGTACACGGCCGCCGAACCTAGTCCAGCGCCTTAAGCGAGCGGGGCTGGTTACTCGGCGGGGCCGGCCTCGGCCAGCTCGACCGGCGGGGGCTCGAAGCCCTCGATGGCCTTGAAGGTGATGACCTTCTCGCCGGTCTCGGGATCGTCCTCGGCGTCGATGATGATCGTCTCGCCGGCCCGGAACTCCTTCCACAGCAGCTTCTCGGACAGCGCGTCCTCGACCAGGCGCTGGATCGCGCGCCGCAGCGGCCGGGCGCCGAGCGTCGGGTCGTAGCCCCTGTCGGCGAGCAGCGACTTGGCGGCGGGCGTCAGCTCCATGCCAAGGCCCTGGCCCTCGAGCTGGGTCGCGGTGCGCTTGATCATCAGGTCGACGATCTCGGTGACCTCTTCCTTGGAGAGCTCGTGGAAGACGATCGTCTCGTCGATGCGGTTGAGGAACTCGGGCCGGAAGTGCACCTTCAGCGCGTCGTTGACCTTCTCCTTCATCCGCTCGTAGGTCACCGCCTCGTCGGCCTTGGCGAACCCGACCGACGCCTTGCGGAGGTCGGCGGTGCCGAGGTACGACGTCATG
>CAYSAC010000216.1:0-5613 GCA_964428815.1 uncultured Acidimicrobiaceae bacterium | reverse complement strand
TGGAGCAACCGGAGCGCGTCCTCCGCGGCCTGGTCCCACACCGCGTAGAACGAGTCGCGCCCAAGTCGCATGATCGCCGGTGACTTCGCCGCGAGCGCGGCCGCGAGCTCGGCGACCGCGCCGTCCAACCCGTCGACCGGCACCACGCGGGTCACGAAGCCCAGACGGTCAGCTTCCTCGGCGGCCACCCGGCGGCCGGTCATCATCAGCTCGAGGGCGCGCTTCGGCGGCATCGAGCGGACGAGCGGCACCGTGATCATGTACGGCCAGAGGCCGACGTCGATCTCCGGCGTACCGAACTGCGCGTCGTCGGAGGCGACGACGAGGTCACACGCGAGCGCCAGCCCAAAGCCACCAGCGAGCGCGTAGCCGCGCACCCGGGCGATGGTCGGCTTGCCGAGCTCGAAGAGGTCGCGGAACAGGCGCGCCAGCTCGCCACGCGCGTGGTGCAGCTCGGACCAGCCCGCGCCCTCCGCCATGCCGCTCAGGTCGGCGCCGGCGCAGAAGGCCTTGTCCCCCGCGCCGGTCAGCACGACGACGCGCACCTCGGTATCGGCCTTGGCCGCCGCGATCGCGCTGCGCAGCTCGGTGATGACCGTCCACGACAGGGCGTTGCGCCGCTCCGGCCGGTTGATCGTGACGGTCGCGATGTGGTCGGCGACGTCATAGAGGAGCGCCTCGTAGCCCATGGGAGGTCACGCTATCCCCGCGCCCTCGGCCGCTCGCCGGTACCGTCATCAGGTGCTCGTGCTGGTGGTCGCTGCCGTCGTCGGGCTGCTCGCTGGACGTCTGACGACGACCGGGCGCCACACCGCTCGCGCTCGCATCGCGGCCCTGCCCCTGCTCGCTGCCGGCTTTGCCCTCCGGGTCGCCGTGCCGATGCTCGACGGCGACATCGCCTTGGTCGCGCTCGCCGGCTCCCTCGGCCTCCTGCTGTGCTTCACCGCCTGCAACCTGCACCTCGTGGGGGTGGGCGTCATGGGCATCGGTCTGCTCGTGAACTTCGTCGGGGTGGTCGCCAACAGCGGCATGCCCGTGCGGTCCGCGGCGCTCGTCGCCGCGAACGTCATCGAGCCCGACGAGCAGGGGGCCGTGCACCTCGCCTCGCCCCGGCACCGAGAGGACTCGGCCGACCGCCTGGCCGTGCTCGGTGACGTGCTCCCCATCGCGCCGCTGCGCACGGTCGTCTCCTTCGGCGACCTGATCCTCGCGGCGGGACTCGCCGACACCATCGCGCAGCTCGCGCGGCGGCGCCGTCAGGCGACGAGCAGCGCCAGCGTCGCCCACGACTGGGGCACCGCGCCCAGCCCCTCACCGGTGTCGGGCTCCCAGTACTCGGCGAACCCAGAGCGCCACGCCCCGGCCTGGATCGACCTCGAGAGCGACCCGGCGACGTCCGCCGCGCGCGACCTCGTCGACGCCAGCCACAGCAAGTAGGCGATCTGCGGCCAGGTGCCGCCCCGCCAGTACGCGCGCGGGGCGTAGGAGGGCTCGGCCCGGTGCGTGCCGGTGGGTCCGAAGGCGGCGCCGTGGGCGGCGGCATCGACGAGCTGGGTGAGCGCCTCGATGCGCGGGCGGACAAGCGCGACGAGCAGCGCGTCGGCCGTCCGCACCCGCCCGGAACCATCGGCGGACGCGCCGTCGTCGACCCAGGTGAGCAGATCGGCGTCCCACCGAGACGCGACCGCGTCCGCCAGCTCGTCGCCGCTCCTCGTGAGGTCGTCGTCGCCGGTGGCGCGGCCGAGCTCGAGCGCGTTGAACGCGACGAGCGCGTTGAACCCCGCCCCGCCCACTGCGAACGCGGGGTTGGCGATCGGCGCGCCCGCGTCGGTGCGCTCGATGGGCGCGAGCAGCGCGCCCTTCGCGTCGAACCAACCGCGACCGGCCGCGCCCCAGTCGTCCCAGCGGGCGCTGTCGTCGCACCCGGACTCCCAGGGGTGGCACAGCACGACCAGACCACCCGGTGTGCGGTGGCGGCGATGCACGAGGAACCGCACGCCGCGGCAGGCCCGGTCCACGAGCTCGCCTGGCACCTCGACGCCACGGCGCAACAGCTCGGCCACGGCGTGGCCGTACATGGGTGGTTGGGTGATCGACGAGGTCGTCGGCCTGCTCCAGAACGCAGCGTGTGGCGGCAGGCCACTGGCGTAGCGCACATGGGGCACGAAGCCGTCGGCATCCTGATCGGACAGCGCGGTCTCGAGCTCGACCACACAGCGCTCGTCGCCCAGCGCGGCCCACACAAGAGCGTGGAAGCACGAGTCCCACAGCCACTGCCAGGGGTAGGTCGTTGGGTTCGGGGCGGTAAACCCCTCGGCCCGCCACGCCGCGCCGAGGATGCGGCGACTCTCGGTGGCTAGTGGGCTGTCGCCGAGTTGGCGGGGCGGATCCGCCGAGCCAGGGGTGTCGCTCACAAGGAGCCGCCGACGCAGTCGTAGCCTTGCCCTACCTCAAGGAGGAGCGACGCAGTGAGCGGCATCCCTGGCCGGCGAGCCGCTCCGTCAATCCGGCGACAGGTCACTAGGTTCGGCGGGTCATGCCCGTCGCCGCCATCGTCTCGTTCCGGCTCGGCCGTCACGACGGTGTGTCCGTGGTCGCTGCGAGCTGGGCCGGTGTGCTCGCCGACCTCGGCTTCGCCGTCGTCACCGTCGCCGGTGACGGCCCGGTCGACCGGCTCGTGCCGGGTCTCGGCATCGACGCCGCGAAGCCGCCCGACCGCGACGAGGTCGCGAGCGCGCTCGCCGGTGCCGACCTCGTCGTGGTGGAGAACCTCTGCACGATCCCGCTGAACCTACCGGCCGCCCGGAGCGTCGCCGCCGAGCTGCGAGGGCGCCCCGCGGTGATGCACCACCACGATCCGCCCTGGCAGCGTGCGCGATTCGCCCACGTGACCGAGCTGCCGCCGGACGACCCGGCATGGCGCCACGTCACGATCAACGACCTCACCCGCAGCGAGCTGGCAGCGCGCGGCATCGTCGCCACGCGCATCTACAACGGCTTCGACGTCGACGTGCCAGCAGGCGATCGAACAGCGACGCGCGGCGCGCTCGGTGTCGCCGAGGGTCAGGTGCTGCTCGCCCACCCGGTCCGCGCCATCAAGCGCAAGGACATCCCCACCGCGCTCGAGCTGGCCGACGTACTCGGCGCGACGTACTGGTTGCTCGGCCCGGCCGAGGAGGGCTACGGCGAGACGCTTGCCCAGCTGCTCGACGCCGCCGCCTGCCCGGTGATCCACCGCGCCCCGCCCGGCACGATCGCCGACGCGTACGCGGCCGCCGACGCGATCGCGTTCCCGTCGACGTGGGAGGGCTTCGGCAACCCGCCGATCGAAGCCGCCATCCATCGGCGCCCGGTCGCCGTCGGCCCCTACCCCGTCGGCGCCGAGCTGCGAGCGCTCGGCTTCGAGTGGTTCGACGCCGACGATCCCGACGCCCTCGCCGCCTTCCTGCGCTCGCCAGACCGCTCGCTCCTCGACCGCAACCACGCCCTCGCGCGCGCTCACTTCGACATGGACCGGTTGCGGTCCGACATCGCCGCGCTGCTCGGTGAGGCAGGCTGGCTCCCATGAGCCTCGAGCTGTGGACCCTCACCGCCCTCGCCCTGGAGAGCGCGGCGGCGCGCGCGGCGCGCATCGAGGCCGCCGGCTGGGACGGGCTCGCGGTGGTCGACTCCCAGAACCTCGCCGACGACGCCTACCTCGTGCTGGCCGCGGCCGCCGGCAGCACCGAGCGCCTCGGCGTGGCCACCGGTGTCACCAACCCGCTGACCCGCCACCCCGCCGTGACGGCATCTGCCGTCGCCGGTTTGCAGGTGCTCTCGGGCGGGCGCGCGGTCCTCGGCATCGGGCGGGGTGACTCCGCGCTCGCGCACGTAGGACGAGCGCCCGCCGCGGTCCCCGCGTTCGAGCGCTACCTCGCCGCGGTGCAGGCCTACCTCCGCGGCGACGATGTCGCCTTCGAGGATCTCGCCGAGCACGCGACCATCGCCGCGCCGGTGGAGGCGTTGCGGCTCGCCGACGCACCGACCACCAGCCGGATGCACTCGCTGCGGCCCGGGCTCCCGAAGGTCCCGGTCGAGGTGGCAGCGACCGGGCCGCGCGTCATCGAGGCCGCGGCGCGCCACGCAGAGCGCGTGATGTTCGGGCTGACCGCCGACCTCGACCGCCTGCGCTGGGGCATGGCCACCGCAGCAGCTGCGGGCACCGACGTGCGCTTCGGCGCCTACATAAACGTCGTCTGCCACCCCGACCTGCAGGTGGCGCGCGCGCTCGTGCGCGGAGGCCTGTCCACCTTCGCCCGCTTCTCCGTCATGCACGGCGCGGTGACAGGACCGGCCACCGACGACCAGCGCGCGGTGCTCGGCGATGTCCACCAGCGCTACGACATGACCGCCCACACCCGATCGGGTTCGGACCAGGCCGAGGCACTCACACCCGCGTTCATCGACCGCGCCGCGATCGTCGGCCCGCCCGACCATTGCATCGAACGGCTGCACGAGCTCGCGGCTGCGGGCATCGACAAGGTCACCGTGATCGGTCCGACGGCAGGCGCCGACCCGGACGCGGCCAGGGTCGCAGCTCGCCTCTTCACGGCCGAGGTGCTCCCCGCGGTGCGAGCGGGGTGACCGCGGACCCGGTCCGCGTCCGCCGCGCCCGCATCGCCAGGCTCGTCGCCGTCGGCCAGCGGGCCGGCTACGCGCTGTTCGGCATCGCCATGGTCGCGTTCGTCATCGGCTTCGTGACCGGGTTCACCGGCGCGGCCGTCGCCCTCATCGTCGGCTGCCTGATCGTCGGGTCGGTCGTGCTCGCACCCGCGATCGTGTTCGGCTACGCGGTCAAGGCCGCAGAGCGCGAAGACCGCGAGCACGGCCTCTGAGTTGCCCACCCCTGGGCGCGGTGCGACGATGCGGCGCACCGATCGCACCGTCACCCAGGGGGAACCTGCAATGACCAAGGCCGCTGTCCTGCCCGGCGTCGACCAAAAGCTCGAGGTCCACGAGAATGTCGAAGTCGCCAGCCCCAAGGCCGGCGAGGTGAGGATCAAGGTCGTCGCCTCTGGCGTGTGCCACTCCGACCTCTCGGTGCAGAACGGCACCATCCCCCTCGGCACGCCGATCGTGCTCGGTCACGAGGGCGCCGGCATCGTCGAGGAGGTCGGCGAGGGCGTCACCAGCCTGGCCGTCGGCGACCACGTCGTGCTGTCGTTCGTGCCGGCGTGTGGCGAGTGCTACTTCTGCAAGCACGACCAGGGCTTCCTCTGCGAGAAGGGCGCGATGGCCGCCGCTGGAGGCCTGCTCGACGGCAGCACCCGCCTCTCGAGCGAGGGCAACCCCCTTTACCAGATGGCGATGCTCGGCACCTTCTCGGAGTCGACGATCGTGCCCGAGATCAGCTGCGTGAAGATCGACGATGACATCCCGCTCAAGCTGGCCGCCCTCATCGGCTGCGGCGTGCTCACCGGCGTCGGCGCCGCGCTCAACACCGCGAGCATCCGCGAGGGCGACACGGTAGTCGTCATCGGCTGCGGTGGCGTCGGCCTCAACGTGATCCAGGGGGCGCGGATCGCCGGCGCCGCCGCGATCATCGCCGTCGACATGTTCGACTCGAAGCTCGAG
>CAYSAC010000215.1:0-5669 GCA_964428815.1 uncultured Acidimicrobiaceae bacterium | reverse complement strand
CCGGACCGAGCTTCACCTTGCGGCTGTGGACTTTGAGGATGTCCATGCGGCCCTTCACGTCGGGCAACGGCACGTAGATCTGCCGGTCGAAGCGGCCGGGGCGAGTCAATGCGGGGTCGAGCACATCCACGCGGTTGGTCGCGGCGCAGACGATGACCTGGTCGTTCGTATCAAACCCGTCCATCTCAACGAGGATGGCGTTGAGGGTCTGCTCGCGCTCGTCGTGACCGCCGGACGAGAACCCCGACCCGCGGCGGCGCCCGACGGCGTCAATTTCATCCAGGAAGATAATGCAGGGGCTGTTGTCCTTGGCCTGCTTGAACAGGTCGCGCACGCGGCTGGCGCCCACGCCGACGAACATCTCGACGAAGTCGGAGCCTGAGATGGAGAAGAACGGCACCCCGGCCTCACCGGCGACAGCCCGGGCGAGCAGCGTCTTGCCGGTGCCGGGCGGGCCGTAGAGCAGCACGCCCTTCGGGATGCGCGCGCCGATGGCCTGGAAGCGGGCCGGCGACTGCAGGAAGTCCTTGATCTCCTGCAGCTCCTCGACTGCCTCGTCGGCGCCGGCGACGTCGGCGAAGGTGACCTTGGGCTCATCCTTCGAGACCTGCCGGGCCTTGGCCTTGCCGAATTGCATGACGCGGCTGCCGCCGCCCTGCATCGAGTTGATGAAGAACAGGAACACGCCGATCAGGAGCATCATCGGCAGCAGCTGGAACAGCAGGGAGACCCACAGGGACTCCTTCTGCTGGTCGACCTCGAGGTCGATAGCGGGCTCGGCGTCGCCCAGCTCGGTGGCGAGCTCGTCGGCGAACTCCTGGGGGAAGGCGACCTTGTACTTCGCGCCGTTCTTCAGCTCGCCGACGACCTCGTGGTCGCGGTCCTTGAGCTTGGCCGACTCGACGTCGCCCTCAGCGATGGCGTCGCGGAACTGGCTGAGGTTGAGCTTTTCCGGCTTCTCGCCCTGGCGCAGCAGCTGCGTGCCGACCAGCAGCACGACGATGGCGAGCACGAGGTACAGCAGGGTGGTGCGAGGAAGGCGCTTCACAGTGCCGAAAGGCTATCGGCGCCCTGCCGGCTACACCGCGTCCGGTCCTTCGTAGGTGCAGATGTACGGCAGGTTGCGGAAGCGCTCGCCGATGTCGAGGCCGTAGCCGACGACGAACTTCGGCGGGATGCGGAACCCCACGTAGTGCAGCTCCTCGTCGGTCTTCTGCAAGCCCTCGCGCACCAAGAGTGCGCACACCTCCAGCGTCCGTGGGTCGCGCGCTGCGAGATTGCGGCGGAGGTAGCTGAGAGTCAGACCGCTGTCGACGATGTCCTCGACGATGAGCACGTCCCGGCCGGTGAGGTCGATGTCGAGGTCCTTCACGATGCGGACCACCCCGCTCGTGCGGGTGGCGTTGCCGTAGGACGACACCGCCATGAAGTCCATCTCGAGCGGCAGCGCGATGTGTCGAGCGAGGTCGCCCATGAACATCGAGGCGCCCTTCAGGACGCCGATGAGCAGCGGGGCGCGGTCGGCGTAGTCCCTCGTTATGTCGGCCCCGAGCTCGGCGATCCGCGCTTGCAATTGGTCGGCTGTGACGACGACCTCGCCCAGGTACGGATCCGGGAAGAGGTGCTCGCCGGCCACGCACGAAACCTAATCGCGCCGTGGCGCGAACCACATGGCCCCCACGGGCGTCATAGGGGGCATGGGCGACGACCTCACCCAGGTGCTCGTGGAGGGCTACGGGCGTGCCTACCGGACGGCGTACCTCATCGTGCGGGAACCCGCCGATGCGGAGGAGGCGGTCCAGGAGGCGTTCCTGCGCGTGTGGCGGTTCCGCGACGCGCTGCCGTCGGGCGACGGCATCCACCCGTGGATCTACCGGGTGCTGGTCAACACCTGCTACTCGACCCTGCGCCGCGAGGTCCCGCGCCGAGAGCGGACCGCCGCGACCGACGACCTCGATCGCGTGCCCGCAGCAGGGGCGTCACCTCAGCTCGCTGGCGATCACCCTCGCCGAGCCCGGCGCCGAGATCCGCATCGAGTCAGACGACCGTGGCCTGGGCGCGGCGTGGGACGAGGCCCGCCGGCGCTTCGGTGACGGCCTGGAGGACCTCGTCGCCTGGTCCGGCTCTGCGTTCCTGGTGCTCCTCGTGCTCGTCCTGCTCGCCGTGCTCGGCCGGGTCGGCTGGTCGATGGTCCGCCGCCAGCTCGTCTGAACCCCGATCGTTCTGGCGGCTGTCCGGCCCGCTATGCGGGCTCAACAGCCGCCAGATCGTGAAGGCGGGTCGGTCACACGAGACGGAGACGGCGGGCGCTGCGCTCGACGCGGCGCCCGCCGCCGACGTCGGTGGCGACCGCGTCTCCCCGTGCCACCGCGAGCACTCGCTCGACAGTCGCCGCATCAGGCGGGTGCTGCTCGGCGCCGGCGCGCAGCCAGGCCCGGACAGCGCGGCGCGCGAGCGCGGGAGGCGCGGTCGCGACCACACCGGCGTCGGTGGGATCGATCTCGGCCGCGAGCGCGTCGAGGAACGCGGCGTCGTCGCGCAGCACGTCCGCCTGGCGCGCGAGCACCTCGACGACGTCGCGCTCGGCGATGGCGGCAGCGAGCGGTAGGAGCTCGGCCCTGACCCGGTTGCGGCGGTGCGCGGGATCCACGTTCGATGGGTCCTCGAACGGTTCGAATCCCCGCGCCGCGCACAGCGCTCGCGTCTCGGCTCGTCGCAGCCGGCGGATGGGCCGGCGCGCCGGGTCCATGCCGGCGAGTCCGTCGAGACCGGCGCCCCGCAGCAGGTTGAGGAGGACAGTCTCCGCTTGGTCATCGGCGGTGTGCCCGGTCAGCGCACCGGGCGGCAGCACGCCATAGCGGGCGGCGCGTGCGCGGGCCTCGAGATTGGGGCCCGGCTCCACGGTGATGCTCAGGCTGGTGAACGCAGCGCCGAGGCTGCCGGCGGCGCTGGCGACGAGCGCGGCCTCGTCTGCCGAGCCGGCTCTGAGCCCGTGGTCGACGTGGACGGCGGTGACGGCGCAACCGGCGTCGACTGCGAGCAGGAGGAGAGCGAGGGAGTCAGCGCCGCCGGACACCGCGCAGCTGACGGCGGAGCCAGCCGCCGGGAACGAGCAGCGGGCCAGCAGCCCGCGCGCGTCCACGGCTAGCTCGGGGGCTGGCCGAGCGAACCAGCGCGCAGCTGGCGGAGCAGATCGGTGACCGAGGCGACGCCAAGCTTGCGCCCGACCCTGCGCAGGCTCGCGTACACGTTGGATCGGCTGACGCCGAGGCGGGTGGCGGCCTCGGTGACCGACGCCGAGTCGCGCAGCACCTCGAGCAGCTCTCGCTGCTTCTTCGTGAGCTCCGCGAACGCTTCGTCGTCGGACCAGCGCGCCTGCTTGGGCGCGGCGCCCTCCTCCGTGGGTCGGACGTGCTCCAACCTCGTGAGCCGCGGACGCGGCGTGTTGGGCGCGGCTGCCGGCCCGCCCTTCTCGATGCGCGCCATCTTCTCGAGCGCGCCCTGCTGGGCGCGACGGCGCTGCGACGGCTCGTCCTCGGCGAGTGCCTGCTCGATCGCCGCCCGGAGCTGCTCGGGGTTGACGGGCTTGGTGAGGTAGCGGACAGCCCCCTCGATGCCCCCACGCACGTGGTCCTGGTCGCTGCTCAGCGCGGTGAGCATCAGGACCGGGATCTGCTTGATGCCAAGATCGAGGTTCGCCTTGAGCGCCTCGAGCACGGTCCAGCCGTCGACCCCCGGCATCATCACGTCGAGCAGGATGACGTCGGGTCGGTGCGCCTCTGCTTGCGCCAGCGCTTCCGCCCCGTTCGCGGCAAGCAGCACCTCGTGGCCGTCGAGCTCGAGGTTCACCTGCGCGTAGAACCGGATGTCGGGTTCGTCGTCGACGACGAGGATCGTGGCCATCCGATTCGAGAGGCTAGCCAGCAAGCTCCTGTGACAGGCGCACGCGTCCGAGCCACTCCTCGGGGTCGCGGATCTCAGCCAGCGTCGGCAGCCACTCCGGTCCCTGCCAAACGGGGTCCAGCGCGCGGGGGCCGCCGCCTTCGCGCTCGACGTGCTCGATGAACGCCTCGCCCTGGGCGTACTGGTTGATCTTGGCCTCGAGCCCGATGAGCCGCTGCAGCAGCTTCGCCGCGCCGGCGGTGGACTCGCGCCGCTCGCGCAGCACGCGGGCGAACCGTGGCGCGCTCGGGATTCGGTCGGCGCCAGCACGATCCATGGTGATGTCGCCGTGGCCCTCGAGCAAGCTCATGAGGCCGCCGATCTTGTCAAGCACCTTGCGTTGCTCTGGCGTGGCCAGCAGCGTGACGAGGCCGCCGTCGTCGAGCGGCTTCTTCCCCGACCGCAGGTCGTCGATGATGCGGGTCATCACCTGGAGGAACCGCTTGGGGTCGGCGTCGACCGATCCGAGGCTGCTCTCGACGAGCGCCAGGAAGTGCGGGCGCAACCAGGGCACGCCGGTGAACTGCACGCGGTGGGTGACCTCGTGCAGCGCGAGCCACAGCCGGAACTCCCGGGGCGGGAACCCGAACCGCTTCTCGAGGGTGAGGACGTTCGGGCCGACGTAGTAGACGAAGTCCTGGTCGGCGTCGCCGTCCTCCTCGACGACGAGCATGTCGTACTGCCCGAGCACGCGCGACGACATCCAGCCGAGCATCAGTCCGACTTCGGCACCGGCCGCGCCCCGCATCACCGGGGCCAGCGGTCCGGCGGGCAGCTTCCCCTCCAGCTTGTCGGTCAGCGGACGGAGGAGCCGCTGGAACGAGGCGATGTTGGCCCGCACCCAGCCGGCGCGATCGGTGACGCGGGAGCGGGCGGGGCCGCTCAGGCTGCGGAGGCCGGTCGCCCGGGCGACCAGGTCCTCGGCCTCGGCGGTCAGCTCCGCGAAGTCGCGCTCGAGCGAGGCGTAATGGTACGACTCGGCGAGCGGCTCACGGCCGGCGACCCGGATCGCGACCTTCTCGGCCAGGCCCCAGTCGACCGGACTCGGCGCCAACTACTGCTCTCGGCCGTTCGGGTAGCGCGGCGCCTGGACCTTCTTGAAGTAGCCGACCACGACCGCGACCGTCGCAGCGACGGTGCCGACGGTGAGCGGGACCGCGATCCAGTAGTGCCAGACCTGAGCGGCGAGGAGGCGCATCCGGGTCATCGTACGCGGCCGGCGCGGCCCAAACGCACATCGATAGCGGTGCGTCGTCGAGTTGGCGGCGTGGATCCGTCGAGTCAAAGGCGTCGCTGGCAAGGAGCCGACGACGCAGTCGTAGCCTTGCCCTACCGCAAGGAGGAGCGACGCAGCCAGCGGCGCCTCTGGCCGACGAGGCACGTCGACAATCCGGCGACGGACCACTAGCCCGGAAACTCCCGCTAGGCGATCTTCTTGCCCCGCGTCCTGGGCGTGATCATCGGGGCGTGGAGGCTGCAGTGCTGGCCGTCGTTGTAGATCGACAGCCGCGTCTTGCACCCCTTCTCCTGGCAGACCCGCTCCGACTTGTAGCGGTGGGAGCCCCGGTCGTCGCTGGAGATCCGCTCGCCGCTCATCGATCGATCGCCCATGGGCGGCTCAACGCCGCGGGCGGCAGGGCGCATTCCCACCGGCTGGCGGGGGCAGGTTCGCCTGGTGAGCTAAGGCGCTGGTGAGCTAAGGCGCTGTCAGGCGTCGGAGGGGTCCG
>CAYSAC010000214.1:0-5700 GCA_964428815.1 uncultured Acidimicrobiaceae bacterium | reverse complement strand
GTCGGCCACGTGAGCAACGTCGAAGCGCCCGACGAGTTCAACCGAGCCGTGCACGGGTTCCTCGTCGCTATTCCTGGTTGAGACTCCGCGCTAGTCGAGCAGCGCAAGGAGGCACCTGGGGCCGGTACGTCTCGGTGAGCACGCTGCGACCTCGGTCCTCCTCGCGGAGCCGCGTGCGACCCCGCCGCACTGACCGCCCTCAGGCGGCGGCTCCGCGACGGTCAGCGCGAAGTTTCGGGGAATCCTTCGGGGGTTCCCGGCCTCAGTCGCCTAATCCGCCGTCGCGGGCAACACTGATGATCATGGCCCCCTCGATCGATCACGCGCGGGCGGCGTTCGCTCGACAGGCGTGGGGAGAGGCCTTCGCGTCGTTCGTGGCGGCAGCCAATCGGGGACCGCTCGGGGCGGCCGATCATGAACGGCTGGCGGTGTCCGCCTACCTCGTCGGGGCTGACGAGGCCTGCGCGGTGGCATGGGAGGCGGCGCATCGAGCCAGCCTCGAGGGCGGGAACCACGCGGATGCGGCCCGGTGCGCGTTCTGGCTGGCGTTGTGCCTGATGTTCCGCGGCCAGATGGCGCAGGCGAGCGGGTGGCTGGCCCGGGTCGAGCGCATCGTCGCCGACGCGAACATCGACTGCGCGGCATCGGGCTACCTGAAGATCCCCGAACTGCTGGGCGCGCTCGAGGCCGACCCGGAGGCGGCTCGCGACCTGGCCGTCGAGGCCACGCAACTGGGCGTCCGGTTCGATGACGCCGACCTCCGTGCGTTCGGAACGCTCGGTCACGGCCAGGCACTGCTCGCCATGGGCGACACGACTTCCGGCACGGCCCGGCTCGACGACGTCATGGTGTCGGTGACGGCCGGTGAGGTCGGGCCCATCACCTCGGGCATCGTGTACTGCGCGGTGATCCTTGAGTGCATGAACCTCTTCGACCTGCCGCGGGCTTCGGAGTGGACCGGCGCGCTCAGCGCCTGGTGCGATGCCCAACCCGACCTGGTCCCGTATCGCGGGTCAGTGCCTCGTGCACCGGTCGCAGCTGCAGCAGGCCGCGGGTGACTGGTCGGATGCCATCAAGACGGCCGGGGCAGCATGCGTCCGCCTCACCGATCCGCCCCACCCGGCGGTCGGGCAGGCGTTCTACCAGGAGGCGGAGCTGCACCGGCTGGTCGGCGCGTTCCCCGAGGCCGAGGCCGGGTACCGTCAAGCCAGCCGGCACGGCCGCCAGCCGATGCCGGGTCTTGCGCTCCTCGAACTGGCGCGGGGCAACGCCGCAACCGCGGCCGCGAGCATCGGCCGAGCCCTGCAGGAGCCGGGCAACCCGCTCGAACGGCCGTCGCTGCTCGCCGCCGCCCTCGACATCCTCCGAGCCACCGGCGACCTCGCGGGTGCCCGTGCCGCAGCGGAGGAGCTGGCGGCAGTCGCCGCTCGGTCGTCGGCTGAGATGCTCCGCGCGTTGGCCCGCCACGCCAAGGGAGCGGTCCTGGTGGCGGAGGGCGATCCCACGGCCGCGCTCGCCCAGCTGCGGGACGCGGCGAGCGCGTGGCGGGCGCTGCGAATGCCATACGAGGGGGCGCGCACCGCGGTGCTCATCGGGCTCGCGTGCGCTGCGCTGGGCGATCGCATCGCGGCTGACATCGAGTTCGACAACGCCCACGACACCTTCACCGCGCTGGGCGCGGTGCCCGACGCGCAGCGCTTGGCCGCGCTGACCGGGGGCCCGGACGCCGCTGCCAAGGTGACGACCGGTGTACGCGGCGACGCGGGTCTGTCGGCACGAGAGCGTGAGGTGCTGGCGCTGGTGGCCGCGGGCAAGACCAACCGCAACATCGCAGCCGCGCTGGTGATCAGCCAGCACACCGCCGGCCGACACGTCGAGAACATCTTCGCCAAGCTGGGCGTCTCCAGTCGGGCCGCCGCCACCGCCTACGCGTACGAGCACGACCTCCTCTGAAGTCCGGATCGCCGCAGGGCAGATGCGCCGGATAGGGCGTTCACCCCATCGCGGGATCACTCCGGGAATGGGGCGAATGGGCGATGCCCGGCGGCGGGCGCATCCGTACGGTCGACCTTGTCGGCGAAGCCCGCCGGCGACACCCCGGAGGACGATCCGAATGCCCCAGCAGACCACCACCCCGCCGCTCGACCAGGAGACCGCCGAGCGGCTGAGCTCTGCCTTCCACCGCTGCTTCTCCGACTTCGAGGCGGCCGCCGATGTCTTCGCCCCTGATGCCTTCTACGACCTGCTGCCGCCGATGTGGCGGTTCCAGCTCGAAGGCCCCGGCGAAGTCTTCACCAACCAGCTGCGTGCCATCAGCGAGGGTCCGATCGAGATCGAGGTCGTTCGCACCGTCCCGACCGCCACCGGCTTCGTGACCGAGCACGTCGAGACCCAGCACACGCCAGCCGGCGTGGTGGTCGCCCGTCGCCTCCACCTCTGCGAGGTGCGCGACGGCCGCATCGCGACCGTCACCACCTACTGCAACGGCGGCTGGGACGACGAGCTGCGCGCTCGGCACGCCACCGACGCCCCGATGATCCGGCCCTGATCGACCGATCCCCTGACCGAAGGAGAGAACCCTGTGAACTCTGTCTCGTACCGCACCTTCACCGGCACCGGCGCCGAGAACTACCAGCGCTACTTCGTGCCCGCCATCGCCACCCCCGTCTCCGCGGCGCTGCTGAAGGCCGCGTCAGTGCGATCCGGCGAGCGGATCCTCGACGTGGCCTGCGGCACCGGGCTGATCGCCCGCCTGGCGGCCCAGCAGGTCGGACCGACCGGCTCGGTGACCGCCATCGACCTCTCACCCGACATGATCGACGTGGCAAAGGCGACCCCGTCACCGGCTGCCCCGCCCATCGACTGGCACGTGGGCGACGCAACCGCGCTGCCACTACCGGACGACTCCTACGACGTCGTGCTCTGCCAGATGGGCCTGATGTTCATCGAGGACCGAGCCACGGCCCTCTCCGAGATGCGTCGCGTGCTCGCGCCCGGCGGTCGCCTCGTGCTCAACACCCCCGGCCCCATCCAGCCCCCGTTCCAGCTCATGGAGCAGGCCATCGTCGACCACATCAACCCTGAGCTCGGCGGCTTCGTGCGGGCCGTGTTCTCTATGCACGACCCCGACGCCGTCGCGGCCCTGCTGCGGGAGGCCGGTCTCAACGACGTCGACGCCACGGTGTCGGTCGCCACCTTCCGGCTGGCCGCCCCGGCGGAGTTCCTCTGGCAGTACATCAACCTCACCCCGATGGGACCCTTCGTCGCCCAGGCCCCTGAAGCGGCCCAAGCCGCGATGGAACGACAGGTGGTCGACACCTGGGCGCCCTACGTCGTGGACGGCACCACGCCCGTCGACCAGCCCATGGTGATCGCCACCGCCCGGAAGTGATCGGCGGGCCGACGTGACAGCATCGTCCGAGGTTCGGGAGGCAGCGCCCAGGTCGACGATCGAGCTGCGGGATGGCTCGTGCGGTGAGTACTCGGCTCCGCCATCGACGAGCACGTTCACCGCGTCGGAGATCAGCCCCTGGTTCTCCTGGATCGGCCTTCCAGTCTTCACTCCTGACGGTCTTCCCGTGCACGACCGCGGTGTCGTCGCCGCGGAACCCGGCCCCTACTTCCTTGGGCTCGAGTTCCAGTACGCGGCAACGTCGGGACTCATCACCGGAATGACGCGAGACACGGCGTACGTCATGAAGCACGGCACGCGCCGCGTCGACGAGGGATCGCAGCCGGTCACGAAGGACGGCGAACCGGTCTCGGACCAAGACGTCACCTTCGCCACAGCGAAGAAACCAGGAGCGCGCGATGCCTGACCTTCCTACCGCCTATGCCGAGACCCGCGACCGCCTTGTCGACCTCGTCCGGCCGTTGGCTGAGGAGCGCCTCTCGGCGACGGTCCCGGCCTCTCCGGCGTGGACGATCAAGGACGTCGTCGCCCACCTCGCTCACGTCGCCGGCGCGTATGCGACCGGGCACCACACCTACTCGACCCAAGACCTCGACGAGTTCGCGATCGCGCTGAGCGGCGACCTGCCCGACATTGACAGGTGGGCACAAGCAGGGGTCGACGAACGTCGAGGTCGCGGCATCGATGAGATCACCGACGAATGGTTCGAGCAGACCGTCGCGCTGTGCGAAATGATGAAAGGCGAGCAGCCCCTGCCCGAGGGCGCATCCCGCGACATGCTGGCGTGGGCCGCAGTATCGGATCTCGCGACCCACGCGCAAGACATCCGAGGAGCCGTGGGCGTCGAGCCTGACCGGGACGCCTACGCGACGAAGCTGGCCTACTTCTCGTTCACCATGATGCTCAGCGCGCGTGCGGCGGCAGCCGACGTTCCATCCCTGCGGATCGTGACCGACCGGGGCGAGGTCGCGTTCGGCGACCCCGATGAGGCGCGAACGATCGAGCTCGACTGGTACGAGCTGCTACGAGCGGCATCCGGGCGACGGAGCCTCGACCAGATTCGACAGCTCTTCGGGCACATCGACGTCGACCCGTACGTCGCGATCATCTCCCCCTACCCATTGCCGATCGCAGCCTTGGACGTGTAGCGCGATGACCGACGACGCCACCGAAGCGTTCCTCCGATCCATCGTGACGCCCCGACGCCGCGACCAGCCGCGACTGGCCGAGCCGCTGCGCGACATCGAACCGCATCGCGTTCCAACGCCGCACGGCACCGTCACGGCCTGGAGAATCGGCGACGGCCCCGCGACTCTGCTCGTACACGGCTGGGAGGACGACAACTCGCTCTGGGCAGAGATGATCGCCACGCTGGTCGACCGCGGCCACGCGGTCGTCGCGTTCGACCTCCCCGCGCACGGGTTCTCAGACGGTGAATCCGGACTCGGTTTCGAAGCCGCCGACGCCGCCCGCGCCGTCGCCGCCGCGCTCGGTCCGATCGAGGCGGTCGTCGCTCACTCCATGGGCGCCTCCGCAGCCGCGCTCGCCGTCGAGGAAGGACTTACCGTGCGGTGCTGCGTTCTGATCGCCCCGCCGTCGGGCCGAGGCGACCGCTGGCGGCGCATCGCGGAGCGAACTGGGGTGCCGATCGAGGTGGCGGACCGGGCCAGGGCCATCTACGAGCGCCGGATGGGCATCGACCGTGTGTCCCGGTTCGACCTCTTCGGCGTTATCGCCCATCTCGACGCGGACGTACTGCTCGTCCACTCCGAGGACGACGAGCACATGCCCGTGAGCGGCTCGATCGACCTCACGGCGCAGTGCCCGAACGCGCAGCTGCTGCTCGCCAGCGGGCCCGGCCACCGGCAGACCGCGCGCGCGGTCGAGGCCACAGAGGGAATCGTCGACTTCATCGAGAGGAGACGAAGATGACGCGCGCGAACGGGGATCGATCGTGAGGGTGGCCATTGGAGGTGAATCCGTCTACGGATCAGATGCTCGGGCGCCAATCGCGCTCGTCAAGCGGCCGTCAGATCGTCGGCGCGAAGTTCGGGGAGTCCTTCAGTGCTCCTCACCCATGTCCTCGACGATGAGGGCCACCCGGGCTGCCTACCATTGGGGCTCGCCCTCCGCGCACTACGGGCCGATCGTCGACAGGCCCACCCCGCGTGGGGGATTAGCGAAGCAGACTCCGGCCTGCCTCGCCCTCGCGTCCTTGCGGCCCTGAGTGTCCTGGATGCGGTCCTGGATGAGGCCGTCGAGGCGCTGGTCCAGGTCGCTCCCGCCGA
>CAYSAC010000213.1:0-5792 GCA_964428815.1 uncultured Acidimicrobiaceae bacterium | reverse complement strand
CGATCATGGGCGGCACGACCCAGATCCTGCGCAACATCATCGGCGAGCGGCTGCTCGGCCTCCCCCGCTGAGCCGAGCACTTTGCACTTTTCTCCACTGTTGGAATAGTCTCCAACGATGGGCCGGGGGGACGCGATCGTCATCGACGACCTCGCCGCGCTCAAGGCCATCGCCGATCCACTGCGACATCGCATGGTTGATCTGCTCCAGCAACCCCGCACGGTGAAGGAGCTAGCGAAGAAGCTGCGTCGCCCGCCGGACCGGCTCTACTACCACCTCGGCCTCCTCGAGCGGCACGGCATCGTGCAGGCCGTCGAGCGGCGCGGCGCAGAGCGTCGCTACCAGGCCGCCGGCGAGATCACCCTGGCACCCGGCCTCAACGTCCCACCGGCGGCCGTCCAATCGGTCGTCGGTGGCCTGCTCGAGGAGGTCGGACGGGAGTACGCAGCTGCGGGGCGACGTACGCGCGATGACGGCGTCAAGCGCTCGATGCTGGGCCTGCTCAAGCTCCGACTCACCGAGGACCAGCGGGCCGAGCTGACGGAGCGCTTGAACTCGCTGGCGGAGGAGTACGCGCACGCGGAGGATCACTCGGTCGACGACGACGGGCGCCGCGAGTACGGGGTCATCACCGGCATCTGGCCCGTGGTCGACGAGTGAGCTGAGCGGAGGATCGGTGCTGGGGAGCCTTGACGAACGACGGTGGCGCGTCGCCGCGCTGGTGCGCTGGTGGCGCACGTCGCCCCGCCTCACCCTGATGCGGCTGATGCCAGGGACGGGCCGCGCGCTGACCGCCACGATCGCTGTGCTGGTGGTGCTCGAACCGCTGCTGGTCTTCGTGCTGACCATTGCGACGGGTCAGCTCATGGGCGCTGTCCCCGGAGCGGTGCACGACGGGTTCGACTCCGACGACGGACGACGGCTGCTGCTCGCGTTGTGGGTGCTCGGTGGCGCGTTCATCCTCGACCAGATCAGCGGCGCCGTACGCGAGGTGCTCGCGTGGGTCGGCGCCCGGCGGCTGGACCGCCAGCTCAAGGCGCGGGTGCTCGACGCGACGCTCACCCCTGCCGGCGTCGCCCACCTCGAAGACCCGGAGGTGCTCGACAAGATCGCGATCACGCGCTCGGAGACGCACGGGTTCACGCCGGGCATGGGCATGGTCGGCATCGCGCAGGTCGGCGTCGACCGCCTCCGCGTCATCCCGCCGATGGTCCTGCTCGCGACGTTCCGGTGGTGGCTCCCGCTCGTGCTCTTCACCGTCCTGCTGTGGATGCGCATCGTGATGCGGCGCCACCTCATGCTCTCCGTCAGCGCCGCACTCGATCAGACCTCGGTCCTGCGTCGCTCCCACTACTTCGTCGACCTCGCCATGACGCCGGGCGCGGCGAAGGAGACGCGGATCTTCGGACTCGGCGATTGGCTTGCCGACCGGTTCCGCTCGCACTACCTCGAGGCGATGAAGGCCGTCTGGCGGACGCGAGCGCGCGGGCAGCGCCGCCTCTTCCTGCCGATCCTCGCGGTCACTGCCGCCGACATCCTCGGGTTCGTCCTCGTCGTGCGCGCCGGAGCCCGTGGCGACATCGACCTCGCGCGGCTGACGATCCTCATCGGCGCGATGCGGGGCGCGGGGGCGATGCTGTCGCTCAGCAACCACGACGTGATGCTCGAGCAGGGAGTCGCGCTGCTGCCCACCTTCGCTGAGATCGACGAGCTCATGGCCGAGCGCAGCGCGGAGCTGAGCGGATCGCTCCCCGCCGATGGTCTGCCGGTCAGCAGCGTGCGGTTCGAGGGCGTCTGCTTCCACTACCCGCGCAGCGACCACGAGATCTACGACGGCCTGGACCTCGAGCTGCGGGTCGGGCAGTCGCTCGCCATCGTCGGGCTCAACGGCGCCGGCAAGACGACGCTGGTCAAGCTGCTCGCCCGCCTCTACGACCCGACCGCCGGCAGGATCACCGTCGACGGCGTCGACCTCATCGACATCGACCCCACGCAATGGCAACGGCGAGTCGCCGCCATCTTCCAGGACTTCACCCGCTACGAGCTCAGCGCCGCTGACAACGTCGGCTTCGGTGGCCTCGCCCTCGCCCACGACAGGGCCGCGCTCGAGGGTGCCGCCGAGCAGGCCGGTGCCGGGCCGCTCGTCGCGGGGCTGACCGACGGCTGGGACACGACGCTGTCGCGCCGCTTCACCGGTGGCACCGACCTCTCAGGAGGCGAGTGGCAGCGGATCGCGTTGGCCCGGGCACTGCTCGCCGTCCGGGCGGGGGCCGGCATCCTCGTGCTCGACGAGCCGACCGCGAACCTCGACGTCCGGGCCGAGGCCGAGCTGTACGACCGCTTCCTCGAGCTGACCCGCGGTGTGACCACGGTCGTCATCTCCCACCGCTTCTCGACGGTCCGGCGGGCCGACCGCATCGTCGTCCTCGACGCCGGCCGCGTCGTAGAGGACGGCTCCCACGACGAGCTCGTTGCCGCTGGCGGCGAGTACGCGCGGATGTTCGCGCTGCAGGCATCACGCTTCACGGAGGCGGTGACCCTTGGCTGACTCCGATCACCCGCGCCGCCTGCGGGGGCTCTGGCACATGACCGTCCTCGCGTTCCGCGCCGACCCGCTCCGCGCCGCCGGCGCGCTCGCGCTCTCGGCGATGAGCTCGGCCATCTATCCCATGACCGCGTACTTGATCAGCAGGATCATCAGCCGTGTGATCGCCGGGGACGTCGGCGAGACGACCGAGCTCGCGGTGACCCTCGGGGTGATCACCGGCGCTGGCCTGGTCGCGGGTCTCACGAGCCTCGACCTCCGGTTCCGGATGGAAGAGGCGACCCGGCTCCTCATCGACCGCGAGATCGTCGAGCTGTCGAGCGGCATCCCCGGGCTCGAGCACCACGAGCGCCCAGAGCACCTCGACCGCCTGACGCTCCTGCGCCAGCAGCGCCACCATCTGGCCGGCTCGGTCGCGGCCATCATCGAGAACTTCGGCACGTTGGCGTCGATCGTCACCACAACGGCGGTGCTGGTCGCCGTCGACCCGCTCCTCGTCGTACTGCCGCTGTTCGGCATCCCGTCGGTCGCAGCCTCGGCGCGGACCAGGACGTGGTACCAGCGCGTCGAGGAGGAGACGGCCGAGCAGACGCGCCTGGCCAACCACCTCTTCGAGCTGGCGACGACGGGCGCGCCCGCGAAGGAGCTGCGAGTCTTCGGACTCCGAGACGAGCTGCGGCAGCGGTTCACCGACATCACCGCGAGCGTCCACCGGGTCCACGACGAGGTGACGATCCGAGCGACTGTCCTGACCGTCGCCGGGTGGGCGATCTTCGCTGTCGGCTACATCGCGGCCATCGGCTACGTCGCGCGCGAAGCCGTCCACGGCCAGGCCACCGCAGGCGACGTGATCCTCGTGATCAGCCTGTCGTCGCAGGTGCAGCAGCAGGTCGAGTCGGTGTTCATGATGGTCGGCTGGCTGATGGACACGCTCAAGACCGTCGGCCGCTATCTGCGGCTCATCGACGACGCTCGGGCGGCGAGCATCCCGATCAGCGACCCGGTCCCGGCCCCGGAGCGGATCACCCACGGCATCGACCTCGTCGACGTCACCTTCCGCTATCCCGGCACCGACGTCGATGTGCTCGAGCACGTCGACCTGCACCTGCCCGCCGGAGCGACCGTCGCGGTCGTGGGTGACAACGGCGCGGGCAAGACCACGCTCATCAAGCTCCTCAGCCGGTTCTACGACCCGACCGCCGGCCAGCTGCAGGTGGACGGCATCGACCTCCGGCGGATCCCGGCTGCCGCATGGCGAGCGCGGATGGCGGCAGGGTTCCAGGACTTCGCCAAGCTCGAGCTGCTCGCCCGGGAGACCGTCGGCGTCGGCAACCTGCCCGACATCGATGACACCGCGCTCGTCGCCGCCGCGCTGGACCGGGCGTCGGCCGCCGACGTCGCCGCCGGGTTGCCACACGGTCTCGAGAGCCAGGTCGGGCGCAGCTTCGATGACGGCCTCGAGCTCTCGGGTGGCCAATGGCAGAAGCTCGCCCTCGGCCGGGCGATGATGCGCGAGCACCCCCTCCTGCTGATCCTCGACGAGCCCACCGCGGCGCTCGACGCCGACACCGAGCACGCGCTCTTCGAGCGCTACGCCGGCGCTGCACGGGCGGTCGCAGGGGACACCGGCGGCATCACCGTGCTGGTCTCCCACCGGTTCTCGACGGTTCGGATGGCCGACCTCATCGTGGTCGTCGACGCCGGCGGCATCGCCGAGATCGGCTCCCACGACGAGCTCATGGCGGTGGGCGGCGCCTATGCCGAGCTCTACGAGCTGCAGGCCCGGGCTTATCGCTGAACCTGTCACGGAACTAGCCTCCGGCTCCCAGAAGGGAGGAGGATCGCTGCACGTGAGGAAAAGCTCGGGGACGCCTACGAAGCGCGCCGCGGTCGCCCTCGCGGTGATCGCCGCAGTGCTGGCGATGGCCCTGAGCGGTGCGCGGGCGCAGACCGGCACCGGCCAGATCTCCGCCAGCGGCGCGACCGTAGACAAGGTCGGCTGGTGGAACAAGGTCAACGCCGCGCCGAGCAACCCGGCCGGCGTGACCATCCCAGCGCCACCCACCGTCCCGAAGGGGTCGCTCGCCGTGGGCGCACAGGCCGGCGAGCCGGACAAGGTGATCGCCATCGGCATCCTCCCCGACGAGCAGGGCGAGGCGACCGTGGCCACCTTCACCCTGACCCTGCACGAGACGACCTCGACTGGCACCCAGATCAACAGCTCGGCGGCCAAGCTCGCCGCCTGCCCGATCACCAGCTTCTGGGCCGGGGGCGAGAACGGGCCCTTCGACACCGTCCCCGACTACGACTGCGAGCTGGCGAAGGCGCCAGGCACGCGCGCCGCCGACGGCACGTGGTCCTTCGACCTGCTGCCGATCGGCCAGCTCTGGTTCGACCCGGCCGGCACCGTGACCGCCGACGGCATCGTCATCATCGAGGACGTGGACGCACCGACCGCCTTCCAGACCGTGTACAGCACCGCCAACGACGGTGACATCACGGTCGTGCTCCAGGTGACGCCGACCGGGACCAGCGACGACCTACTCGGTGGTGGGTTCGATGACGGCGCAGCCGGCACCGACGTCGGCAGCTTCGACAGCGCCGGGTTCGACACCGGCGGTGGGTTCGTAAGCCCGAGCATCGGGTCGAGCGACATCCCCGTCGGCGGGCTCCCCGCACCGAGCACCACGCCGGCCGCGGGTGACGCCGCCGAGGAGACCGCCACGCCGACGACGCCGGTCGCGGCCCGCTCCACCGGCCTGCTGGACAACCTGCCCGGCGGGCTCATCCTGCTCATCCCGCTCGTGATCGCGCTGCTGGGGCTGCTCTCGTTCACCCTCGGCCCCGCCGGCGAACCCGTCCTCGTCGTCCGCGAGCGTGGCGTCAGCCGCGCCCTCGCGGCGGTTGAGCGCGCCCGCGCCGACGACCGCACCGCATTGGAGACACCATGACCACCCGCCGCGCACGCGCCATCGCGCTTCTCATCACCTTGCTCGTCGTCGCCGCGGCGTGCGGCCAGAAGGCCGACGTGGCGCAGGTCGGCACGGGCGGCGGCCTCGCGGCCGGCATCGGCGGCGAGGTCATCGACCCCGCGACCGGTGAAGTCATCCCCGGCGGGGGTGAGGTCATCGACCCGGCCACCGGCGAGCTCATCCCCGCCAGCGACACCGGCGGGGGCACGACCGGCGGGGGCACGACCGGCGGCGCGACGGGTGGTGCCACGACCGGCGGCACCACCGGAGGCGGC
>CAYSAC010000212.1:0-5804 GCA_964428815.1 uncultured Acidimicrobiaceae bacterium | reverse complement strand
GAGCTGCACGACGCGGCCGCCGCGCTCGAGGAGGCGGCCGCGATCGCACCGCCCGACGTGCGCGCCGTCCCCGCGATCTGGCTCGCCGGGGTCCGATCCCACCAGGGACGCCTGCCGGAGGCGGCCGACCTGGCGGCGAGGGGAGCCCTCGAGATGAAGCGGATCGACCATCCCTTCGCTCCACTGCACGGGCTCTTCACGGAGTCCGTCGCGCTCGGCGGGCAGGGCAAGGTGAGCGCCGCGCTTGCCGCGTTGGACCGGCTCGACGACCTGGTCCGGCGCGAGGGCGCGCAAGCGCGCCGGTTCGGCCCGTTGGCGAGCAACGTGCGGGGTTGGCTGCTACGCAACCTCGGACGGTTGGAGGAGGCCGACGAGCTCAACCAGCAGACGGCGGGGTTGCCGGAGGACGAGCCTGCGTTCGCCGAGCCGCGCTACGTCGGTCACCTTGACCTCGTCGAGGGCCGGTTCGCGGCCGGCGACCTCGACGGCGCTGCCACCATCCTCGACGGGATCGTGGCGATCGAGCAGTGGGAGGGCTCGATGGCCTGGCACCAGCGCGAGCGCTACCTCCTGCAACGGGCGCGGCTCGCGTTCGTCGCCGGGGACCGCGCGCTGGCCGATGACCTCGCGACCGCAGTCGAGACCGACGCGCGTGACCGCGGCTGCCGGCGCTACGAGGTGCTGGCCGGGCTCGTCGTCGCCGCGGCAGCGGGGGACAGGGCGGCTGTCGAGGTCGGGCTCGGGCACGCGGACGAGATCGCGGTCCCTGAAGCGTGGTGGCTGACCGCCGAGCTCGCTGCCGCGTTGGACGTCGACGCGTGGTGGGGCGACGCTGAGCGACGGGTCGAGCGCCTTGCCGCGGGCGCCGGTCCGCTCGGCGACCACCTGCGCGCCGCCGCCCGCGCACGGTTCACACGGTTGCGGTGATGACGAGCATCGAGCGCTCCAGCACCGGCGGCTGATCTCCGAGCTCCTGGAGGGCACGACGGCGGACGGCCGCGATGGCGTCGCCGTCGAGCGTGCGCAGGTGGGCGGCGTGCTGCGCCATGCCGAACCGCCAGTCGACGAGGTCGTCGGGTCCGAGCTCGGGAAACGCGACACGGATGGGCGTCACCTGGCCGGCGAGCGCGGCGGCGCGGAGCACGGCCTCGCATGCCGCGGCGGTGGCCATCGTCGGCATGGTGACGGACTGGACGTGGTCGTACCAGGGTTCCGGCTCCCACCCTGCCTCGGTCAGCGCCCGCTGGACCGCGCCCCTGACGGGATGTCCGTCGTCTGCGGCGTACGCGCTCGCGATGACCGCACCGCCATGCGCCGTGACGCGCGCTGCCTCGCGCAGGGCGCTCGCGGGGTCGTCGATGTGGTTCAGCACGAAGGACGCCATGACCCCGTCGAGGGATCCGGTGGCGAACGGGAGCTGCAGCGCGTCCGCCTGCGCTGACGGCGGCCGTGCGGCACGGTCCAGCGCGAGCATCCCGAAGGACAGGTCGGTGGCGATCGCAGTCGCTCCGGCTGCGGCGATCGACTCTGCCGCGACGCCTGTCCCGGTGCCCACGTCGAGGACCAGCCGGCCCCCGAGCGGCACCGGTGAGCACGCCAGCGCCCGGTCGGCGAGCCTGCGGTAGATCCGAGCCGGCGCCGCCGACCAGGCTGCCGCGGCGGCGTCGTAGGCAGCGGCGATCGTCGTGCTCACAGGCGGCGCGCCCCCTGGGCGGCGGCGTCGCACCACCAGCCGAGCTCGCTGTCATCGCCGAGCGCCTTCTCCCAGCCGAACTGCACGAGGCCACCGAGCAAGCACAGCTCGAGCTGCACGTCCCACCATCCGCCGGTCTCCACGCCGTGGCCTACGAGGGCAGCGCGGAACGCTTCGATGGTGGTCTCCTTCGAATGGCCCTTCGGCAGGCGAGCGCGGTTCAGCGCGATGTACCAGGTGAGCTCGTGGCACGCCGGTCCCTCACCTGGGTAGGCCCAGTCGAGCAGGACGGTGCGACCATCCGGCGCGGTGCCGAGGTTGCCGAGCTTCCAATCCCCGTGGAGGAAGGTCTGCGGTGTGGCTCGCAATGCGGAGGAGAGCGGTGTGGGGTCACGCCGGAGCTGCTCGACGACATCGACGACGTCCGCCGGTGCCCGCTCCGCGAACCGCTGCCAACCCTCCGCCGCGATCTGGGGGACCCGCTCCGGCCAGCCGAGGGTTCGCTCGGCCTCGATCATCGGGTCGCTGAACCACCACCAGCGGTAGCGGTGGGGGAGGAGGTCGAGCTCGTCGTGCCACCCCCACATGCGGGCGGCGAGCCCGGCGCAGTGGTCGACGAACCCGAGGTGCTGGTCCTCGGGGAGCGGCTCGTCGCCAATCGGCACGAGCTCGCCGCTCACGTCGCGCAGGAGCAGCGCCGCGCCCCAGCCGTTGCGCCCATCGCCGCGTGCTGCACCGACGATGGCGTGGTCGATGAGGTCGGCGGCGACGTCGACGAGGCCGGTCTCCCACGCCCTGAGCGGACGGCAACCGAGGTCGCCGGAGACCCGCATCGTGAAGTCGTCGTCGAGGTGGACGTGCTTGAGCACCAGCCGCTCCCCGTCGATGACGACCCACTCGAAATGGGTGCCAGAGCGGGCGTCGTCGGGGTGGAACGGCTGGCGGTCGGTGCAGCCCTCGAGCAGCTCGTCGACCGAGCTGTGCACCGGACGGGGGGTCAGCTCCACCTGTGCCGCCATCGGTTCAGCATGGCTCATGGTCATGCCGGCATCGTCGTCGGGCGCGGTTGCAGGGCGTTTGCAGAAGGTCCGCAAACCGGCTGCAAGGGACGGATCGCACGCTGCACCCCATCAAGACCGACAACCAGGAGGAAGCCATGACCACCACCACCGAGACCATCGACGAGTTCGTGGGCCGCTTCGCGGCCGACCTCGGCGCCGTGCTGCACGGCACCACTGTCGTCATCGGCGACAAGCTCGGCCTCTACAAGGCCCTGGCCCGCTTGGGCCCGTCGACCGCGGCCGACCTCGCGGCCGAGACCGGGTGCGACGCCCGCTACCTCCAGGAGTGGCTCAACGCCCAGGCCGCCAGCGCGTACTGCCGCTTCGATGCCGCCACCGGGCGCTACCACCTCGACGAGACGCAGGCGGCCTGCCTTGCCGACGAGTCCCACCCCGCGTTCATGGCCGGCGGCATGGCCGTCGCGTCGGCGACCCACAAGGACGAGGAGACGATCACCAAGGCGTTCCGCACGGGCGAGGGCGTCGGCTGGCACGAGCACCACGGCGACCTCTTCTCGGGCACCGAGCGGTTCTTCCGGCCGGGCTACGTCGCCAACCTGACAACCGCGTGGATCCCGGCGCTCGACAGCGTCGAGGCGAAGCTCGCGGCCGGCGCGCGCATCGCCGATGTGGGGTGCGGCCATGGCGCGTCCAGCGTGCTGCTCGCCGAGACGTACCCGTCGTCGACGGTCAATGGCTTCGACTACCACGGGCCGTCGATCGACGTCGCCCGCAAGCGGGCATCGGAGGCCGGAGTCGCCGACCGCACGTCGTTCGAGATCGCGTCCGCGGCCGACTTCCCCGGCCAGGGCTACGACCTCGTCTGCATCTTCGACGCGCTCCACGACATGGGCGACCCAACCGAGGCGCTACGCCACATCCGCTCGGCGCTCACGCCCGATGGCACCCTGCTGCTGGTCGAGCCCAACGCGGCCGACACCGTCGAGGGCAACCTCAACCTCGTGGGCCGCATCTTCTACTCGGTGTCGACGTCGATCTGCACGCCATCGTCGCGCCAACAGAGCGGCGAGCACGCCGCCTGCCTTGGCGCCCAGGCCGGCGAGGGCCGGCTGCGGGCGATCGCGGAGGCCGCCGGCTTCACCCGGTTCCGGCGGGCGACCGAGACCCCGTTCAACCTGGTCCTCGAGCTGAAGCCCTGACCCTCGGCGGGGCGAGTGCGGCGGCGGGGGCGTCAGACCCCGCCGCTACGCTCGGCCCGCATGGGCATCGTCGATGAGGACATCGCTGCGGTACGCAGCGCGTCCGACATCGTGGCGGTGATCTCTGGCTACGTGCAGCTCAAGCGGGTCGGGCGCCGCTGGACCGGCCTCTGCCCCTTCCACGCCGAGAAGTCCCCCTCGTTCTCCGTGAACGATCAGGAGGGGCTTTTCTACTGTTTCGGTTGCCAAGCTAAGGGCGACACGATCACGTTCGTGCGCGAGGCCGAGCACCTCGACTTCGTCAGTGCGGTTGAGTGGCTCGCAGCCAAGGCCGGCGTCACGCTCCACTACACCGACAAGGACCAGGGCGAGGGACGCAAGCGCCGAGGCAAGCTCGTCGACGCGGTCGGGAAGGCGGTCGAGTGGTACCACGAGCGCCTCCTCACCGCGCCGGACGCGGCCAAGGCCCGGTCCTACCTCCGCTCGCGCGGGCTCGACGGCGACGAGGTCCGCACCTACAAGCTCGGGTGGGCTCCTGAAGCGTGGGACGAGCTGGCGAAGGCGCTCCGCCTGCCCGACGACATCTTGAAGGACAGCGGTCTCGGCATCGTCAACCGTCGCAATCGCCAGCAGGACACGTTCAGGGCGCGCCTGCTGTTCCCGATCTTCGACGCGCAGGGCGACCCGGTTGCGTTCGGCGGGCGCGTGCTGCCCGACGGCGAGGGGCCGAAGTACAAGAACACGCCGGAGACGCCGCTCTACAGCAAGTCGAAGGTGCTGTACGGCCTCAACTGGGCCAAGGGCCCCATCGTCAACGCCGACGCGGCGGTCATCTGCGAGGGCTACACCGACGTCATCGGGTTCGCCCGCGCCGGGGTCGGCACCGCGGTCGCCACCTGCGGCACGGCATTGACCGAGGACCACATCCGCATGCTCCGCCGCTACGCGCGCCGGCTGGTGCTCGCCTTCGACGCCGACAGCGCCGGCCAGGCCGCGGCAGAGCGGTTCTACGCCTGGGAGAAGGCGCACGAGGTCGAGGTCGCGGTGGCCGACCTGCCTGCTGGCGTCGACCCCGCCGATGTTGCCCGCACCGACCCTGAGCTGCTGGCCGCTGCAGTCGAGGGAGCGAAGCCGTTCCTGCGGTTCCGGCTCGACCGCGCGCTCTCCGCCGCCGACCTGCGCACGCCCGAGGGCCGCGCTCGCGCCGCGGAGACCGGCCTCGCCGTGATCCGTGAGCACCCGAGCGAGCTCGTGCGCGACCAGTACCTGATGGAGCTCGCGGGCCACACGCGCGTCGAGCCCGACCAGCTGCGCGCGCGCCTGCGTGCCGGGCCTCGCGCGCCGGTCCCGGCCTCGGCGGGAACATCTCGCGGCGTGGAGCGCGACAGCCCCGAGCTCGAGGTGCTGCGCCACGCGGTCTGGCGGTGGGACGAGGTCGCCAGCTGGCTTCACGAGTCCCTCTTCGTCGATGAGGTGCACGCGGCTGCCTTGCGCGCGTTGACGACGACCGAGACGCTGCGCGACGCGATCGACGGCGCCGACCCGCAGACCGCGGAGCTGCTCAGCCGGCTCGGTCAGGAGGAGAGCGACTCCCCGCCCTTCGACGCGGTCGTGCGCCTCCTCACCGAGGCGGCGCGGTGCCACGTCCGGCGCCTGCGCGTGTCGGAGGATCGGGACGAGATGCAGACGCTGACGTGGCTCACCGCCCGCATCGACGACCTGCGCGATCCAGTCACCGCAGTCGTCGCTGCCGAGCAGTTGGTACCCTGGCTCGTTGAAGGGGGCGAGGAAGGGCCATGACAGAAGCCACGCCGACGCTCTCCCCGTGGCCTGCCGTGCCGGATGTCGAGCTCGATCGCTTGCTCCAACGTGGGAGGTCCAAGGGGACGC
>CAYSAC010000211.1:0-5822 GCA_964428815.1 uncultured Acidimicrobiaceae bacterium | reverse complement strand
TAGCCTGCCAGCAGCTTCGAGCTGAGGTTCAGGCCGCTCCAGGTGAGCGACGGCCGCACCGCGGGTGCGCCGTTGACCGGCCACGGCACGCCTGCATCGTCGAGCACGTAGCCGGTTCCATCGGCGAGCAGGACGAGGTCACGCGCCCAGTCCCGGCTCTCGTAGCGCGACACCGACAGCGGCGGCGCGCCGCCGAAGCGGTGCACCCCGCCGTACCCGTCGAGCACGTAGCCGCCCACGCCGTCGGGGCGGAGGGCGATGGCTCGGGTGATGTCCCAACCCGGCCAGTAGGCGCTGACGGCGACCGGCACGGCGTTGCCGAACGGGTGGACACCCCCGAACGCGTCGAGCACGTAGCCGCCGAGGCCGTCGGGCCGGGTGGCGATGTCCTTGCCCAGCCAGCCGGGCCACCGTGCGAGCGCCCGCGCCGTCGCGCCGCCGAAGGGGTGGACCGAACCGTTGCCGAGCAGCACGTAGCCACTACCGGGGATGGGCCCCTCAGCGATGCCGCGAGCGACGTCCTGTCCGGGGAAGTAGGGCGCGCCGGCGCCGGGCGCGGGCGCGTTGCCGAAGCGGTGGATGCCGCCGAACCCGTCGAGCACCCACCCGCCGGCGCTCGTGCCAGTGGCGCCCCGCACGATGCTCCAGCCGGGCCAGTAGTCGGACGGGCCCGCGTCTCGGCCGGCGCCCGCTGGGTGGAGCCCGCCGTAGGCGTCCAGCGTGACCAGCTTGGGCACCTCGGTCTGCGGCGTCCAGCGGATGCCGGTGAACGGGCCGCTGCGGCTGACCTCGGCCTGCACCTCCTTGCGGAGGGCCGGGAGTAGGACCATCGCGTAGTCACCAGGGCAAGAGGTCAACGACACGTCGCGGTGAGAGGTGATGGTCGGCAGCGTGACGGCGACGCCCGCGTCATACTTCGTGGACCCACCGCTGACACGCGTGACGCTCGCGCCCGCGTCGACGCCGTGGAGCGCGAGCTTCCAGACGAGCAGCCGCTTGAGCGCATCCCGGGTCGCCACGCTCACGCCTGCGGCGGGCGGCGACGCGCCGGGCTGGTGCTGGCCGAGCAGCGAGATGCCGGTCGCCCACGTGTTGAAGCCGGCGGAGTGCCCGCCGATGATCGCCTGGTCGGTACCACCGGAGCGAGCTTCGAAGATGCGACCGAACCGGTCGATGATGAAGTTGTACGCGATGTCGCACCAGCCGTTGGCGTTGGTGTGCGCCCAGTAGATGCCCCGCATCAGATCGAACGCCTCGGAGGCCGAGTACGTGTTCGTGTTCACCGTGTGGTGGACGACGGCGTAGTCGACCCGGCTCGCGACCTTCGGCCCCTCCTCGCAGCCAGGCGTGTCGTAGCGCCACCCGCCCGGCGCCCACTCCTGACGCCAGACCATGCCAGGCAGCCCGGGCAGCGCCCGCGCCGCGCCCGCCGGTGCAGCCCCGAACAGACCACCGCTGCGCGTCGTGCCTGGCGTCGAGCGCAGCGACGACAGGGTGAGGTCGGCGAGCGTGCCCTCCGCGACGCGGATCTCGACGTCGCGCGTGCCGTTGCCGACCCACACCGGACCGATCACCGTGCGTCCGTCCTCCACGCCTTCGGTGCCGGGGTCGGGGGCCTCGTCGGGGTTCGCGTGCAGGTCGACCCACTCGGACCAGCCGGCCGCGTTGCGGCTGCGGAGCTCGACCGCGCCGGTGGGAGCGCCGTCCCAGCTCAGCACGACCATGTGGCCGGCGTTGGGCAGCGCCACTCGCGCCTGCCATCCCGGGCCTGCCTTCGGGCTGTCAGGGCCGGTCGGCGCACCGGCGACTCGCGCGAGCCCACGGCTACCGGTGAGGGCGACCTCGGCGACGTCGATGCCGGGCTCCGCGCCGCGCTGCGGCGCGAGCGGGAGGCCGCCGACGACGGCCAGGGAGAGCACGACGCCTGCGAGCGCGCGCACCGATCGGTTTCGTGTTGACCGCATCAAGAACCTCTCCCGCGCCGCCCGCTGGCGATGAAGTCGAACAGGCTAGCCGCGCTCCCCCGGTCATCACCGTCGCCCCTGGGGGCCAGACTCTGCGCCGTGCCCGACCGGCCGCTACGCCTCGCCTTCGACGCGACCTCCCTGTTCGACGCGCGCACCGGCGTCGGGGCAGTGGCGCGCTCTGTCCTCGAGCGGCTGGCGACCCGCGACGACGTCGACATCGTCGCCTTCGCCGCGACCTGGCGGGGCCGAGGCCGGCTGGCAGAGCTGATCCCACCCGGCGTCGAGGTCGCCAGCGGACTCATGGCCGCCCAGCCGCTGCGCCAGGTCTGGCGCCGGTCCGACCTGCTGGCGATCGAGCGCTGGACCGGACCGGTCGACGTGGTGCACGGGCCGAACTTCGTGGTGCCGCCGTCTCGCCGGGCGGCGCGGCTCGCGACCGTCCACGACCTCACGCCGGTTCGCTTCCCCGAGCTGTGCACGCGGGACACTCGGCAGTACCCGGGCCTCCTGCGGCGAGCGATCGGCGCGGGCGCCCACATCCACGCGGTGTCGCAGTTCGTCGCGGGCGAGGTGATCGACGTCTTCGGCGCCGACCCCACGCGCGTGCATGTCATCGCCAACGGCATCGACCCGGTCGCAGGCGGCGACCCGGAACGGGGCCGGACACTCGCCGGCGGCGACCGCTACGTCTTGAGCCTGGCGACGATCGAGCCTCGCAAGGACCTCCCCGGCTTGGTGCGCGCGTTCGACGCGGTCGCGGCGGAGGACGCCGCGGTGAGGCTTGTCGTCGCGGGGCCGGACGGGTGGGGCACCGCCGCCTACGAGGATGCGGTCGCCGCCGCGCGCCACGCGACGCGGATCGTCCGGCTCGGCTTCGTGAGCGACGAGGACAGGGCCGCGCTCCTCGCCGCGGCTGCGGTGCTCGCCTACCCGTCGCGGTACGAGGGGTTCGGCCTGCCACCGCTCGAGGCCATGCAGGCCGGCGTCCCCGTCGTGACCACCACCGCGGGGTCGTTGCCGGAGGTCGTGGGGGACGCGGCGCTGCTCGTCCCGGTTGGCGATGTCGACGCCTTCGCCGGCGCGCTAGCGCGCGCCCTCGACGACGGCGCGCTGCGGACTCGTCTCATCGCGTCAGGCCGAGAGCGCGCCGCGCTGTTCAGCTGGGATCGCTGCGCCGACGAGCTCGTCGCGGTCTACCAAGCGATCGCTAGGGAGCTAAGGCGCTGGGATTGACGGGCGCCGGAGACATCTCGGCCGCGACGCGCATCGGGAACTGGATGCGTCCGATCGCGCTCGACGTGTGCTTCACCTCGAAGCGGTCGAGCTGGTCGCGGTGGTCATAGGAGGTGCCCCCGTCGCGGGAGTGGACGCCGAGAGTCAGGAAGTAGTGCCCGCCCATGAGCGGCACGCTCTCGACGTCGAAGACGACCGTGCCCTGGATGCGGCTGAGGTCAAGGTCGTCGCCGAGGATCATCGAGTTGGTGCTGATGAGCAGGTTCCCGTCGGCGTCGTGCATCGTGAAGGAGAAGACGACGTCATCGGTCAACTCGCTCATCTCATAGGCGCAGCGCACCCGCAGGGGCTGGCCGGGCAGCAGGTAGAGCTGGTCGTCGGGGTACTCCACCTGAACCGACGTGAACCGCACCCGCTTGGTGGTGAGCCGCGGGTCGTCGAGCGCCTCCTTCGGCAGCTCCTCGCCCTTCTTGGTGAGCGAGTCGCGGTAGATCCGTACGGCCTCGGCCGGGTCGGTGAACGCGATGAGCTTGCCGTGATCGAGCACCGCGCCGCGGTCGCATATCTGGCGCACCACGTCGGCCGCGTGGGTGACGAGGAAGATCGTGCGCCCCTCCCGCTGGAAGCGCTTCACGCGGTCGAGGCACTTGCGCTGGAACGCCTCGTCCCCGACTGCGAGCACCTCGTCGATCAGGAGGATGTCGGGCTCGACGTTCACCGCGACCGCGAAGCCCAGCCGCGCGTACATGCCGGACGAGTAGTGCTTCACCTGGTTGTCGATGAACGGACCGATCTCGGCGAAGTCGACGATCTGGTCGAAGATCCGGTCGATCTCTGCGGCGCTGAACCCGAGGATCGAGCCGTTCAGGTACACGTTCTCCCGACCGGTCAGCTCGGGATGGAACCCAGCGCCCAGCTCGAGCAGCGCTGCGACCCGGCCCCGAAGGCGGATCGTCCCTGATGTCGGCCGCAGCGTGCCGGCCATGCACTTGAGCAGCGTCGACTTGCCGGAGCCGTTGTGACCGAGCAGACCGAGAGTCTCACCCTCGTTCACCGTGAGGCTGACGTCCTTGAGCGCCAAGAACTCCTCGAAGGTGTTCTGGCGGACCCGTATCACGCGCTCCTTCAGCGAGTGCGGCTTCTCGTGGTAGAGGCGGAAGCGCTTCGTGACGTGGTCGACCTCGACCGCGGCCCGGGTCACGCTAGATCTCCTCGGCGAAGTTGTCTTCGAGCCTTCCGAACAGCCACAGGCCGACGAACAGCAGGACGATCGAGAACGCGCCGATGATGGCGATGTTGCGCAGGTACCAGCCGAGGCCCGCGTCCGGCGGGAGGATCTTCGCCTCCGGCTTGGGGTTATAGAGGACCCGCTGGAACGTCGTGATGATGGGAATGAGCGGGTTGAAGAGCAGCACGAACGACTTGGCGCCGAGCCGGTCGGCGACCTGGCGGTACGGGTAGACGATGGCGCTCATCCAGAACCACGCGACCAGGACCAGCTCGAGCAGGTGCTGGGTGTCGCGCAGATACACGTTGACGGCGGCCAATATGAGCCCGAGGCCGGTCGCGAAGATGAGCAGCACGAGGATGGCGGGGATCAGCGCTGGCAGGTAGCTCCATGCCGGCGCGTACTGGAACACGATGAGCGCCCCGATGATCACGCCGAGCTGCAGGAAGAAGTGCACGACAGCAGCACCGATGCCGGCCAGCACGAGGACCTCCCGCGGGAACCAGACCTTCTGCACGAGCGACGCGTTGCCGACGATCGCCGAGCACGCTGCCCCCACGCTCGTGGAGAAGAGGTTCCAGACGAGCAACCCCGAGAGGAAGAAGATCGCGAAGAACGAGATGCCGGCTCGCTGGATGTACTGGAAGACGATCGAGAAGACGACCAGGTAGAGCAGCGGGTTCAGCAGTGACCACACGAAGCCCAGCGCGCTGCTCTTGTACTTGACCTTCAGCTCCTTGCGCGTGAGGTTGACGAGGAGCTCGCGGTAGCGCCACACGTTGGCCATGCGCCGGAACGGAGACGGGCGCCGGGAGATCTCAACGATCGGCTCGTCGGGCGCGGTCCGCATCCGCGCTGGCAGCAGGTCGCGCTCTTCAGAGGTGAGGGCCATGGGCCGCGCAAGGGTACTGACCGGCGCCGTACAGCAGCCACCTAGACTCTCGACCCGATGCCCGGACCGCTGCCACGTCGCTCCGCACGTCGGTGAAGGCGCTGGTCACCGGCGCCCACGGTTTCGTCGGGCGGCACCTGGTCCACCACCTCCGCGAGCACGGCGATGAGGTGATCGAGAGCGATCGCGACACCCCGGGCGGTGACGTGACCGACGGTGCCTCGTTCACCGCGCTGCTCCGAGACCACGAGCCCGCCGCGGTGTACCACCTCGCCGGCTGGGCCGACGTCGGTGGCTCGTGGGCGGCACCGGTCGAGGCGTTCCGAGCCAACGCCGAGGGCACGCTCAACGTGCTCCTCGCGTGCACCGAGGTCGGCGTCGACCGGGTGCTCTCGGTCGGCAGCGCCGACGTCTACGGCGTCGTCGCCGAGGCCGACCTCCCTCTGTCGGAGGACGCGCCGCTGCGACCGGCCAGCCCGTACGCGGCGAGCAAGGTGGCGGC
>CAYSAC010000210.1:0-5828 GCA_964428815.1 uncultured Acidimicrobiaceae bacterium | reverse complement strand
CATCGCCCGACCCTAACTGGGCGAGATCTCTCGCTTCGTCCGACGACTTGCCCGGCCGCTGGAGCTACGGCGATGAGGGTCGCCACGCGACCGGGTCGATGTCCACTCACCCGCCGTCGTCAGCACGAACATGTGCTCACCCTCGGTGAGGCGTCCGTCCTAGGACTGACCGCAGAAGACGTCGACCCGTTGGGCGGCGAGGTCGGTCGCCTCGTCCTCGAATGCCGCGAAGTTGCCCTCGGCGACCTGTCGGACCGCCGCCGCGAGCGCCTCGAAGTCGGCCCGGATCGCGTCGGGCACGGCGGCCGCGCCCCGGTCGAGGAGACCGTCGTCGATGATCTGCTTCGCCACGGTCTGGCTGGTGGCTTGCTGCTCCTGCTCAGTGGCGTCGTCTCCGAGAGACCCGAAGGCTTCCTCGAACGTGCCGTCGATCTCTCTCTCGACGTCGCAGTAGGGATGGTCGGGGTCAGGTTCGATGTCGGCCACCGCCTCCGGGTCGCCGCCGTCCTCGCTGGGTTCTGCGCACTCGGTTAGCCCGATCTCGCCGGCCTTGGCGTTGACGTCGGCGAAGGGGTCCTCCTCCTGTTCGAAGAACGACAAGGGGTCGTCCTTCACCTGCGCCTCGATCCCGTCCAGTACGGCCTGGGCGTCGACCTTGAGCTGGTCGACGTCGTCGGCAATCTCCTTCGGTGCAGCCAGCTCGCCGATGCCGTCGATCTGCGCCTGGATGATCGGGATGAACTCGTCGCTGAAGAAGGTGGCCAGCTCGTCGGGATCGGGCTGCTGATCACCCTCGAGATCGCCGAACACCGCCTCGCTCGCGGCATCGAGCTTGTCGTTGCCGTCCGAGCAGATGGCGTTGCCCTGCCGGAGGAACTCCTCCTCGGAGAGCGCCGCCTTCTCGTCGCCGCAGCCTGCGAGCACGGAAGCGACAATCACCACGATCCCTGCCAGCGCGATCCGCTTCATGGTTCCTCCATCAGTCGACCCGCCTGGTCGCTAGTCACGCCGAGGCCAGGCGACCGGGATATCCACCTGCAGTCGGTCACCGTCGGTTGCCCCCAACCTCGCGACTCAGCTACAGCGTGCGCACGTAGTCGGCGACTGCTTGGATCTCCGCCTCGCTGAGCCGTTGGCCGAACGCGGGCATGCCGCCGCGCCCGCCCGTGATGACGTCGATCTGGTCGGCGATGTCGGGATAGTGCTCCACCACTCGGCCCTCCGACAGCTGGACGCCGACACCCCCGCCGCCGTCGCTGCCATGGCAGCCGGCGCACGAGCGTGCGAACACGGTGGCGCCGTCGACCTCGGCGTCGACGGTGTCAGCCGGTCCGGCACTGGGGCCGGCGTTCTCAGGCTCGTTCGCGAACAGGAGCACGACGAAGGCGACGGCGCAAAGCAATGCGAAGCCCTGGACAGCCGACACCACTCGCTTCACGTCACACCCCCAGCCCACGCATGTCGAAGAACCAGAACGAGCTGGTCAGCCATATGACGACGAGACTGGTGAACACGAGGTCACCGGCCAGCGGCAGTGTCCAACCGGGCAGCCCGTGCTGTCGAACGACGAGCACCTTCGTCGCGAACGCCCCGTAGAACAGGCAGCCGGCCAGTGAGTGGGCGAAGACGCGGGTGAGGCCAGCGTCGGCGTTGAACCCGAGCGACCACAAGCAGTGGTACGCGACGGGCAGGCTCGAGATGAACGCCAACGTGCCCGACAGGCGATGGACGTCGCCGAGCCACGGCGGCGCCTCGCCAGAGCCGACCTTGCCGTACAGCCGCAGCGCTGTGGCGATCTGCACCAACGCGAAGGTCACCGCAAGCGTGGCCACCCAGGCCTTCATCGTGATCTGGTCGCGGAAGAACAGCGTCGCCACCGTCTCCGCGGTGGGATCGTGCACGCGCCCGTACACACCGACGAGCACCGACACGGCGGCACCGGCGAGGAACGCGAGCGCCGGTGCCGACGGCGGGGAGACCACGCGATCCAGCTGCGCCTCTGCCACCGCACTGACGCTAGCGGGCGGCTTCCCGCGCTCGATGGGCTTGCGTCTGGAAGCATCGGCGATGTGACGACCGAGCGCGTTCTCCGCGACGGCACGAAGGTGACGGTGCGGGCGATCACGCCATCGGACGCTGGCCCACTCGTGCAGTTCCACGAGGCACTCTCGCCGGACAGTCAGCGATCGCGGTTCTTCAACGTCCATCCTCACCTCAACGTCACCGAGGTGGAGAGGTTCACCACTGTCGACCATCGCGACCGCGAGGCATTCGTTGCCGTCGTCGGCTCAGAGATCCTGGGGGTCGGGCGGTACGACCGTCTTCCCGGCGCCGACGAAGCCGAGGTTGCCTTCGTCACACGCGACGACCATCAGCGATCCGGCATCGCGATGCTGCTCTTCTACGAGCTCGCGGCCGCTGCTCACATCGTCGGCATCACGCAGTTCGTCGCTCAGACGCTTCCTGAGAACCGCAAGATGCTCGCGCTCTTCAACAAGACCGGTCTCGTGACCCGACGATCATTCGGCCGCGACGCCATCGAGGTCAGGATGTCGCTACCGGACTAGCCGCCCAGCCCCGAGTCCCGCGAGAACGCGGCGCCGCCCTCGTGCCAGCGGCGCAGGGACTCGAAGGGGTAGATCCCCGTGCGGTGACCGTCGTTCCACGTGATCGCCAGGCCCCACGCGCCATGCAGCTCGGCGTCGTCGATCCGCAGCGGTGTCGGGCTGCCTGGCCGGGGCCAGACCACCTCGCCCTGGTCGCGAAGACCTCGACACGTCGCGCACGGGCATCCGTCTCGCAGTCGAACCAGGTCGAAGACCGCGACGTGGCCGTCGAGGAACTCGATCGTCACCCCCGCATCCTTCTTCACGTCGATCGTCTTCGGCTCGTACCGCTCATCCACGCCGGCAGCATGGCCCAAGAAGGTTCGCGGGATCGGTGTGGCGGGTAATAGGTCTCGCAACGCCGAGCACCCGCCCGGCTCGAACACTCGGAGGTAGGCCGTGAGCCTCGTCGTACTCTTGCTGATCCTGGCACTGCTCCTCGGCGGTGTTGGCCTGTTCGTGGAGGGCCTGAAGTGGGTCCTCATCATCGCTGTCGTCCTGTTCATCGCGAGCTTCGTCACCGGCTCCCGCGGTCGCAGCACGGTCTGACGCGCACGTTCCCTCTTGCGCGCCTAGATGCCTGGCACGCGCTCGAGTACCGCGATGGTGCGCTCGAGCTCGTCGACGGCTGACGTCGTGGGGACGAGGTACAGCTCGTCGCAGCCGGTCTCGGTGAGGCCCTCGATCCCGGCGGCCAGCGCGTCGGCGGACGTCATCGTCATCGTGTCCGCCATGGCCTTCGCGAAGTCGTCGCCGAAGATCGCGAGGTAGCGCGCCGCGTAGGACCGGGCCCGCTCGTCGCCGTCGGGACCGAGGCCGTACCAGAACGACGTCGTGCGATAGGGCGCCTCGGTGCGACCGGCATCGGTCCACGCCTGCTCGACCTGGCGGAAGCCGGCGCCCACGATTGTCGGGTCGGGATCGGTGACGAAGCCGGCGACGCCCGCGGCCCAGCGCGCTGCTCGCGCGATCGACTTCGGCCCGAGCGATCCGGACAGCAGCGGCGGACCGCCGCGCTGAACGGGGTGCGGACCGACCGGCGAGGCGCCGTCGAACGGCGGCGCGCCTTCCCACACCGCCTGCATGGCGGCCACCTGGTCGTCCATCCGTTGGTGGCGGTGGTCGTAGGGGGCGCCGACGGCTCGGAAGTCCTCGTCGCGACCACCGATCCCGACCCCCAGGGTCAGCCGTCCGCCCGACAGGACGTCGAGGGTCGCGGCTTGCTTGGCGACGAGCACCGCGCTGTGCAGCGGCAGCACGACGATCGTCGAGACGAGCCGGACGCGCTCGGTGAGCGCGGCGGCGGCCGACAGCGTGACGAACAGCTCGGCGTTGGGATAGGTGATGCGCTCGCCGATGGCGATGCTGTGGAACGGTCCGTCGTCGATGCGGCGGCACCATTCCTTCAGCAGCCGACGGTCGAACCCGGGCACCATCGACGGCAACGTCATCCCGATCCGCATCTGCGGCACGCTAGTGAGGTGGATCGGCGAGCCAGGCGTCGATGAGCGTGCGGGCGATGCTCATCCCCGGCGGGATCATCGGCAGCGCGTCAGCGGTGTACCACTGCGCGTCGACGATCTCTGACTCGTCGATCTCGATGTCACCGCTCTCCCACTCCGCGGTGAAGCCGACCATCAGCGAATGCGGGAACGGCCATGGCTGGCTGCCGAAGTACCGCACGGAGCCGACCTGCACGCCAACCTCTTCGCGGACCTCGCGTCGCACCGCCTGCTCCAGCGTCTCCCCCGGTTCGACGAAGCCAGCAAGGCAGCTGTACATCGGCACCGGGAACGTGCGCCCTCGCGCCAGCAGCACCTCGTCGTCGCGCCGGATGAGCACGATGACCGCCGGCGCCAGCCGCGGGAACGCGAGCAGCCCGCACGCGGGGCAGCGGCGCGCCCGCTCGCCCTCCACTGAGTCGGTCGTCGCGCCGCACCGCCCGCAGTAGCGGTGGGTGCGGGCCCACTCGACCAGCTGGACCGCTCGGCCAGCGATGGTCCACCGCTGCTCGTCGAGGCGGCCCCACAGCCCCATCAGCGGCAGGAAGCCGTCGAGCTCGCTGTCGGCGTCGGCGTCGGCGGCCCAGCACGCGCAGTCGTCGAGCACACCCAGGAACAGCGCTTCCGCGCCCGGCGCGTCGTCGACCACGAGCACCTCGCCTCCGCGGACGTGCACCGTCATCACCGTCGTCATGCCGTCCCGCGGGGACAGAAGGGGGACGAACTCAGTCAAGGGCTGGCGCTCCTGACACCGCAGGCGAGCCTCCCGATCGCACGACGAGCACGACGCCGGCGGCGATGAGGACGGCGGCCGGCAGAGCGGCGATCGGCGGGGACTCGTCGAAGAAGATGCGCGCAAGGATGGTCGATCCGACGATCTCGAACAGGATCGCGACCGAGACGACCGTCGCGCTCGTGGTCCGGAGCACGCGGTTCACGACGGTGTGGCCGAGCAGCTGGGGGCCGATCACGAGACCGGCGATGGCGAGCCACGTGCCGCCGTCGTAGCCCGTGAGCTGCTGGCGACCGACGATGCAGACCGCTAGCAGCAGCACGGATGCGGTCGCGTAACAGATCGATGCGTACACGCTCGTCGACACCGTCCGCCTGACGTCTGCACCGACCGTGACGTACGCAGCTGCAAGGAGACCGCCCACGACGGCGAGCAGGTCACCGAAGAGCGCCCGCGCCGAGATGGAGAGATCGACGCCGCTCAGCAGCACGGCACCGGCAACGGCGAGCCCGATGCCCAGCCAAGCGCGCCGCGGCACCTCGTCACCGCGGGCCCTGGCGATGAGCGCGGCCCAGACCGGTTGGGTGGCGACGAGCGCGACCGACGACGCGATGGTGGTGAAGGACAGGCTCGGGACCCAGGTCGCAAAGTGGGCGGCGAGGAACGCGCCTGCGAGCACCGATCGTCGACGTTCGCCCGAGTCGAGGGAGCGCAGCTCCGCGCGTTGACGGAGGGCGGCGACGCTGCCGACGACCGGCACCGCGAGCACCGTGCGCCAGAGCGCGATCGCGAGCGTCGGCGCCGCCGCGCCCCGGACAAGGGGCGCGGATGTCGACACCGCGGCGACGGCCACGGCGAGGAGCGCTAGGTCCGTCGCCGGCGGACGGCCGATCGGGCGGGTGGGCGAAGCTTTCACGGGCCTCGTACGATCCCACGAACTCGACCGGGGAGATGTCATGGGATCGGATCTGCACGCGGTTGCTCGAC
>CAYSAC010000209.1:0-5839 GCA_964428815.1 uncultured Acidimicrobiaceae bacterium | reverse complement strand
GCGCTGCGCACCGCCGAGGACTTCCGCCAGGTCGTGGTCGACTACGCGGCCGAGGCCGCCTCCCACGGTGCGGTGTACATCGAGGGGATCTTCTCACCGGCCGAGCGTGTCGCCACCGGTGTCGCCTGGGACACGATCTTCTCGGGCTACTGCGACGGCGCCGTCGAGGCCGAGGAGAACCATGGCGTGGTCGTGCGGCTCACGCCCGACATCTACCGGGGCGCCTCGCTGGGAGAGGCCTGCGAGGTCGCCCGCTGGGCGGCGCGCTTCAAGGAGCGTGGGATCGTTGGCTTGGGGCTCGGTGGTCTCGAGGCTGCCTACCCGCCTGAGCCCTACGCGCCCGCGTTCGCCATCGCCAAGGACGCCGGACTCGGCTCAGTCCCCCACGCCGGAGAAGTGGCCGGCCCGGCATCCATCCGCGGCGCGATCGACGCGCTCGGCGCCGACCGGATCCGCCACGGCATTCGTGCCATCGACGACCCCGCCTTGGTCGCCGAGCTGGTCGACCGGCAACTCGTGCTCGACGTCTGTCCCACGTCCAACGTGCGCACCAAGGCAGTGTCGAGCCTCGACGTGCACCCTCTCCCGCAACTCGTCGCTGCGGGCGTCTCGTGCTCGGTGTCGACGGACGACCCCGCCATGTTCGACACCGATCTCGGCCGCGAGTACGAGCTCCTGTCGACCATGGGCGTCGACCCCGCCGGCGTCTACGAAGCCGGAGTACAAGGCGCCCTGTGCGACGAAGCAACCAGGCAGCGCCTGACGGCGATCGGCCAAGCAGCCTCTTGGGTTGCCGACAGCGAAGGCCGCGCAGGTGGGTTCGAGAGCGGCGGGTCGGCCGTCATCCGCCCAACGACCTGATCGATCTGGCGCCCTCGCTCATCGCACGCGGCGAGCGAAGTGGAACCCGGTGATCTCGAGCCTCTCGCGCATGTAGAACCGGTGTGCGTTCGTCCGTTGCACGCCCGAGTCCAGATCCAGCACCTCGCAACCCGCAGCTCGTGCTCGTTCCCCCAGCTCCGCGAGCAGAGCCGCGCCGACGCCACGGCTACGTTCCGTCGCGGACGTGACCAGGTCATCGACGTACAGCTTCCTGATCCCCGCGGTGGTCGCCACCACTCGCCAGCCGGCGACTCCGACGCACCGGTCGTTCTTGTAGGCGGCGAGGTACCTCAGCCCCTGCGGGTAGCCCTCGTCATACACGGCCGCGAAGAGCGCTGCGGTGAGATGGATCCGCAGCTCAACGAGGACGGGAAGCGCATCTCGCTCGAGGCGATCGTCACCAGGCTCGAGGTCGACCAGGATCACGGCCAGATTGTTGCCTCGATCGACGACCGCCTGCCACAGGGATCAGGTCGGACAACTCGTGACGGTCGAGATCGCACCTATCGCGCGCTCCAGAACGCGCGCCCTCGCCACGTTGGGGACCAGCCGTCGGGATCAACGACCCAAACCTCGGATCGTTCGAGAGCGGCTGCCAGCATCGACCGAACCAGAATGTCAGCCGGAGGCTCGACGTCTCCCTGGCTGACGGGCCTAGGGAGATGACCCTTACTGCCGACTGAGAAGAGCAGAGCACCCCCAGGGATTCGAACCCGTGCCGCCACCTTGAGAGGCGGAAGGCACCCGTCCGTTGGCTGTCATGGCGAACCAAGCACCCCTCATCCCAGCGACTGTCCCATAACGCTGCCGGGTGTACGGCAGGCCAGCGTCGGCGTGGGCAGGAACTCCCACGCGGAAGGAACCCCGAACTTCGCGCCGACCCTTGTCCGCCTATCGCCCGAAGGGGCCTGCCCCGTCCTCCGGCTTCAGGCGGCGGCGGCGGACTGGAGGGCGGTCAGTGACGCGTGCATCTCCTTCCGCAGTCCCGTCCGCCGGATCTTGATGAGTAGATTCCTACGCCAGAACGTCAGCGGGTTGAGATCGACAGTGACGGTCACCCGCGAGCCGGCGCCATCAGGCTCGATGTGCCACACCCAGTCGGCAAACGACGGGTTGCCGTCGTCGGACTGCGACCGGTAGGCAAACCGACTCGACTCCGGGTCCAGTTCAGTGAGAGTCGACTTACTCACCCACGACTGGCCCATCGCGCGGACGCGCACCTTCCAGAGCGACCCTTCCTGCAGCTGATCGGGAAGCTCGACGACCTCGACGATGCCCTTGTTCCACTCCGGGAGTCGCTTGATGTCTGTCACGGCTCGGAAGACGTCAGCCGGGGCGGACTTGATGCTCGCAGTGGCTGATTCGCGGATCCCCATGATCGTTCCCCCTTGGGACTGGCCTGTCGAGGACGGTACGGATGGGGTCGACGGCGGTCGTCCGGGGTTCACCGGACAAATGACAAGCCAGAACCGGGCGAGAAGCGACTCGTACACTTTGCCCGTGGAAGCCGACGATCGCGACTCGGGCATCCGGCTGGCTGAGCTCGTCGCTGCCTTCTCGCTCGCCACCGACCTGGGGCTTGGGCAGCCGATGGAGCACGTGCTGCGCTCCTGGCTCATCGCCGCCCGCCTGGGCGACCACGTCGGCATCGACGCCGCCGAGCGCGCCGCCCTCTACTACGTCGCCACCTTGGCCTGGATCGGCTGCGTTGCGGACACGCCTGAGGTCGCCGCAGTGTTCGGCGACGACATCGCCTACCGGGGCGACAGCTACCAGCTCGACATGGCCGGCCTGCCGATGCTCGGCTTCATGCTCCGCCATGTCGGTGCCGGCCGGCCGGCGCTGCACCGCGTCCGGCTCGCCGCCAACCTTGTCGTCACCGGCGGCAAGGCGATCGAGCGCGGCATCATGTCGCATTGCCTGACCACTTCCCGCATGGCCGAACGACTCGGGCTGGGGTCCGACGTATGCGAGCCGTTGCAACAGGTCTTCACCCGCTGGGATGGCAAGGGCGTACCCGGCGACGTTGCCGGCGACGACATCGCGCTGCCGATGCGCGTGTACCACCTCGCCGACATCGTCGAGGTGTTCCACCGCACCCACGGCATCGACGCCGCCATCGAGGTCGCTCGCGAACGGCGCGGCAAGCATTTCGATCCGACGATCGTCGACGCCTTCTGCGGAGCTGCCGCCGAGGTGCTCGCGGGCCTGTCGACGGAGCCCGACTGGGGTCGGCTCATCGCCGAGGAGCCCGGGCTTCAGTATCGGTTGACCGAAGACGAGCTCGACCGCGCCCTCGAAGCGATTGGTGATTTCACCGACTTGCGGTCGGCGGCTCGGGCCGGTCACTCGCGAGGTGTCGCCGACCTCGTCGCCCAAGCCGCCGCCGACACCAACCTGCCCGACAGTGACGTAACCGCGGTCCGGCGCGCCGGCCTGCTGCACGACATCGGACTGCACGGGATCCCGGCAACGATCCTGGACAAGCCCGGACCCCTCACCGCATCAGAGGCCGAGCGATTCCGGCTGCATGCCTACTACGCCGAACGCATGCTGGCCCGACCGCCGGCGTTGGCGAGGCTCGGCGTCATCGCGTCGATGACGCATGAGCGCTGCGACGGTTCCGGCTACCACCGCGGTGTCGCGGGAACCGCCATCCCGCTCACCGCCCGGCTGCTCGCGGCCGCCTGCGCCTACCGGGCCATGATCGAGCCGCGTTCCTATCGGAACGCACTCTCGCCCAAGAGCGCCGCTGACGAGCTGCGGGCCGACGTGCGGGCGGGTCGCCTCGACCAAGCCGCGGTCGACGCCGTGCTGGCGGCCGCCGGCCATCGAGCCGGGAAGCGGCGCTCCGGGCCTGCGGGGCTGACGCCACGGGAGATCGAGGTGCTCGCGCTGATCGCTCGCGGCGCATCGACCCGCCAGGTCGCGCAGCGGCTGTCGATCACCCCGAAGACGGCCGAGACCCATATCGAGCGCATTTACGCCAAGACCGGCGCATCCACCCGCTCGACGGCGACGTTGTTCGCCATGCAACACGGTCTGCTCGCCAACCTCGAGCCGTTCGATTCGTAGGGGAAACCCCGGACGACGAGACCAGGGGCCATCCGTACCGTCGCTCCCAAGGGCGACGAGAGGAGGCGGCGGTGCGAGTCGACGAGTGTGGCTACGAGGTCAGCGGCGCGAGCGCGGCGGGCGTTGCCCGTTACAACGACGCTGTCCGATCGCTCCTGCTGTTCCGCGACGACATCGGCGATGCGTGGGAGGCCACCGTCGCCGACGACCCGGCCTTCACCCTCGGCCATGTCGGGCGTGCCTACCTGCGCTGCCTCTCCTCCGAGGCGCCCGACGCCGCCGAGGCGCGACAGATCGTCGACGCGATTGGCACCTCCGGTCTGAACGACCGCGAGGTCCGCCATGTCGACGCGGCCCGCGCCTACGCCATGGGAGACCTCTACGGCGCCGCCGAGCGACTGGCCTCGCTGAGCGTCGAGTACCCGGTCGATCTGCTCGCGCTGGCGGTGGGTCACCAACTCGACTTCTTCCGCGGCGACGCAGCCGGCCTACGCGACCGTCCCGGCCGGGTCCTGCGCGCCTGGGATGAGCAGCACCCGCTGTACGGCTTCGTCCTCGGGATGCACGCCTTCGGGCTCGAAGAGACAAACCTGTACCCGCAAGCCGAAGCGGTGGGGATGCGGGCCCTCGACGCCGAGCCGCGTGACGTGTGGGCGCTGCATGCGGTCGTGCACGTGCACGAGATGCAAGCTCGCATCGACGCCGGTCTGCGACTCATGGACGAACGCCGCGCCGACTGGTCCACCGGCAACTTCTTCGTCGTCCACAACGCCTGGCACGAAGCGCTGTTCCGCAGCGAAGCCGGCGACATCGACGGTGCCCTCGCCATCTACGACGTCAAGCTCCACAACGACCACTCGGCCAAGGTCGCGTTGGAGATGCTCGACGCCACCGCGCTGCTTTGGCGCTTGCACCTCGACGGCGTCGACGTGCGCGACCGATGGACCGCTCTTGCCGAGGCGTGGGCCGACAAGACCGAAGACGAGTCCTGGTACGTGTTCAACGACATGCACGCTGCCATGTCCTACGTCGGGGCCGGCCGCCTAGACCACGCCCGCGCCCTCGTGAATCGCTTGCGGGACTTCGCGAGCTCACCGCAATCCGACGTTGCCAACTCGGCGATGACCATCGAGGTCGGACTCCCCGTGTGCGAGGCGATCCTCGCGTTCGGCGAAGGCCGCTACGCCGACACCGTCAGCGCGTTGCACGCGATACGTCGCATCGTGCATCGGTTCGGCGGCAGCAACGCGCAGCGCGACGCCGTCGCGCGCACATTGCTCGAAGCGGCCATCCGAAGCGGCGACCGGCCGCTCGCCAACGCACTGATCTCCGAGCGCCTCGTCGTCAAGGACGCGAGTCCGTACAACCGCCGCCAGCTCGCCCGCATCCAAGGCGGCCTCGCCGATCGCCAACTCGCCGTAACCACCGCCTGACCTCAACACCAAGGAGACATCACAATGGCCGGCAAAGCCGTCATCAGCCTCACCACCGGACTCGAGGACACCGAGAAGGTCACCGTCGCCTTCCTCGTCGCCGTCGGCGCCGCCGAAGCGGGACGCCCGACGCTCATGTTCCTCACCAAGGAGGCCGTCCGCCTGGCACTCGATGGTGTCGCGGTCGGCGTCGCATGCGAAGGCTGCCCACCGCTACCCGACCTCATGAAGCGCTACGAGGCCGCCGGTGGCCGCTACTACGTCTGCCCGATCTGCTTCAACGCCAAGAAGCTCGACGACGGGAGGCTCATCTCCGGCGCCGAGATCCAAGGCACGGTCCCGATGTGGAACTGGATCGGCGACGAGGCTGCCACAACCTTCAGCTACTGAGCCGCCCGCCCGCGGCAGTGCCTCACCGCCGCGACCTACCGTGACTGCGACGACGGGAG
>CAYSAC010000208.1:0-5901 GCA_964428815.1 uncultured Acidimicrobiaceae bacterium | reverse complement strand
GACGAGGCACCGCTCTACTACAACGACAAGCACGACTTCTTCGCGGTAAGCCGGTTCGAGGACGTCGAGACGGTCTTCAAGGACTGGGACACCTACCGCTCCGGGCGCGGGTCGACGCTTGAGATCATCAAGGCAAACATCGAGATGCCGCCGGGGATCATCCTGATGGAGGACCCCCCGGTCCACGACGTGCACCGCGGCCTGCTGTCGCGGGTGTTCACGCCCAAGAAGATGAACGCGCTGGAGTCGAAGGTGCGCGAATTCTGCGCGCGCAGCCTCGATCCTCTCGTCGGCGCCGGCCGGTTCGACTTCATCGTCGACCTCGGCGCCCAGATGCCGATGCGCACGATCGGCATGCTCCTCGGCATCCCGGAGCAGGACCAGGAGGCGATCCGCGACCGGCTGGACGAGGGCATGCGCATCGAGGAGGGAGAGGAGTTCGCTCCGCGGGGTGACTTCCTCGCTGGTACGGAGATGTTCGGCGAGTACATCGACTGGCGCGCCGAGCACCCCTCGGACGACCTCATGACAGAGCTGCTCACCGCCGAGTTCGAGGACGAGACCGGCACGCGGCGACATCTGACTCGTGAGGAGATCCTCACCTACGTGATGCTCCTCGCTGGCGCCGGGAACGAGACCACCACGCGCCTGATCGGCTGGATGGGCAAGCTCCTCGCCGAGCATCCCGAGCAGCGCCGCGAGCTGGTCGAGGACCGCTCGCTCATCCCGGGCGCGATCGAGGAGATCCTGCGATACGAGGCGCCGTCACCCGTCCAGGCACGATGGGTCACCCGCGATGTCGAGCACCACGGCGAGGTCGTTCCGGAGGGAAGCGTGATGGTCGTCATCAACGGATCGGGCAACCGCGACGACCGCCGGTTCCCCGAGGCCGACCGGTTCGACATCCACCGCGACATCGGCCACCACCTGAGCTTCGGCTACGGCATCCACTTCTGCCTCGGCGCAGCGCTCGCACGCCTCGAGGGCCGCATCGCCCTCGACGAGGTCCTCAACCGCTTTCCGGAGTGGCAGGTCGACTGGAACGGCGCCGTTCAAGCCCACACCCCGACCGTCCGCGGCTGGGAGAAGCTGCCCGTCATCGCGGGCTGAGCAAGGAGTACGACTCATGCAGATGGACGACATGATCTTGGTCAGCATCGACGACCACATGGTCGAGCCGCCGGACATGTACGACAACCACGTACCGGCCAAGTGGAAGGACCTGGCGCCCAAGGTCGTTCGCAACGAGTCGGGCGCGGACGAGTGGGTCTTCCAGGGCGACACGACCTCCACACCGTTCGGCATGGCGGCGACGGTCGGTTGGCCGCGGGAGGAGTGGGGCTTCAATCCCGGTGCCTACTCCGAGCTCCGTCCGGGGTGCTTCGACGTGCACGCTCGGGTCGCGGACATGAACGCCAACGGCGTCCTCGCCTCGATGAACTTCCCGACGATGGCCGGCTTCAACGCGCGCACCTTCAACGAGGCGCAGGACAAGGAGATCGCTCTCGTCATGCTGCGGGCCTACAACGACTGGGCGATCGACGAGTGGTGTGGCACGTACCCGGGGAGGTTCATCCCACTCGGCATCGTGCCGATGTGGGACGTCGACACGGCTGTCGAGGAGATCCACCGCTTGGGCAAGAAGGGCTGCCGCTCCATCAGCTTCCCCGAGACCCCACACGTCCAGGGCTTTCCGAGCTTCCTCTCGGGCCACTGGGACCCGTTGTTCAAAGCGCTCTGCGACGAGAACATGGTGCTGTCGCTCCACATCGGTGCCGGGTTCGAAGTCATCAGGCGTCCCGAGGAGGCGCCGATCGACCACCTGATGGTGCTCGCCTGCCAGATCAGCGCGATCACGGCCCAGGACCTGCTCTTCGGGCCCACCCTGCGCCGCTTCCCCGAGCTGAAGGTGGCACTCTCCGAGGGAGGGATCGGTTGGATCCCGTTCTACTTCGATCGGATCGACCGGCACTTCCAGAACCAGAGCTGGCTCCACGGCGACGACGACTTCGGCGGCAAGCTGCCCTCCGAAGTCTTCCGCGACCACATCCTCGCCTGCTACATCACCGACCCCTCGGGCCTGTTGCTGCGGGACCGGATCGGCATCGAAGGCATCGCCTGGGAGTGCGACTACCCGCACACCGACACCACGTGGCCCGAGTCCCCCGAGTTCGCTTGGAACGAGCTCCAAGAGGCGGGCTGCTCCGACGAAGAGATCCACAAGATCACCTGGCAGAACGCGTGCCGGTTCTTCGACTGGGACCCGTTCGCCCACACGCCCAAGGAGCAAGCGACGGTCGGCGCGCTGCGCGGGCTTGCCGCGGACGTCGACACCACGCGGATGCCCCGCTCCGAGTGGCGGAAGCGCAACGAGGCCGCAGGCATCGGCCTCGTCTGACCCGGGGGGCTTGCAACCGGCGCGCCCGGCTGACAATCTGTTTCGACGTCGACGTTAAAAATGGGGAAGGAGCCGGCCGCCATGCCGACCTACGACCTGGTCATCAAGGGCGGGACCGTCATCGACGGCCTCCAGACGCCGCGCTACAAGGCGGACGTCGCCATCGCTGGAGGTCGCATCGCGCAGATCGGCCGGGTCGACGCCGCGGACGGCGCGGAGGTGGTGGACGCCTCTGGGCGTGTGGTCGCCCCGGGCTTCGTCGACCTCCACACCCATTACGACAGCCAGCTCTTCTGGGATCCGTGGTGCACGATGTCGGGCTGGCACGGCGTGACGAGCGTCGTCATCGGCAACTGCGGCTTCGGCTTCGCCCCGTGCAAGCCAGAAGACCGAGACCGGGCGATGCTGAGCCTGTCCCGGAACGAGGCGGTGCCGCTGGAGACGATGCGGCAGGGCATGCCGTGGGACTGGGTGACCTTCGAGGAGTTTCTGGCCAGCGTCGACCGGACCCCGAAGGGCGTGAACGTCATGTCGTTCGTGCCGCTCGCACCGCTCTACGGCTACGTCGCCGGCATCGACGAGGCGAAGGAGCGACGCGTCACCGACGAGGAGCTCGAGCAGATGTGCGCGCTGCTCGTCGAGGGAATGCGCGTCGGCGGCTGCGGGATCAGCGTGCAGATCAGCGGCGAGATCGGCAACGTGCAGCTCGACTATGACGGCACGCCGATGGTGACCGACATGATGACCGAGCGCGAGGTGAGCGCCTTCTGCCGGGCGATGGGGTCCCTTGGTCGCGGGGTGGCCCAGCTGACGGGCCCGTTGGAGACGGCGGCGTTCATGGCGAAGGAGAGCGGACGGCCCATCATCTGGAACGCGCTGCTCGCCGACGGGGCGCTGAACCAGCACGGTGGGCAGCAGCTGTCGCATCGTGACGCGATGCGCCGCCTCGTCGAGCTGAACGAGGAGGAGGGACTGCGGGTCTTCGCACAGGCGCTGACGACGAACTTCGCGTCGGAGTTCACCTTCGAGGAGTACAACCTCGCGGACGCGATCCCATGCTGGAAGGAGGCGCTGCTCGGGACGGTGGAGGAGAAGCGGGCCAAGCTCGCCGACCCCGCACGTCGACAAGCCATGAAGGACATCCACGAGGAGCGCGGCGGGCTCTTCGGCGCCGGCTACCCGCTCGACCAAATCAAGGTCCACTGGATCTCAAGCGACGCGCCGAATGCCCGAGAGCTGAAGGACACCTACGAGGGCTGGACGATCGGCGAGATCGCCGCGCGGGAAGGCAAGCACGCGATCGACGCCATGCTCGACGTCGCCGTGGCCGGCGAGCTGCGCGTCGGGTTCGCCACGCCCCTGCTCTCCACGCCGGTGGAGTCGATGAAGGAGATCGCCAACGCGACCGTGGCGCTGCCCGGCGTGAGCGACGGCGGCGCGCACACAAAGTTCGTGACGACCGCTCGCTACGCCACCGAGCTCCTCGGCCTCTGGGTGCGCGAGCACGAGATCATGACCCTCGAGCAGGCCCACTGGCGCCTGTCGGCGTATCCGGCGCAGGCAGCGGGCCTCAAGGGACGCGGCTTCCTTGCCGAGGGGGCGCCGGCCGATGTCGTCGTGTATGACCCCGCAACTGTCGACAGCCTGCCCCGGGAGCGGGTCTGGGACTACCCGGCCGGCGAGTGGCGCCTCATCCAGAAGGCGGTCGGCTACGACCGGATCATCGTCAACGGGGAGATCACCTTCGTCGAGGGCGAGTGCACGAAGGCGACGCCCGGCCGCCTACTTCGGCACGGCACGGACTGAGGAGGGGACATGGCCGACACTGCCATCACGACGGTCTTCGACGCAGACAATCACTACTGGGAGTCCAGCGACGCGTTCACCCGGCACCGCGACCCGAGGTTCCTCGACCGAGGACTCCGTGTCGTCGAATTCGAGGGGAAGCTCAAATACTTCTTCGGTGATCGCCTCCACCCGATCCTCCCCGGCCCAGCCGACCTCTACGGCCGCCCCCGACCCGGCGCCCTCTACGACTACTTCGCCGGCCGGAGCGACAAGGCGACCGTCGGCGACGAGCTCTCGTCCGAGGACCCCGCCGCCCACCCGGAGTGGTTCGACCGGGACGCCCGCCTCGGGTGCATGGACCAGCAAGGCGTCGAGGCGGCCTGGCTCTTCCCATCGCACGGAGTCTGCATGGAGGGCCCGATGCAGCCCGACATCGAGGCCGCGCTCGAGGTGCTCCGGGCCTTCAACCGCTGGATCGACGACGAGTGGGGCTTCGCTTACCAGGATCGGATCTTCGCGGTGCCGTTCCTGAGCCTGTCCGACGTGGACGCCGCCGTCCGCGAGCTGGAGTGGTGCCTCGACCGGGGGGCCAGGGTCGTGAGCATTCGCAACGGGCCGGCGTTCACACCCGACGGGATGCGGTCGCCGGCCGACCCCGTGTTCGACCCGTTCTGGGCTCGCGTCCAGGAGGCCGGCATCGTCGTCGCGCCGCACGCCGGCTTTGAGGACGGCTACCGCCACGTCGAGGACGCCCTCGCCCGGTCGTGGGGCTACATCGGTTCCCAGCACGTCGGCGACACGACGGCGTTGACCGTGATGGAGCCGTTCGTGCAGATGCTCATGAAGCACCGGCTCGTCCACGACTTCGCCGCCGTCCTCGTCGCCCACCACCTCTTCGAACGGCACCCCAACCTGCGCGTCGCATTCATCGAGAACGGCGCCACCTGGGTCGCCCCGCTGCTGCACAGCCTCGAGGTGCTCGCCGCGCAGCACCCCGGCATGTTCGCGTTGTCGCCGGTCGACCAGTTCGTCGAGCACTGCTGGGTCGCCCCCTTCGTCGAGGACAGCGTCGACGAGCTCGCCCGCCACCTCCCGGTCGAGCGGATCCTGTTCGGCTCCGACTGGCCCCATGCCGAGGGCCTCGCCCAACCGAAGGACTTCCTCACCAAGGTGGCGTCGTTCTCGCTGGAGGACCAGCGACGCATCATGGTCGACAACGCTCGCGAGTTGACCTTCGCGCCGGGTTGACCGCCTAGCCCGGGAGACCCTCGGCGAGCTGGCGCGCGAGCCACTCCTCGACGTCCCGCCGACTCCGGCGGGCGATGTTGGAGCCGGCAGCGATCTGGTAGCCGTGACAGGCACCGGCGTAGACGTGAAGCTCGCAGGGCACGTCGGCGTGGACGAGTCGCAGCGCGTAGTCGACGTCCTCGTCGAGGAACCCGTCGACCGAGCCGACTGACACGAACGCCGGCGGCAGGCCCGTGAGATCGCGTGCACGAGCGGGCGCTGCGGTGTACGGAACAGCGTCGCTGCCGTAGAGGTCGCCGAGGTACGACCTCCACCCGAAGGTGTTCGACTCGCGACTCCACACCGCGAGGTCGTCCTGCTGGCTCGACCACGTCGTCTGGCGGTCGTCGAGCATAGGCGAGTCGAGCAGCTGGAACGCGACCGGCACGTCGCCGCGGTCGCGCGCGAGCAGCGCGACGGCGGCCGCC
>CAYSAC010000207.1:0-5906 GCA_964428815.1 uncultured Acidimicrobiaceae bacterium | reverse complement strand
GTCGGGCTTGTCCATCTGGCCGAGGAACTGGCGGGCGTAGGCCGACAGCGACTCGACGTAGCGCCGCTGGCCCTCGGCGTAGATCGTGTCGAACGCGAGCGACGACTTCCCGGACCCGGACAGGCCCGTGAACACGATGAGCTTCTCGCGGGGCAGGTCGAGGTTGATGTTGCGGAGGTTGTGCTCGCGAGCGCCCCGGATGACAAGCGAGTCGGCCACCAGCACACGTTACAGGTTGTGTGTGACAGGGGAACGCATGTTCGCCTTTGTGGGGGAAGGCGCCTTTGGCAGCAAGGCGACGACGGCGAAGACATACATCGGTAGCAGCACCCGTGAGAAGTCCTCGAAGCGCCACCACACCGTCTCGCCCATCACCAATGCGAAGGCGGCGTAGGCCAGCGGGATGAGCGCGAACAGATCGACGCGTCGACGGATGAGCGTGGCGACGACCAACGCGACGCCGAGCGCGAGACACGCGATATCGATCGGGCGCCACCCACCCACGACATTGATGAGACCAGTGAGCGGCAGCGCGAGCCGGCCCTCGCCGGCGTCCGTCGGCAGCGCGCCGACGCGCGCCCGCACCAGCGCCACCCACATGAGGTACACGACTGCCGGCGCTCCTAGTGCGACGAGTCGCCGCATCGACCGGTGCTCAGACAGGAGTTCGCGGATGCCCATCACAAGGGGCACGAGCAGCAGCGTCTCCCGGGCCAAGGCGGCCGCGGTGAGCAGGCCGGCGACGATCACAAGGCTGGGCCGGTCGCGTCCCCAGAGCCCCACGGCCAGCAACGCCACCGCTGTGCCGAGCGCCTCTGGCCCGATGTAGTCGATCGTGATCAGAGCGCCGGGCGTCAGGGCGGCGACGACCGCGAGCGTCGGCGAGCAGTTCCTCCAGCCGGCCACGACCGCTGCGGCGACCGCGAGCACCGTGAATCCGACGAGGGCCCACGCGACGAGGACGGCCGGCACGAGCGCCGCCTGTCCGCCCGACGTCAACCACGCCAGCCAGCCGAGCAGCGGCCGCTGCGCCCGGTACGACGCCTCCGGTGCGCCCTCATTGAAGACCTCAGGTCGCTTGAGCAGCGGATCCTGGGCTAGCGCGGCGAAGGCCTGGCCGTCACCCTGGAAGATCAGCACCTGCAGCCGGTCCTCAGGGAGGTCGTAGAGCGTGACGTACGGCAGGTCCTCCGCAGCGACCGACAGCGGTGGTTCCGCTCTGCTCAGATTCACCGCGGTGAACGCGAGCGCCACCATCAATGCGGTCCCGCCCGCCAAGAGCACATCCCGGCGCCGATTGCCCATCAGCCCACCTCCACCGATGAGGCACCGCCGGTAGGACCACCGGTCGTTGCAGAATCGCTCGACACGTCTGCCCATCTACGGACGGGAACGGACTGGAGAACGAGCGCATGCTACCTACGGCAGGTCGGCCACCTCGATGAGGTACAGGCGGTTCGCGACTCGGGTGGCCTTGAGTCCGTCGACGAACGATGGCTCTACGTCGGCCGCCGCGAACCGCGACACCCCCGCCCTCTTGAGCAGGTCGAGCAGCTCGTCCCTCTCTCCGTCACCGTCGAGCAACACCCACTGAACATCGGGATAGTGCTCCCAGTCCCCTAGCGCGAGGAATCGGTTCTGGGTCACCACGACGTCACTCGCCGTGCCGTGGATCAGGTCGAGGACGCGCTCCCGATCCTGTCGGACGATCTCGGTGGTTCGAACGCTCAGCACAGCCGGAACGATCGCGGCCACGACGACTGCGATCGTCGCTGCCTTGGAGCTGCTGACACGTGCGGTGACGGTCGCGACCGCCCCTGCGGTCATGGCCGCGAGAACGGGAACCGCCGGGCTCAGGAACCGGCCACCCCACTCCAGCCCTCCGCCTTCTGGATACTGCGTCAAGAGCACCGCGATCGCGAACAAGCCCACCGCTGCGAGCAACATCCGGTCGAGCGAGCTCCGCTCCGACCATCGGCGCGCGATCAGACCCAGCAAGACGATCGGCCATGCAGCGAGCAGCCCGGTCGCGCCGTCGGATCCGCTGCGGAGGAGCACGACGGTCCAGAAGCTCGCTGCCGTCAGAGTCAGGACGATCAGAACACGTCCGTTGTCTCGGACCCGATCTCGAAGCACGTACGCGATGGCACCCACCGCCGCCGCGCCACCGAGGATCGCGATCGACCGCAGCCCGTTAACCGACGACTCGTGTAGGACGGTGTGGACGAACGCAGCGACACGGTCGGCCACCCACGAGCGCTGGGTCTCACCCCGGACTGTGATCCCACCTCCGGCTCGCGCTTCGGTAGCAACTGTCGAGTCCACGACGATCGTTCGAACCCAACGCGCCTGCAGCACCTCGGCGCCCAGCGCGAAGCCAGCGCTTGCCACAGCACCGCCGAGGAGCACCAATGACCGCCGGCGCAACGCGACCACGCCGACGACAGCACAGAGCGCCCCTGCCCAGAGCAGCGCCTCGCCCCGGATGAGCACGGACGCGGCGAGGCTCGCGGCGAGGGCGACGATCGCGGCCCACGAGGGCTTCGTCACGAGTCGACACGCGGCCACCGCCGAGAACCCGGCCAGCGCGGCGCCCCAACTGTGCGCCCACATGATGAACCCGTTGGCGACGACCACGGGTGACACGGCCGTCAGCCACAGTGCAGTGCCTCGAGACCGCACACCGAGCTCGCCCGCGATCATCCAGGCCGCGACGCCAGCAGCGACAGCCCCGGCGATCGGCAGCAGTCTCAGACCGAGTCGACCGAAGACGGCGTAGGAGGCTCGGAGCGCGTACACGTAGGACGGCTGCTTCGCGTAGGTCGCCGTGCCGGCAGCAGTCGCAGCAGCGTTGGTGTAGGGCTGGTAGGTCCCGGATGGATCGACGTCGTGGAGGAGGTACTCGACCTCCCACCCGCCGGCCTCGAGCGCGCGCACCTGGATCGCATAGGCGCCCTCGTCGGAGACGAACACCCGGTCCGAGATGATCGTGAGCTCCATCAAGAGCAGGACCGCTCCGAGCACAACGGCGTGCGCGATGAGCGGCGCGTCTTTGAAGCGTCGCACGGCCGCCTCGATGTTCACCGCACCCACCTTATGGACCAGGCGCACCTGGCCATGGCACTACCCTCCGCGCCCATGGCGGCTCGGATCCCGTGGCGACAGATCGTCGCGTGGTCGCTGCTCGGCACCGCCATCACGACGGCGATGGTGGTGATCAGCTGCCTGCAGGCGCCGCTCGGGCTGTTGGACATGGTTCGGCCGGGCGATGACGGGCCGTCCGCGGCAGTCGTGCAACGCGACTTCCCGAACAGTGATCTCGCGCCTGGAATCGGTCACGACGGTCAGCAGTTCTATGCCGTCGCCCGTGACCCGCTCCACCCTGGCGACGCTTCGCCCGCGCTGGACCGGCCCCGGTACCGGCTTCAGCGCATCGCCTACCCCCTCGTCGCGGGCCTCGCCTACCCGGGTGTCGGCGGCACCGGTTTGCTCATGGCGCTCCTCGCGGTCGGGGTCGTCGCATTGCTCGTCGGCTCGCTAGCGACCGGCGCGCTCGGTGTCAGCCATGGCGCGCCCCCATGGATCGCCGTCGTGTTCGGTCTGCTGCCGTCGAACATGGTCGCGCTGCGGATCGGCACCGCTGATGCACTCGCACTCGGGTGCGCGGTCGCGGCGATCGCTTTGGCTGAGCACCGACGACCCGGATGGGCGACGGGCTTCGCCGTGCTCGCCGCCCTCAGCAAAGAGGCGATCCTCGTGACCCTCGTCGCGTACGCGCTCCACCGTCGCGATCGCGCCGGCGCCATGATCGCCGGGGCTGCGGTCGGGGCAGTCGCCGGGTGGTGGCTCTGGCTCCGACTCACGATCGACGTCATGACCCAACAGGTGATCGAGTTCACGTTGCCGTTCGGCGGGCTAGCAGAGAGCGTCGAGCGCTGGCGCGGCGGGCAGGACTCGGACGCCGCTGCGCTGATCGTGATCGCGCTGCTCATCGGTGTCGTCGTCGCGGTGAAGTTCCGGCCGTCGACGCTGTGGTGGGCACTCGTCGTCCCGAACGCCGCGTTCATCACGATCCTCAGCCGCGACGCAACGGGCCTCTGGGCGAACGGGTCGCGAGTCGCCGGGCCGACGTTGCTCTTCGGTGTGCTCGCGCTCGTGACGAGCGTGCGGTCGATCAGACGGCCTGACGCATCTCCCGCTTGAGGTCGTTGATCTCGTCGCGCAGGCGGGCCGCGTACTCGAAGCGCAGCTCGGTGGCCGCCTCATGCATCTCCTCCTCCAGGGTCTGGATGAGACGGCCGAGCTCGGACGGCGGCAGGCTGGCAAGGTCGGAGTGGACCTTGTCGCGCGACCTCGACCGGCGGTCCTTCCCCGGCATCGGCGCCGTCTCCGAGGGTCGCAGCTGGGCCAGGATGTCGGTCACCGCCTTGCGGATGGTCTGCGGGTCGATGCCGTTGGCCTCGTTGTAGGCCTGCTGCAGGCCGCGGCGGCGCTGGGTCTCGGAGATCGCTCGGCGCATCGAGTCGGTGACCTTGTCGGCGTACATGATCACTTGGCCGTCGACGTTGCGGGCGGCCCGCCCCATCGTCTGGATGAGCGACGTCTCGCTGCGCAGGAAGCCCTCCTTGTCGGCGTCGAGGATCGCGACGAGCGACACCTCGGGGAGGTCGAGACCCTCACGCAGCAGGTTGATGCCGACGAGCACGTCGAACTCGCCCAGCCGCAGGTCGCGCAGGATCTCGATGCGCTGGATGGTGTCGACCTCGCTGTGCAGGTAGCGCACGCGGATTCCCATCTCCAACAGGTAGTCGGTGAGGTCCTCCGCCATTTTCTTGGTGAGCGTCGTCACCAGGACACGCGCCTCGACCGCGACGCGCTTGTTGATCTCGTCGATGAGATCGTCGATCTGGCCCTTGGTGGGCTTGACGACGACCTCGGGATCGACCAGACCGGTCGGGCGCACGATCTGCTCCACGACCTGGCTGGACACCTCGATCTCGAACTTCGACGGGGTGGCCGACAGGAAGACCGTCTGTCCGATCTTCTCGAAGAACTCGTCCCAGCGGAGCGGCCGGTTGTCCGCCGCCGACGGAAGCCGGAACCCAAAGTCGATCAAGGTTTCCTTGCGGCTGCGGTCGCCCTCGTACTGGCCGTGCAGCTGCGGGACGGTGACGTGGGACTCGTCGATGACGAGCAGGTAGTCCTTGCCGAAGAAGTCGAGCAGCGTGTGGGCAGGCTCGCCCGCCTTCCGCCCGTCGATGTGCCGGCTGTAGTTCTCGATGCCGTTGCAGTAGCCGAGCTCCGCCATGGTCTCGAGGTCGTACTGCGTGCGCATGCGGAGACGCTGCGCCTCGAGCAGCTTGCCCTCCTTCTCGAAGAACGCGAGCCGTTGTTGGAGCTCCTTCTCGATGCCGGCGATCGCCGTCTGCATGCGCTCGTCGCCGGCGACGTAGTGCGTGTTCGGGAACACCATGAGGTCTTCGAGCTCGGCGAGCTGCTCGCCGGTGAGCATGTCGACGCGTGTGATGCGCTCGACCTCGTCCCCGAACAGCTCGATGCGGACCGCGTGCTCCTCGTACGCCGGATGCACCTCGATGGTGTCGCCCCGCACGCGGAACTTGCCGCGGACGAGGTTGGCGTCGTTGCGCTCGTACCGCATGTCGACGAGCCTCTTGAGGATCGTGCGTTGGTCGCGCTGATCACCCTTCATGAGGATGAGCGTGTTCTTGGCGTACTCCTCGGGCGCGCCCATGCCGTAGATGCAGGAAACCGACGCGACCACGATGACGTCGCGCCGAGTGAGCAGCGCGGAGGTGGCCGAGTGGCGCAGCCGGTCGATCTCGTCGTTGATCGACGAGTCCTTTTCGATGTAGGTGTCGCTCGAGGGCATGTACGCCTCGGGCTGG
>CAYSAC010000206.1:0-5945 GCA_964428815.1 uncultured Acidimicrobiaceae bacterium | reverse complement strand
GTCGTCGTCTGGGGCGCCAGCTCGGTGCTCATCAAGGAGGTCGACGGCGTCAGCGGCCTGGCCATCAGCTTCCACCGACTCTGGATCGGAGCGGTGCTGACCAGCGCGGCGTTTGTCCTGAGCGGCGGGCGTTTCACGCGGCGGCTGCTGCGGCTGTCGCTCGTCGGTGGCGTCGCGTTCGCGCTCGACATCGTCCTGTTCTTCGTCGCTGTCCAGGAGACGACGGTGGCCAACGCCACGATCATCGGGGCGCTGCAGCCGGTGCTCGTGCTCTGCCTGGCGTCGCGCCTCTTCGGCGAGCGGCCGAAGCTCGGCGACGGTCTGTGGGCCCTCGTGGCGATCGCGGGCGCGGCTGCGGTGGTGTTCGGCGCCGATGCCGCCGGCGAGGCGAGCCGCCGAGGCGACCTGCTGGCGGTCGGGGCGCTCGTCGCTTGGACGGGGTACTTCGTCGCCTCGAAGCAGGCGCGCCGAGAGCTCGGCAGCTTCGAGTACCTCGCCGGCCTGTCGATCGTTGCCGTCGTGATCACCTCGCCGGTCGTGCTGCTGAGTGGCGAGCGGCTCGCCGTGCCGGAGTGGTCGGGCTGGGCGACGATCGCGGTGATCGCGATCGTCAACGGCGCGCTCGGCCACTTCCTCATGAACTGGGCCCACGCGCACGTCCCGCTCGTCGTGGTGTCGCTGATGACGCTCGCGATCCCCGTCGTCGCCACCGCGACCGCCGCCGCGCTCATCGACGAACCCGTCACGGCTCAGCAGGTCGCGGGGATGGTCGTCGTCGTCATCGCCCTCGCGGTGGTCGTCATCCGCTCGAGGGGCCGGGTCGCGCCGGAGCCGACCCCCCCGTAGCCTGAGCCGATGGAGCTGAGTGAGGTCGTTCGAGAGGCGCTCGAGACGCAGGTGCTCGAAGGTGAGCCCGAGCGGGCCGCTGCTGTGCTCGGCCGGGGCGTCGAGGAGCACGGACCCGAAGCCATCGCCGGTGCACTGCTCGACGCGGCGGCGATTGCATTGCGGCGGATGGTCGCGGAAACCGACGAGGCCTACGACCAGGCCGCGCTCCTCGCCCAGCTCGCGCTCGACGGCGCAGTGCCAGAGCACCGGCTCGAGCTGCTCACCGCGACGATCACTGCCGCGGCCGCGACCGCGGGAGGCATCCGACCGCCGGTGGACGCGCTCGCCCAGCGCTTGGGCCAGCAGGACCTGCTGTTCGGGGCATGGCTCGCGCTGCTGACCGTGCTGAAGGTCACCGCGATCAGCCTGGAGCGCACCGAGGCCGAGATCAGCGAAGACGTGATCGCGGCGGTGGGGTCGTTCTAGACCGCACTAGCGAATGTGGTGCACGAAGTGCAGCCATGACTTCACTTCGTGCACGGAGTTCAGCGGTTGAGCTGGGCGCGGACGGCGGCGATGAACTTCCACGGCTGGTGGACAAGGTCCCAATAGGTGACTCGGATGACGGCGAAGCCCGCCGCCGCGAGGTCGAGATCGCGCGTGCTGTCATTGCGCCGATCCAGGAGCGCCGTGTGGTGCTTGCGACTGTCGGCCTCGATGACGATCCTGGCCAGCAGGTAGACGAAGTCGACGCGGCCAGCCGGCATGTCGCCGCCGAGGACTCGCTGGCGGTCGGGTTGCGCCAGGCCGTGCGCGGCGAGCACTGAGCGGACAAGGTCTTCGAGCTCGCTCTCCGTGCAGGCGTAGCCCTCGTCCCGCTCGTCGAGGATCCGGCGCATGAGCTGTGTTCCGGGCTTGCCACGCTTGCCGAGCGTCGCCACGACCTCCGCCGCGCGCTCATTGGTCAGCCCGAGCCTCGTCGCGTTGTCATACGTGCGCTCGACCTTGTCCTCATGCACGTACGGCAGGCCACGTCGCAGCCGCTTGGGTGAGGACAGCGCGGCGAGCTCGAAGACGCAGCGGGGGAGGATCGTGCAGGGGAGGCCGGCGATGCGAGTGACGTGGTGTTCGGGCAGCCAGAACGTCGTGTGGATCGTGGACAGGTGCGTCCGATGGCTGTGCGTCTCGCGTCGCGTGATCTCGACCGGTCCCTCAGGAAAGCCCGGCAGACCGAACAGCGCAGCCGCGCTCCGATGGCTGACTGCCGCGCCTTCGCCTCCTTCGAGCACGGCCGCCCACAGCTGGCGTCGCCATGTGGTACTGCTGCCGGCGAACGCGAAGACATTGCGCGCCAAGGAGATGATGGATCCGCGCTGGAGCTGCCATCGCAGCTCTGTCGGTGTCAGGCCGCAGGCGATTGCTTGGTCACGGCTGAAGGTGCTGTCCTGGGAGGCGGCGATTGCCGCGAGCTCGGTGTCGGTGAGCATGGACATGACATCCATGATCTCCACGGACTGTGACAGTGAACCCTTGTCCCACGAACTCCGTGCACGAAATGCAGTGATAGCTGCACTTCATGCACCACATTCGCCTGGGGCTCAGGTGTGGGCTGGCTCCCGGACCGGCACTGGCTCGAAGATCGCCGTCGGAGCGGTCTGGCCTCGCAGCCCCACCGTGCCGAGCGCGCCCCAGCGCGTCGCCTCGTCACCCGCCCGGTCGAGCGCGCCGGCGGCGGCGAGCACGCGGCCAGGGCGTTCCTTCGCCAGCTCGCTGAGCCGAGCGGCCTCGTTCACCGGCCGGCCGATGACGGTGTACTCGTAGCGCTGCTCGGTGCCGACGTTGCCGGCCACCAGCGGACCCGACGACACACCGATGGCGACATCGAGGCCAGGGTGCGCCGCGGCCAGTGCGCGGAGGTCGTCGTGAAGGCTGCGGGCGGCGCGCAGCGCCCGGGCGGCATGGTCGGGCTGGATGGCGGGCGCGCCGAAAACGCACAGGGCGCCGTCGCCCTCGAACTTGTTGACCCAGCCGCCTTCGCCGGCGACGACCCGCACTACCGCACCGAAGAACGCGTTGAGGCGATCGACGACTTCGTGCGGCTCGAGCACCTCTGCCATCGCGGTGGAGCCGATGATGTCGACGAAGAGGGCGGACGCCTCGCGCTGCTCGCTGTCGAGGCCGCTGCCCTGAGCGAGCGCGTGCTCGGCGACCTCTGAGCCGACGTGCTTGCCGAAGAGGTCTTCGAGGTGCTGTCGCTCCCGGAGGCCAGCGACCATGCGGTTCACACCGCTCTGCAGCAACCCGATCTCGCCACCATCGTCGACCTCGACCTCGACGGACAGGTCGCCGGCCCGCACCCGCTCGAGCGCGGCTCGAACATCGCCAAGGGGGTCGGAGAGCGACTTGGCGACGAGCGCGGTCATCAGCAGACCTATGAACAGGCCGGCGGCAGCAAGAGCGACAACTGCGCCGGCGATGTCGGTGCGCTCAGTCGCGTGGCGGCCGGCGAACGGGAGCAGCGCGAGGCCAGCGAGCGGGATGCCCGAGCCGAGCAGCCACGTGAGGACGAGCTTTGGCTTCACGCCAAGCGTCGAGGCCCGCTCGGGAACCTCGCCTGCGAGCGCGATCGCGAAGATCGGGCGGAACAACCGCTGGACGAGCATGAACGCGAGCGCGCAGCTGACGATGCCACCGAGGAGCACCGTCGCAGCGACTTTCACCACGTGCGGCGCCGTGTGGTCGTAGGTGAGTGAGCCGACGCTGAACACGACCGCCGCGGCGGCCCACGGCGCCAGTGTTACGAGCACGACGCGGGCCGGGAGTCGAAGGGTCGCGTCCCGCTCCGGCGCCGTTGGCCGACGGTCGGCTGCCAGCCAGTCGAGTCCGTTCACGTACACCCGGTGGCACCGCCAGGCGGCCGCCGGGAAGACGAGGACCATGAAGCCGACGAAGAAGACGACGTCGAGGGTGATGCTGCCGCCGCCTGTCTTCTCGGACGGGGCGATGAACTCGAGGTAGGCGAACACGAACAGCGCCCCGTCGAGGTGCGCGAACGCCAGCACTGCAGACATCCGCAGGCCGACTCGCTCGCAGAGCGCGGCGCCAGGACCTGTCCCCCAATGGCGACCCATCGCGACACGGTACGGCTGCAAGCCCGCTGGGTCAGCATGGCGTCGGTCACAAGCGCGCCGCTATGGTCTGACGGTCCGTCAGATACGCGCGAGCGAGGGGGATGACATGGCGGAGGGTCCCAACCTCTGGGCGCTGGTCGAGGAGCGCGCCGCGCACGCGCCGGACGCGCTCATGATCGTGGACGGCGACGGCCGCACGATGACGTTCGCGGAGTACCGGTCAGCCGCTGAGCACGCGGCCGCCGGCCTCGCCCGGCTCGGCGTCGGCGAGGGCTCTGTCGTCTCGTGGCAGCTGCCGACCTGGATCGAGTCGCTCGTGCTCGTCGCCGCGTTGAGCCGGCTCGGCGCGATCCAGAACCCGATGCTGCCGATCTACCGCCAGCGCGAGGTCGGCTTCATCACCAAGCAGGCCGGCAGCCAGCTGCTCATCGTGCCGGGCACGTGGCGGGGCTTCGACTTCGAGGAGATGGCGCTGGCGATCGCCGCCGAGCAGCCCGGTCTCGAGGTGCTTGTCGCCGACCGCGCGCTGCCGCAGGGCGATCCTGCGCAGCTGCCGCCGCCACCCACCGGAATGCCAGTCCGCTGGTATTACTACACGTCCGGGACGACCGCTGACCCGAAGGGCGCGCAGCACACCGACGGCTCGATCGAGGCCGCCGCGGTCGGGATGTGCGAACGGCTCGACGTGACCGAGGCGGATCGCATCGGCTGCGTCTTCCCGTTCACCCACGTCGCCGGCGCGGTGTACGTGTTCAGCGCGCTGCGGTTCGGTTGCACGCTCATCATCGTCGAGGCCTTCGACGCAGAGGCCACCCCGCCGGTCCTCAAGGAGCACGAGGTGACCCTCGCCGGCGCAGGCACCCCGTTCCACATGGCCTACCTCGCGTACCAGCGCAACCATCCCGACAGCGCACCGCTGTTCCCGAAGGCACGCGCCTACATCGGTGGTGGCGCGCCGAAGCCGCCGCAGCTGCACTACGACGTCAAGGCCGAGCTCGGCGGCGTCGGCGTCGTGTCCGGCTACGGCATGACCGAGGCGCCCATCGTCACGATGGCCTCGATCCACGACGACGACGAGACGCTGGCCGGCACAGAGGGCCGGCCGGTGACCGGTGTCGACATGATCCTCGTGACGCTCGACGGTCAGCGCGCGGGCGCGGGCGAGGAGGGCGAGATCCGCCTCAAGGCGCCGATGCTCATGCGCGGCTACCTCGACAGCTCGCTCGACGCTGAGGCTTTCGACGGCGACGGCTACTTCAAGACCGGCGACCTCGGACGCTTCGACGCCAACGGCGGTCTCATGATCACTGGGCGGGTGAAGGACATCATCATCCGCAACATGGAGAACATCTCGGCCAAGGAGGTCGAGGACCTGCTCTTCAGCCACCCGAAGATCGCCGATGTCGCGGTCGTGGGCCTGGCCGACGACCGCACCGGTGAGCGGGTGTGCGCGGTGGTCGTGCCCAAGGACTCTGGCGACCCGCCGCTGCTGGCCGAGATCCTGGAGTTCACGGTCGCCAACGGACTGGCCAAGCAGAAGTCGCCAGAGCAGCTCGAGGTCGTCGACGTGCTGCCGCGCAACCCCACCGGCAAGGTCCTCAAGTACGAGCTGCGCGACCGCTTCGGTCGCTGACGACGAAAGGCGCAACCCATGGGTCTCCTCGACGGCAAGGTCGCGATCGTGACCGGCGCCGGCCACGGCATCGGGCGCGGCCACGCGCTCGAGCTCGTGAAGCACGGCGCGCGCGTCGTCGTCAACGACCTCGGCACGTCGGTGACCGGCGAGGGCAAGAGCCGCGACGCCGACCTCACCGTCGCGCTCATCGAGAAGCGCGGTGGCGAGGCCGTCGCCAGCTATGACGATGTCGCCGACTTCGACGCCGCGGGGCGCATGGTCCAGCAGGCCGTCGACGCCTGGGGCCGGCTCGACGTGCTCGTCAACAACGCGGGCATCGTGCGCGACAGCGCGATCTGGAACATGAGCGA
>CAYSAC010000205.1:0-5956 GCA_964428815.1 uncultured Acidimicrobiaceae bacterium | reverse complement strand
GGCGTCAGCGCGTCGATGGCCTTGATGCCGGTCTGCAGCGGCTCGTGCACGGGCTTGCGGCCCATGATCCCGGGCGCCTGGATCTCCATGCGGCGCTGCTGCACGTTGGTGAGCGCGCCGCCGCCGTCGATGGGGTTGCCGAGGGCGTCGACGACCCGGCCGAGCAGGCCGTCGCCGACCGGCACGGAGAGGATCTCGCCGGTCGCCCTGACCGTCTGGCCCTCCTCGATCTCGTCGACCTCGCCGAGCACGACGGCACCGATCGACTCCTCGTCGAGGTTGAGGGCGAGGCCCTTGCCGCCGCCCTCGAACTCGAGCAGCTCGTTCACGGAGGCGCCGGGCAGGCCCGAGACGCGGGCGATGCCGTCGCCGACCTCGATGACCCGGCCGACCTGCGCGCTCTCGAGCGTCGGGTTGAAGTCGGCGAGGTTCTTCTCGAGGGCGGCGGTGATGTCTGCGGTGTTGATGGTCAGCTCAGCCAATGGTTTCCCTTGTCTCTCAGAAGGCTGTCTTGAGTTGCTCGAGCCGGGTGCGGACGCTGCCGTCGATGACCGTGTCGCCGATCTGGGCGACCAGGCCACCCATGATCGATGGGTCGACGACGACCTTGACCTCGACCTGCTGGCCGGTGGCGTTGGCCAGGGCGGCGGCGAGGCGGTCGCGCTGGTCGTCGGTCAGCTCGACCGCGGACCGGACCTCGGCGACTTCCAAGTTCGCCTCGGCCGCGCTCATGCGGACCAGCTCGTCGATGATCGACGGGAGCTCGCGGGAGCGCCCCGCACCGACGACCATCGACACGAGCGAGACGGTCGTGCTTGACGCCTTGCCGCCGAGGAGGTCCTCGACGATCTGCTGGCGGCGGCTGGCCGGGATGTTCGCGTCGGTGAGGGCGTTGCGGAGCTCGTCGTTGCCCTGGAGGACGCGCGAGAACCGGAACAGCTCGTCCTCAGCCTCGGCCAGCGAGCCCTCGGCCTTGGCGACCCCGAAGAGCGCCTCGGCGTAGGCCAGGATCCGGTCGTCATTACTCATGGCGCCACTCGCTTCGCTCGCCGGCGCGTGCCGGCTGCTCGCTGGCGCTCCCGACGCCGGCCGGGCTGTCACGGTGCTGCAACGTGTGCATCGTCATGAGCCTCGGACCGCGCCCACCGAGCTGATGTACTCCTCGATGAGCTGGGTCTGGGTGTCACGGTCGAGGTTGCGCTGGATGACCACCTCGGCGGCACCGATGGCGAGCTTTGCCACCTCACCACGAAGGTCGGCGATGGCCTGGGCCTTTGACGCCTCGATGTCAGCTGTCGCGCGGGTGCGGATCTCGGCCAGCTCTGTCTGCAGGCGGGCCTCGGCGTCGCGCTTCATCGCGTCGGCCGTCTGACGGGCCTCTTCGATGATGCGACCGGACTCGTTGCGGGCGTCGGCGAGCTGAGCCTTGTAGTCGGTGAGGAGCGTCTCGGCCTCTGCCTTCGCGCCGTCCGCCGCGTCGAGGTCGGCGCGGATGCGCTCGGTGCGCCCCTCCATGCCCTTCTTGATCCCGGGGTAGGCGAACTTCCACAGCAGGAAGAACAGCGCGGCGAAGGAGATGACGCCCCACACCAGCTCGCTCGTCTCTGGCACGATCGGGCTCGGCGCCTTGTGGCAGTCGTCAACCTTCTTGCCCTCTTCGAGGAGCTTGATGCACTCCTCGGACGCGTCGGTGAGATCCTTGGCCGGCTCCTCCTGCGCGAGCGCAGCGGTGGGGGCAGCCAGGATCGCCGAGGCGCCGAGCAGGGTGGCGATGATGAGCGACCGGATGCGCATCGCGCTCAGCCCGAGATGATGAAGGCAAGGACGAACCCGAACAGGGCGAGAGCCTCGGTGAACGCGATGCCGAGGAACATGGTGGTGCGCACCATGCCGGCTGCCTCTGGCTGGCGGGCCATGGCGGTGATGGCGTTGCCGACCACCAGGCCGATGCCGATGCCGGGGCCGATGGCCGCCCCGCCGTAGACGATGCCGCGGCCGACCGCGGTCAGACCGCTGACGAGCTCGCCGGGGTCCTGTTCTGCGAGGATTTCAAGCAACGTATTTCTCCTTCTCTGGGATCAGTGCTCGGGGTGCATGGCGCCACCGATGTACACGGCGGCGAGGATCGTGAAGATGAAGGCCTGCAAGAACGCGACCAGCACCTCGAAGCCGGTGAGGCCGATCAGCAGGGCGCCGGGGACGACAGCCCCGATGTAGGTCGCCTTGAACAGCGCGGTCGAGATGACCGCGAAGGTGATCAGCAGCAGGTGGCCGGCAAGCATGTTGGCGAAGAGCCGGACCGCCAGTGACAGCGGCCTCGATACGAGCAGCTGCACCAGCTCGATGGGCGAGACGAGGAGGTAGAGGGCCTTCGGGCAACCCGGCGGGAAGAGCGACGACTTCAGGTAACCGAACAGGCCCTGCTTGGCGATGCCCATGACGTTGTAGATGACGAATATCAGGATCGCCATGAACGCCGGGAGGGCGATGCGTGCGTTCACCGGCATCTGTGCGAGGGGGATGATGCCCCAGATGTTGCAGGTGAGGATGAAGGTGAAAAGCGTCAGCAGGAACGGAGTGAACGGCAAGCCCTCGGGGCCCATCGTCTGCAGGATGATGTCGTTGCGGATGAAGTCGACCGTGGCCTCGCCCAGGTTCTGCACGCCGGTGGGCACGAGCTGTTGCTTGCGACCGGCGCTGAAGAGGAAGACGAAGACGATCGCGGCCGAGATCCACATCAGCAGCACGACCTTGTTCACGGCGAACGCGCCGCTCAGGAACAGAGTCGGCCACTCGATGGCGTGGCTGATCGGCGGGAACTCGAGGGCGATCACGACGTGCGAGCCTCCTGCTGGCGGGGCTTGAGGGCGGGATAGGCGAGGGAGGCCGACACGTAGCGGGTCTCCCAGAAGAGCAGTGCGAGGTGGGTGAGCAGCACGGTGATGGCGAGCGCGGGTAGCGACACCCAGTCGCGCTCCTTCACGACCATGACGGCGACGGTGAGTAGCCCCATGCGGACGAGGAAGCCGCCGAGCGCGGTCGCCATGAGCGCGGTGGGCGAGATGCGAGCCGCCCAGCCGAGCGACCACGCGGCGAGGACCAGGTTCACCGCGACGATGGCGATGGCGTAAGCGACCGACGCGGCGATGTCGGTGCCGCCGATCATCCACGACACGAGGACGATCACGGGGGCCGCGGGCAGCCCCCGGCGGAGCATGTCGCGGACGATGTCGCGCTCGACGTCGGGTACCGGCAGGGTGTCGCTCATCGCGGCGCCCGCCGACCGGGGAGCTTCGACTCCTGGACCTTCATGGCTGTGTCGTAGCCCCTGACCATCTTCCAGACGAGGTAGCCGAGAGCGAAGAGGAAGAGCACGAGCATGAAGAGGGGCCGGGTGCCTAGACGTCCGTCCAGCAGGTAGCCGAGGAAGCCGAACACCATCGGCGTGATCACGAGCTCGAACGCGCGGGACAGGGTTTCCCCGAATCCGTTGTTCAGCTCACGTCGCTGGCCGAGGTCCACGCAGTCACCCTTCTGGGGTCGCTTGTGAAGATTTTCGCAATGTAGCGAACCCGGTTTCGGTGGGGCAAATCCAGATTCCTTGCCCCGGTCGGCGGCGCACCTTAGCAACCCAAAGGTTGGGGGTTGGGCGCCGTCCGCTAGCGCTCCTTCGCCTCGCGGACGCCCGGCGCGAACAGGGTGAAGAGGATGAGCGCGAGGGCGAGGACGCCGATTGGGACGATGGCGTCGCCCTTGCCCGTGTAGGTCGGGTAGAGCACGAGACCCGACAGGAGCGCGGTCCAGAGCCAGAGGATGAGGACGCTGCGGCGCTGCCCGTGGCCCAGGCGCATGAGCCGGTGGTGCAGGTGCTCCTTGTCGGCGGTCGCGACGCCCGAGCGCTTGCTCGCGCGGCGGACGATGGCGAACGCGGTATCGACGATCGGGACGCCGAGGATCACCAGCGGGATGAACAGCGGAGCGAAGAAGAAGAACGTCTGGCCGGAGAACGCCGTGTCGGTGTTGCCGCCCACCGCGATCGTCGATGCCGCCATGAGCAGCCCGAGTAGCAGGGCGCCGGCATCGCCCATGAAGATCTTCGCGGGGTGGAAGTTGTGGGGCAGGAAGCCGAGGCACGCGCCGAGCACGCACGCCGCGATCAGGGGGCCGGGGTTGTCGAGGCCGATGATGCCAACGTCGTTCAGCCGCTCGGCGTAGAGGACGAACGCCACTGCGGCGATCGCCACGATGCCGGCCGCGAGCCCGTCGAGGCCGTCGATGAGGTTGACCGCTTGCGCCATCACGACGACCCACAGCACGGTGAGGAATGCGGACAGGTCCGGTGACAGCGAGAGCACGCCCGCGAACGGGATGCGGAAGAAGAGGATGCCGACGCCCGCGAGCGACAGGACGCTGCCGGCAAGGACGTTGCCGGACAGCTTGGCGGGCGCCGACACGTCGCGCAGGTCGTCGACCTGACCGACGGCGAACATCACGACCGCGGCGAGCACGACACCGAGCGGCGCGGTGCTGGCCTCGAAGATCGAGTCGAACCCCTCGACGCGCCACGCGACGCCCATCCCGGCGAGGAACCCGAAGAGGATGGCGGCGCCGCCCAGCAGCGCGGTCGGGACGGTGTGCACGCGCCGGTCGTCCGGCTTCACCACCGCGCCGACGCGGAACGACAGGCGCCGCATGAGCGGTGTGGTGCAGAACGTCACCGCCGCGGCCGCGGCGATGACGATCAGGTAGTCCGTCACGCGGCGATCAGCGCGCCGGGTAGGGCTGGAACTTGGAGCAGAGCGTGAGCACCTCGTCGCGCACCGCCGCCAGCTCGGCGTCGTCGGCTCGACCAACCAGGACGCGGTGGATGAGCCCGCCGACGACAGCCATCTCCGGCTCGCGCATGCCCTGCGTCGTGACCGCGGGCGTACCGATGCGCAGGCCGCTGGTGATGTACGGGGGACGCGGATCGTCGGGCACCGTGTTCTCGTTGAGGCTGATGCCGGCGCGATCGAGCGCGAGGCGGGCTTTCTTCCCTGACAGCTCCTCGTCGAAGGTGCGCAGGTCCACGAGCATCAGGTGGTTGTCGGTGCCGCCAGAGACGAGGCGCAGGCCGTGTCCGGCGAGCGCTTCGGCGAGCGCCTGGGCGTTGCGCACGATCTGCTGTGCGTACTCGGCGAACTCCGGTGTGGCGGCCTCGCGGAAGGCCACCGCCTTCGCCGCGATCACGTGGTCGAGCGGACCACCTTGCATGCCGGGGAACACCGACTTGTCGATCTTCTCCGCCAGCGCGGCAGTGGTGAGGATGCACCCACCGCGAGGCCCGCGCAGGGACTTGTGGGTCGTGAGCGTGACGACGTCCGCATGGGGGACGGGGCTGGGGTGCACGCCGGCCGCGATCAGGCCGGCGATGTGGGCGGCGTCGAACATGAAGAGCGCGCCGACCTCGTCGGCGATGGCCCGGATCGGCTCGGCGTCGATGATCCTCGCGTAGGCCGTCGCGCCAGCGACGATCAGCTTCGGCCGCTCGGCTCGCGCGACGTCGCGCAGCTCGTCGAGGTCGATGCGCTCGTCGGACTTGGTGACGCCGTAGGAGACGAAGTGATAGAGGATCCCGCTCGCGTTCACCGGCGACCCGTGCGTGAGGTGGCCGCCGGCGTCGAGCCGCATGCCAAGAACCGTGTCGCCTGGCTCGAGCAGCGCTTGGTACACGGCCATGTTGGCGTTGGCGCCCGAGTGCGGCTGGACGTTGGCGTGCTCTGCGCCGAACAAGGCCTTGGCGCGCTCGCGCGCGAGGTCCTCGATGGAGTCGATGACCTCGTTGCCGCCGTAGTACCGCTTGCCGGGATAGCCCTCGCTGTACTTGTTCGTGAGGACGGTGCCGGTCGCCTCGAGCACGGCTGGCGAGGTGAAGTTCTCCGACGCGATGAGCTGGATGGTGGTGTTCTGCCGCTCG